>NZ_JBVIRY010000024.1:0-151132 GCF_055575795.1 Kitasatospora sp. NPDC034023
CGTCGCGTCTCTTGCTTCCACTCCGGCAAACCACCCATCAGGCACCAGAGCCGACGAATCGGTCCATCCCGCCAGCTGAGAACGCATCAGCCCTGGCGGAAGACCTGACACCGATGTTCCGGTCGTACTCCTTGTCCTGATGGGAGTAGATCGTGTCGTGAATCAGGGTCCAGAAGGCCCCGCCGGCGTACAGGCCGGACACCGCGAGCGGGTAGTCGGCGCTCCCGGTCACCGCCGTCCAGCCGATCAGCACGTAGACGCTCATCACCAGCGCCAGGAACGCCGAGGGCCAGAAGAAGATGCGCTTCATGAAGGGGTACGCGACGATCAACGGGTACGAGGCCCCGACGACCAGGGCTGTCCCCACGTTCGCCACCGCCAGGACCAGCAGTGCGACCACGGCCTGTGCGGCGGCGAACAGGAGTGCGTTCCCGACGCTGATCGTCCCCGACGCGACAGGACGCGACACGGTGCGGGCGACCCGGGCGTCGACGTCCCTGTCGACCACGTCGTTGACCGCGCAGGCCGCGCCGCGCACCAGCACCGCCGCGACAGCGACGACCACCACCGCCAGCAGGTCCGGTCGTCGCCCGGAGGCGAGGACGACGGCCCACAGCCCTGGAAGCAGGTACAGCACGTACCCCGTAGGCCGGTCCAGTCGCATCAACAGGAGATATGCGCGGACTGAATCCGGGCTCTTCGTGACTACGCCGGTAGATATCTTGTGCAGCATCAGGATCCAATCACCAGGTCACCGGAAGCTGGACCAACCCGCCGATCAGCGTGTTGTGGCGCAGCCCCAGCTCCTCTACACCGACAGCCAGACGCATGGTGGGGAATCGCGCGACGAGCTGGGTGAGCAACACCTGCAGCTGCATCCGGGCCAGCATCGCGCCGACGCAGGAGTAGGCGCCGCGCCCGAACACGAGGCTGTCCGCGGTGTTGCGAGCGACATCGATCCGGCCGGGGTCGGCGAAGGCCGTCTCGTCGTGGTTGGCCGCGATGATGTTCAGCAGCACGAAGTCGCCGGCCCGGATGGTGACTCCGTCGATCTCGAAGTCCGTCAGCGCATAACGGGGCATGCCGCCGTTGTGCGGGTTCGGCATCGACATCCGCAGGGTTTCCTCGACCGCGCCGGGGACGAGGCCCGGGTCGTCCAGCAACGCCTGCCACTGCTCGGGGTTGGCCAGCAGCAGCGACACGCAGGTGCCGATCCGGGCCACCGTGGTCTCATAGCCACCGAACAGCAACAACGCCGTCAGCCCGAGGACCTCGTTGTCGCTGATCCCCTCGGTCGCGCAGATCCGGGAGATCACGTCATCGCCGGGATTCTGCCGTTTGTCCGCGACGAGTTGCCTGCAGTAGCCGAACAACTCGCCCAGTCCCTGCTTGGACCTGACCGGGTCCCCGACGTTGGCGGCGTCCTGGATCCAGCTGCCGAACCGGTCCTTGTCCTCCCGGGGTACGCCCAACCACTGGCACATCACCTGAAGCGGCAGCGGCAGCGCCAACATCTGGCGCAGGTCCACCGGTGACTTCTGCCCGGCCAGTTCGTCCAGGAGCCGCCCGGTCAGTTCTTCGACGTGGGGCCGCAGCGCCAGCATCCGCTCGGGTGAGAAGTGCGGCTCCAGTAGCGCACGCAACCGAGCGTGGTCGGTGGCGAAGTCGCCCAGCAGGCCGGCGAGGAACGCCGACCCGCTGTCCTTCGCCGCGGCCTCCGGATCGGGATTGGAGCGGCTGAGCCGGTCATCGTCGAGCAGCTGCGCCACCTGGGCATGACCGGTGACCAGCCACGCCTCGACGCCCTCGGCAGTACGAACCCGATGGACCGCGCCCTGGGATCGGAGCGTGCGCAGCCCTGGCGCGAGTTGCAGCACATTCGTCTGCTCGAAAGGCAATTGAGCTGGGGTACTCACTGACGGCCTCCGCCGGAATCGAGGTTCAGACCACCTTGTCGAGGATGATCACGATGTACGTCATGGCGTGCGATTGACGATGCGGTCGAACAAGGCGGTCAGTTCGGCGGACGCGGCCGGGGACAGCTCGGCTCGTCCGAGGTGCTCCAGAGCCGAGTCCAGATGGCTGCGGGACAGCTGCTCGGCCGTGTGCCGGCTGCCGGATTCCTCGACGAGGTCGGCCATCTCCTGGAGGTCCGCTGCCGTGCTGCCGTCGGCGTGCCACAGCTGGCGCAGTCGTTCGCCGGCCGGGCTGTCGGTGGACAAGGCCGCCAGCACCGGAAAAGAAGGGTTGCGCCGCAGGATGTCGCTCCGGACGGGCTTGCCGGTCACTGCGGGGTCGCCCCAGATGTCCTCGACGTCGTTGAAGATCTGAAAAGCCAGGCCCAGATGCCGGCCTGCGCTGCGCAGGGCAGTCAGGACGTGCTCCGGTCTGCCCGCCCGCAATGCGGGCGTCACCAGCGCGCACTCCAGCAGCGCGGACGTCTTCTCCTCCACGATCCGGTCGTACTCCGCGATGCCGGTGCCCGGACCCAGCCGGACGGTGAGCTCGCGAGCCTGGCCCGCGAGAACCAGACCGAGGGCTTCGGCGAACAGGCTGGAGATTTCCGCACGGCCGGGGCCGGGGTCGGCGACGACCATCTGCAGCCCAAGAGCCTGCAACGCGTCCCCGGCCAGGATGGCCAGACTGGTGCCGAACACCTTCCACGCGGCCGGGCGGCCGCGACGCAGCTCGTCCGCGTCGATGATGTCGTCGTGGATCAGGGTCGAGTTGTGCAGCAACTCCAGTGCTGCCGCCTGGCACCGCACGTCCTCCGGCCGTAGGCCGACGCCATCAGCCGCCGCCATCATGAGGGCGGCGCGGGTCAGCTTGCCGCCCTCCGCACCGCTGGGGTCACCGTGTTCGTCGATGAAGCCGAGGTGGTAGGAGCAGATCCGGGCCAGGATCGGCTGCAGTGCGGAAGTCTGCTGCCGCATAACGGGCAGTACCGTGGATTGCACCATCTTCGGCGACAGGAAGGCTTGGAGCCCGGTCGACGAGGTGTCGAGTGCGCTGATCGGGATTCTCCTTCGGTCGCGCGCCTTCCCAATTCGTGGTCAGAGCCTACGCGCATGGCGTTCGCGAATTGCACCACTGGAAATCACTGCGCTGGATGGACGAATGATTGCGCAAAGCTCATGATCACCCGATCTCACTACAGGTCAATGCGTAGGCAGCTCCCGCAGCTACGCGCAATCCGGACCCGGAGTGATGCACCGGAATTTGCGTGATCGTTCCGCCTGTCATCCTGAACGACCTCTCCCGTCGTGTCAACGACGCGGCGTGGGCAGCTTCGACTTTAGGAAAAACCCCAAACGGAGACGGTGTGGGGACTGGATTGGAGTACTGTGCAGATTGGTAGCTGCTGGGCGGCACCCGAGGCCGTACTTCGAGTCCGGCTATTAAGCCGGCACCAAACGGCAGACAAGACTTCCTGAGAAGGGCTCGGTTTCTGTGCCGGTGTACGCCTGGCGATAGCCGTCATCGACCTCGCGTTGGAACAGCACGGCGCGCGCTGGACGTGCTCGACCTGCCCCCCTGGTGGCCGAGGTGCACCAGGAGGCCCGCCGGTTCGCCCGCGACGGGCGGACGTTGCGACCCTGGGTCGCCCCGGCGGGCCGAGCAGTATCACACGACGTCACTGATCATTGCCGGGAATGGTTCACCGAAAGCTTGAGAGGCTGAATGGCTATGCCAGTTGATTCTGAGCAATTGCATGAAGTCAGGTCGTTCGACCCGTACGGCGCACATCGCGACGACCCGTATTCATTTCTGGCCGACATCGGAGAGACGGAACCGGTGTTCTACGCCCCTTTGCTCGGCGCGTGGTGCGTCACCCGGCGCGAGGACATGGTTGCCGTGCTGCGGGACGACCAAAGCTTCTCGGCGCGTGACCACAACCCTCGTCCCGCGGCCGCACTGCCCGAGGACGTGAGTCGGATGTTCCGCACCTGGCGCGGCGCTGATGCGGTGGCCGTCGGCTCACTCGACCCGCCCGAGCACGCCAGGGTCAGGGAAGTGCTCAACGCCGGGTTCACGCCGGCCAGGGTCAGAGCGTTCGAACCCACGATCCGTGCGATCGCCACCGACCTCGTCGAGCGTGCCGCGGTCTTGACGGAGTTCGACTTCATCTCGGCGTTCGCCGTTCCGTACGCCCTCGAGGTGATCTGCCGGCGCCTCGGGGTCCCGGAGGATTACTACGACCGCTGCCGCACGTGGTCCGAGCAGCGCATCGAGCTCATGATGTCGCAGAGCAACGCCGATCCTGAGCGGCTGCGTGAATTCGCCCGCGGGCTGATGGACTTCGGAGCGTTCGCCCGTTCACTCGTGCAGGAGCGGCTGGCCGCACCGCAGGACGACCTGATCAGTGAGCTGCTCCACGACGGCAAGGCGGGCCGCACGCTCACCGCTGACGAGGTTTCCGTCCAGGTCCCCACCCTGATCTTCGCGGGACACATGACCTGTGCCGAGGCGCTCGGCACGATCCTTTACCAGCAGCTTCAGTCACCCGGCGGCTGGGCCGAGGTCGTCGACGGGACGATCGCCGTACGGGACCTCGTCGAGGAGGGGCTGCGGTTCGACAGCCCGCTGGCGGGCATGTACCGGACCGCGGTCCGTGACGTAGTGGTCGGTGGCGTCCACCTGGCCGCGGGGAGTCGGCTGCTTCTGCTGTACGGAGCGGCCGGCCGGGACAGCCGCTCTCGCGCATGTCCGGCCGCGTTCAGTCCGGACAGCCGGTCTGCCACGCATCTCGCGTTCGGGCACGGCATCCATTTCTGCCTCGGAGCCGGATTCGCCCGCGCGGAACTGGAGATCGCGGTAGAGGCCATCGCCACCAGGATGCCGGGTCTGACCCTGGCGCCAGGGCAGCCGCCACATCACCGGCCGGTGTTTCCGCTTCGGGCGTTGACCGAGTTGCGGGTACGGCAGTGAGGACGGGCATCCGGGCGGTCGTCGGGGATCTGGACGACACGCTGACCCCTGCGGTGAGGATCCTGGGTTCTACAGATCCGGATGCCGGCTAGCCCCAGCACGGCGTGACGGCCCGTCAGTTGAACTGGCGGGCCGTTTCGGCTTGTCGGACTGCTGATGGGCCGTGCGGCAGGTCCGGTGATGCAGGATGGACAAACAACGAGGCCCTCCGGACGTCGAGTTGAGACGTCAGACATCTCGCTCAACCGCCGGAGGGCCCTGTTCAGGAAGCGTCAGGAAGTACCTCGACCCCAGCCTTGCGCCATGAGACGCCGAGCTGAGAACCGGGGACGGCGCCCGCGGTCAGGCGCGGACCGCGGTCAGGAAGAGGTAGCCGCTCTCCGGGATGGCCCCGAACCTGCGCACGTTGTGGATGAGCGACTCGGCGTGCTCCTCGCCGACCAGGTCGGCCAGCTTGTCGCGGACAGTATCAAAGGCGTCGGCCATGAGCCCGAGGGTACGGATGACGTTGTCGGTGATGTCACGGATCTCCACGTCGACGAAACCGTGGGCGGCCAACGCCACCCGGTATTCGTCCACAGTGCCCAGGGAGCGCACCGCGTAGTTCTCGGAGATGTGGTCCAGGACCACGCGTCCCTCAGGGCTGATCGGGTCGCGCTGGATGACGTCGGCGATGGCGAGGCGGCCGCCGGGGCGCAGCACGCGGGCGGCCTCGGAGAGCACCTGGGCCCGGTCGGGCATGTGCCACATCGACTCGAACGCCCAGGCCGCGTCGAACGAGCCGTCGGGGAAGGGCATGTCCATCGCGTCCGCGAACTGGAACGTGGCCCGGTCGGCGAGCCCGGCCTCGGCGGCGAGTTCCGTGGCCTCCTCCACCTGGATGTGGCTGACGGTGATGCCCACCACGTTCACGTCACAAGTGCGGACGAGCCGCTGCGCGGGGTAGCCGATGCCGCAGCCGATGTCCAGGACCCGCTGGCCGGCCTGTGCGGCGAGACCAGAGATCATCAGGTCGGTCAGGCGGTCCGTGGCCACCTCGACGGAGCTGTCGTCGGCCTCGTTCTCCCAGTAGCCGTAGTGGATATTGGGGCCCCAGACGGAACCGTAGATCCGACCGAACCCGTCGTACACGTTGCGGACGTCGCTGTGAGCGGGAGACTGTCCGAGCGTCATGAGGAACTCCGTATCGTCGTGAAGGTGGCGGGAAGTCGGCGGCGGTTCAGCCGTACCGGCGGTGAGCCCGCGAATGATCGTGTTGGTACGCCACCGCAGATCCTGCGGGTCGACCGCGAGCCACGAGCCGGGGAACGCGTCGAGGAGATGGTTGGCGACACCTAGGCGGCAGTCACATCGAAAGGCGGGCGGAAACCCGCTGCGCTGGGCTGGGGAACCCCAGCCCAGCGCCTGCGTGATCTACTGACAACCACTGGTAACCAGTGCTGCCAGGTCAACAAACCGGCTGTCTGCTACTCTTCGCGCTCACTTACGCTCGAAGCGCAAGAAGCCCAGCTGCATGCCTCCTGCTTGCCATTCAGCGCAGAGCGCCTGGTTCGCCAGCAGAGATATCCTCAGGTTCCTGCGGTCAACTGCAGAGAGGCTGCTGTCGGTGTCCAGTACCGCCTTCGTCCAGGCGACACTCTCCTCCCAGAACGGCAGGGTCTCTGACGTGGCGTCGACCTCATCGACCAGTTCGAAGCCCGCAGCCTGCGCGGCTTCTGCGTAGTCGAGCACCGTGGCCGGCTTCGTGTAGAAGTATTCGGCCCACACATCGGCCCCGTGAGGGCGTGTAATGAACACTTCCTCGATGCACACACTCGCGCCCGGACGAAGCACCTGCGCCAGACGCTCGAACCACTGCGGACGGTTGAAGTATCCGCTGCTCTCGATCGCTACTGCTGCGTCATAGGGGCCGTCCAGGGGGAGATGCATCGCATCACAGACCAGGGTTCGGACCCGCTCGTCCACGCCGCATTCCCGCGCGAACTTGTTGACGATCGGCGCGTGTTCCGGCGCATTGGTGACCGCCGTGACGTCGGCGCCGTACTCCCGCGCCCAGAAGAGCGAGCCCCCGCCGAGACCGCAGCCGACGTCCAGGATTCGCCCCGACAGCCGGTGTTCAGCGCCCCAGATCTTGGCCGCGTACCGCAGCAGACCCTCTTGGTGGTCCCGGATGCTGCGGCGAATGGCATCCGGCGTCACATCGTCGGGATGCAGCGGCGTTTCAGCCGAAGGGTAGTGACCCACGTGGTAGTGAATCCTGGGGCCGGGCCCGTATTTGCGGACAAGCCTGGCTGTTTTGTCGTCGTAGTACTGGCCAACGATTCTTACCTCGTCCTGAGGCTCCAGCGCTGCCTGAGGGGAACTCGAAAGTTCATCCAGCAGATTTGACACGGTCACTCCTCCAGAGCTCTGATGCCGACGACGTTGGCGAATGGCCTGCTTCGGTCGTTGCGCTGCGCGCGTCATGAATTTTGGCGAGGATACGTGGTTTAACGAGGATCGCCGGACCGGATTCCGTGGCTTGCGGCACGAGCGGCGCCTCGTTCGAAATGCAGGGCCGCTCTCACGATCCGGAATCCTGAGTCGCCCAAAATTGAGCGGCGGCTATTGGATGCCATCCTGGAGGACGGTCCCGGTCGTGTCAACGACGCGGCGTGAGCAGCTTCGACTTTAGGAAAAACCCCAAACGGAGACGGTGTGAGGACCGGATTGGAGTACTGTGCAGATTGGTAGCTGCTGGGCGGCACCCAAGGCCGTACTTCGAGTCCGGCTATTAAGCCGGCACCAAACGGCAGACAAGACTTCCCCAGAAGGGCCCGGTTTCTACCGACCGGCGTGGATGCCCTGTTCGGCAACGCAGGCCAGGCGTTTCAACGCAAACGTCATGGCACGGAACGGAGTGGGATGAGTGACGGTAAGCGGGTCCTGCTGGCCGAGCCACGGAGTTTGTGTGCCGGTGTACGCCGGGCGATAGCCATCATCGACCTCGCGCTGGAACAGCACGGCGCGCCGATCTACGTCCGCAAGGAGATCGTGCACAACCACTACGTGGTGCGCGAGTTCCAGCGCCGGGGAGTCCGGTTCGTCGATTCCGAGCAGGAGGTACCGGAGGGCGCGGTGTGTGTCTTCTCCGCGCACGGCGTCTCCCCGCAGGTGCGGCAGAACGCGGAGGCACGCGGGCTGGACGTGCTCGACGCGACCTGCCCCCTGGTGGCCAAGGTGCACCAGGAGGCCCGCCGGTTCGCCCGCGACGGGCGGACGTTGCTGCTGGTCGGGCATGCGGACCACGAGGAGGTCGAGGGCACTTACGGGCACGCTCCCGACCAGACGATCATCGTCGAGACGGTTGCCGACGCGGAGGCACTGGACCTTCCCTCCGACGCAGCAGTCGCCTACCTCACCCAGACCACGCTCTCGGTGGACGAGACCAGGGACATCATCGCCGTGCTCCAGCGCAGGTTCATCGACCTGCGCGGGCCCGCCACCGACGACATCTGTTACGCCAGCCAGAACCGCCAGGACGGCATCCGGGCCATCGTGGACCGCTGCGACCTGGTGCTGGTGGTCGGTTCGACCAACTCCAGCAACTCGATCCGGATGGTCGAGGTGGCGCGCAGGCTCGGCGGCAGGGCTGAACTGGTGCCGGACGTGACGCACTTCGACCCCACGTGGCTGGCCGGCGTGAGCACGGTCGGCGTGAGCGCCGGGGCGAGCGCGCCGGAGATCCTCGTCGACCAGCTGCTCGACCGGCTCGCCGAACTGGGTTACGCGGACACGTCCGTGGAACGGGTGGCGACCGAGGACATCGTGTTCTTCCCGCCCACGCGGCTGACCGGAGTGGCGGACGCGCCGTGACCGGTCGGGACCGATCGTCGGCCGAACCGGCATCGCGCCGGGCAGTCGGCCCGAACTGACCGAGTGGGCGGCCGCGGCCGCCCACCACGCCCGGTGAGGAGCACTGTTCGACATGGCGCTGCTGGAAACCGTGCGCGACCCGGCGCGGCTGCGTGAGTTGACCGCCGGGGAGCTGCGCGACCTCGCCGGGGAGATCCGCGCGTTCCTGATCGAGCGGGTCTCCGCGACCGGGGGACACCTCGGGCCCAACCTGGGTGTGGTCGAGCTGACCATCGCGTTGCACACGGTGTTCGAGTCCCCGCGGGACCGGCTGCTGTGGGACACCGGGCACCAGTCCTACGTGCACAAGATCCTCACGGGCCGCCAGGCCGGGTTCGACCGGCTGCGTAAGTCGGGCGGGCTCTCCGGCTACCCGAGCCGGGAGGAGTCCGAGCACGACCTGGTGGAGAACTCGCACGCGTCCACCGCGCTGTCCTACGCGGACGGGCTGGCCAGGGCGGACGCCCACCTCGGCCGACGCGACCGGGCGACCGTCGCGATCATCGGCGACGGCGCGATGACCGGCGGCATGGCCTGGGAGGCGCTCAACAACATCGCGGGCGGGCCGGAGCGGCCGCTCGTCATCGTGCTCAACGACAACCAACGCTCCTACGCGCCGACCGTCGGCGGGCTGGCCGAGCACCTGGCCGACCTGCGCGCCGGGCGCGGGCCGGGCGTGTTCGAACAACTCGGGCTCGGTTACCTCGGCCCCGTCGACGGTCACGACCTCCCCGCCGTCCAGGACTCCCTGCGCCGCGCGGTCGCACTGGGCCGGCCGGTGGTGGTGCACGTGATCACCGCCAAGGGCAAGGGATACCGGCACACCGAGACCAATGACCTCGATCTCGGCCACGCCGTCAAACCGATGGACCCGTACACCGGGCAGGCACTGAAGGTATCGCCCCCGTCGTTCACGTCGGTGTTCGGCGAGAAGCTGGTCGAACTGGCCGAGCAGCGCGACGACCTCGTGGCGATCACGGCCGCGATGACCGAGCCGACCGGGCTCCTGCCGCTGCAGCGCAGGTTTCCGCACCGGGTGATCGACGTCGGCATCGCCGAGCAGCACGCGGTCACGATGGCCGCCGGGTTGTCCATGGGCGGTGTGCACCCGGTGGTGGCCATCTACTCCACGTTCGTCAACCGCGCGCTCGACCAACTGCTCATGGACGTCGCGCTGCACCGCCGCCCGGTGACGTTCGTCCTCGACCGGTCCGGGGTGACCGGCGACGACGGGCCGAGCCACAACGGCATGTGGGACCTGTCGGTGCTGCAGGTGGTGCCGGGGCTGCGGATCGCGGCGCCGCGGGACGGCACCAGGCTGGCCGAACTGCTGGCTGAGGCGGTGGCGTGGCACGAAGGTCCGACACTGCTGCGGTTCCCCAAAGGCCCCGCCGGTGAGGACCTGCCCGCCACCGCCACGTTCAACGGGATTGACGTGCTGCGCCGTTCCGGCCGGCTGGACGTGCTGATCATCGCGGTAGGTGCGCTGGCCGGGCTCGCGCTCACCGTCGCCGACGGTGGGCGGGCACAGGGCATCGGGGTGACGGTGGTGGACCCGAGATG
Organism: Kitasatospora sp. NPDC034023; assembly: GCF_055575795.1. NCBI lineage: Bacteria > Bacillati > Actinomycetota > Actinomycetes > Kitasatosporales > Streptomycetaceae > Kitasatospora > Kitasatospora sp. NPDC034023. The sequence goes on from NZ_JBVIRY010000024.1 coordinate 10,387, forward strand.
GGTCACCCCGGTCAACCCCGCGCTGGCCGACCTGGCCCGCCGCCACCGGCTCGCGATCACGGTCGAGGACAACAGCCGCGCGGGTGGTGTCGGTTCCGCGATCGCGCAGGCGCTGCGGGACGCCGACGTGCACACCCCGCTGCGCGAGTTCGGCATCCCGAGGCGGTTCCTCAGCCACGGCACCAGGGCCGAGGTGCTCGCCGCCTGCGGGCTGACCGCGCAGAACATCACCAGGGTCGTGGTGGGGCTGCTGACCGGCCTCGACGCCGCACCGGCGTCAGCAGACATCGACGACCCCGGCACCTGGCCGGTTCATTCAGGGGAGGAACATTGACGACCATCGATTTGGGAATGCCCTTGCCACGCAAGGACGAGGTCCCCCTCTCGGTGGCCACGCGGCGGACCCCCCGCCAGATCATGGTGGGCACGAGGTGCCGGTTGGCGGCGTCGCGCCGGTGCCGGTGCAGTCGTGACCACCACGTCCACGGCCGACATCGACGCCACGCTGCAGCAGATCGCCGAGCCAGGTCACGGCTTGGCCCGCGCACTCGTGGCCGGTCAGCGTCTGACCTCCGACCTGACCAGAAGGAGCGAGATAAAGTAAACGTCCGGGAAACATGACACAAAATGCAGTTCGTGCAGAACGTGTGGATTACGATCTCGCGAACCGCCGGGCATTAATCCACAGCTTCATACGCAATGCGCGGGGGCCATGAATCTGTTCGCAGAATCTGGAGGACGAACGCCCTCGAAACCAACGCGACACGATTCGGCGCCTGCAGCTTGTCGGACATGACGCGGACGTGATAGTCGATGGTCTTCGAACTGAGGTATAACTCTCTCGAAAGTCGCCCGCTGGAGAAGCCGGCCGCAATGCCCTCCAGGATCCTGACCTGGACCGAGCTGAGAACGCAGTCGCCGACCGGCTGGGACACTTCGCAGCCGTTCTGGTCATTACCCATGGCACTCGTCCGTTCCGTACGGCCCGGCTGGGACGGGACCGTAAGCGGAGCCCACAGTCGTGACAGGCGGCAGCTCGACGTCCGACTCGATCGAGAACCGCCTCACTTCCTGGGTCATGCCGGGTCCGTAAAACAAAAGGACGTCATCGCTCGAACGGACCTCGTGGGGTTCGCGTATCAGCTGGTCTTCCAGCCAGGAAGGGCAAATCGATCCGACGCCGTGAGGACCGGTCAAAGCTATTGACAATAACGTCGGCGAAAATTCTCCCGCCGGAGTAGTGTGGGTTTTCGGCACGACACTCTCCGTTCATCTCTAACGAGGGTGCATCGGAGCCTGTGGCGAGTTACTCCGACCTGAAAATCCTAACACTGCAAGATCATCCAGGCCGAGTGGCCCGTAGTGCTTCAAAATGGCTTCACCGGCTGTGAGCCGGGGGTTTGTCGGATGGTCAGCTTGTTCGGTGGTACTCGTTGATGAGGCCGGTGACGGCTTGTCGGCGTTCGATGCGGGCCGTCGGGATGGGGATGACGTTCGAGTCGTCGAACGGTGCGAGCTGGTTCCGGCCCTGGTGCGGAGACCTGGCCCGGGCGTCGTCGCCGTGGTCCAGCAGGTGTTCCAGCAACTGTCCGACCGCCGGCCGCCGCGGGTCCCAGGCGTGCAGGCCGCGGGCCGCGGCGAGCACGGCGGCGGTGTCCGTGACCGGCCCCCTCGAGCAGCAGCAGGGCCGCTGGGCAGTTCCGCTCCAGCTGGGTCATGCGCACCACTTTCCGTACGTCTCATCTCTGTTGACCACTACCAGAAAGTACGTAGAGCCCGGGTCTGGCGGTTCATCCTGGCGGGCAGCTGGCGCCCCGGGTGATCGCCGGAACACCGGCCTGGCACCGCAGGGCGAGCCGGGGTAGCGGTGGGTCGCGGTCCAGCACGTCGTGCACCACATCCACCTCGCAGCCGTCACGGTACTGCCGGACGGCCGCCGGCCGCGGATGCGCCATGACGCCGTGCGCGCCCAGGTCCGTAGCCAGTTATAGACCCCCTTCCAGGATCCGAACCGTCCTGGCAGGTCGGTCCACGCAGTCCCAGTGCGGTACTTGAATGCGATCGCGTCGATAACCTGCCGATGATCACGCCACCGCCGACCTCGCTTGGGTGTTCGTTCCGGCAGCAGCGGCTCGAGCCGCGCCCACTGCGCGTCAGTCAACGACACACATCAACCATCTTGCGTGACGCGAGCGCAACTTACGGATGCGGAGTGGGAGTACATCGAGCCATACCTGCCGATCGGCGAGTACGGCCCGTACCCGGAGCGGCTGCGGCAGCAGTTCGAGGGCGTGATCTGGCGATTCAAGACAGGCGGGCAGTGGCGGGAGATGCCACAGGAGCTCGGCGCCTGGTCGACCGTCTCCAACCGCTTCCGGCAGTGGAGGGACGCCGGCGTCTTCGAAGCCCTGCTGGAGGGCCTGATCGCGTTCTCAGCACCCGGGATCCCGTCCCCGCCGTCGGCCGGGTCCGTGAGGACGGACGTCGCACCGTGCAGGGCGGTGTGCGCCAGCCGGACCAGACCGGCCAGCTCGCCGACCAATGCGGGCAACCGCCGCCTCCGCCGTCAGACATCCCGTCCACTCCCAGTCCTCCGCCCCTCGACCAGTCTCGCGCGATCGCCGGTACGCCGCCCGGGCCAGGGTGATCCACGAGGCCGCACCTGCGGCACGCGCAGCGGTCCCGGAGGGCCCGTGCGGCCGGCTCCCTGCTGTGGCCGCCGCACTCCTCCGGCCCGGATGCCCCGGACGACCGCGAGTCGACGCCGTACGGCAGGCCGGGCAGACGGGATACCCGAACGTGCTCGCCAATCCGGGACAGCGAGGACTGGCGGAGGACCGTCATGCCGGGCCCTGCTGACCAGCCCCGGGCTGGAGCGGAGCCGGCCGGAGCCCGATCGGACGTCAGACGAGGTTCGCGCCCCAGGTGCGGGCGCGGTCGAGTTCGCCGGCGCGCAGCGGGCCGTCGTTGTCCTCGACGATGAAGCCCTCGGGTTCGGCGACCACGTCGTAGTGGTGGTGGGAGAGCCGGTGGGCGATGCCGTTGGCCGCGCCGCCGGCCCGGGGCATGTCGACCCGGGTGTCGAACGCGGCGGCGTGTGTGCCGGGTTCGGTCTTCGGAAGGTCGTGGAACCAGGCGCGTAGGCCCGGACCCTCGACGGTCTCCCGCGCTTCGGCGGCGGCCTCCTCGTGGCCCTCCTTGTGCGCCTCGGCCGTGGCGGCCATCCGGCGGCTGAGTCCGGAGGACATGCCGTGCATGTGGGTCGGGCCGCCGACCACCAGCAGGTCCGCCGACCGCATGAGCCCGACGTCGGCCTCGGCAACCGGGAGGCAGTCCACGGCCGCTCCGGGGTCGGCCTGATGGACACCCTCGGCGATCGCCTCGGCGATCTCCCGGGTGTTGCCGTACATGCTCTCGTACACGATCACGGTGTGCATGGTTTCCACCTTTCGTCGACTCCATTCTCGCTCCGGCACTTCCGCGCGGAGGTGGGCCGTTCGGACCGGATCGGGTCGCCGGACGGGCACGACAGCGGTGCGGGACGATCACGACCGGACAACCGACGTGATGGATCGCAGCGTGCGCCACCGGACCGAGCTGGGCTCCGAGCGGCATCCGCCGGACCCGGCGACCCAGGACGAGCAGCCGGCCGTCGCCGCAGCCTTCAGGGCCTCGGCGGTCACGGCAGAGCCAGAGCGGGAGACCAGTACCTGGGGTGCCAGGGCGCGCAACTCGCTCTCCCGGTCGGCGAGTCGTGCCAGGACGTGCTGGTGGGTCTCGTCGCTGCCGACCACGTCCCGTTCCGCTACGGGTGAGCTGGCACGGTCACGACCGGGCAGTGCGCCCGGTGCAGCAGGCCGTGGGGGACGGAGCCGAGGCGCATACCGGTGAAGCCGCCGTTGCCGCGACGGCCGACCACCACGGCCAAGGCGTGCTCGGAGGCGCGGGCGAGTTCCTCGACCGGGTGGCCGCGCACCAGTTCGTGGGTCATGGCCACGTCGGGGTGGAGCTCGCGGCGCCCGGCGGTGGTCTCGAAGAGCATCCGCCGGAGCGCCTGCTCGGCGGCTGACTCGTCGAGATGGGCGACCGGCAGGCGCTGCCAGGCCCACACGACCCGTAGGGCGGCGTGCCGTTCGGCGGAGAGGTCGATGGCGAAGTCCAGGGCGGCGTCCGAGGACGGGCTGCCGTCCACGCCCACCACGACGTACGGCGGGTCCTGGGTGATGTGCTCGGGATCGCGGACGACGACGACCGGGCAGTGGCCCTGAGCGCTCACCGGGACGGCCACCGAGTAGACGCTCAGTTCTTCCGCCGCCCGGCTCAGTCGGCGCGAGCCGACGACGACGAGTGCGGCGTGGCGGGACTCCCGGCACAGTGCGGGAGCCGGGACGTCCTCGGCCACGAAGGTGGTCACGGTCAGTCCGGGGTGCCGCTCGCGGGCCACGGCAGCGGCCCGGTCGAGCGCCTGGTCGGCCCGTTCGCGCAGCGCCTTGTGGTAGCGGCCCTCGTCGAAGGGCCGGAACTCGCGGAACAGTGACGGGACGGCGTGCACCAGCCGCAGCGGCAGCCCCCGGCGGTCGGCCTCGTCGGCGGCCCAGGCGGCGCTCATCCGGCCGGTGTCGTTCGCATCGACGCCGAGGACGACGGAACGCGTCGTGCTGTCGGAACTCGCGGATGTCATGGCGGTCCTCCTCGGCCCGGTGACCTGGATCCTGCTCCCACGCTAGGTGGGCACGGCGTTCGCCACGAGGGCCGACCGGCCCAGTTGCCGGAGCCCGGAGGCCCCACCCGTGACGTCCCCGTCCGGCGACGGCAGAGCGGAGCACGAAGCCCGAACGAGGAGGTGGCCACGATGGTCCGGATCAAGGTCGTCACCCGGCCGACTCGCCCCCACGAGCCCCCGCCACCGGACCTGCGAACGCCGTCCGGCCGCCGACTGCCCTACTGAGCGGCACGACGCCACTCCTCGATGCGCCGGCGGATGTCTGCGGTCCCGAGTGCCGCCCGCACTGCTCGCCTGCCGGCATGGCCGGTCGTACCACCCGCAAGTCGACGGGTTCCGAGATTCCAGCGGTGCCTCCTGGGGCGGCCGTTGTGATCGGGACCCCCTGCCCGAGCGAGTCAAGGTCCGGTCAAGGATTGGGCTTCGCGAGCTGGGTAGGCCTATCCTTGCGCAGGTTTGAACAGACACCTCGTTCGGTGAGGCGTCTTCACGGACACAGGCCACTGATCCCACCCGTCGAGAGACGCTCCGGATCAGGACAGGTCTCCCCGACCTAAGGGGTGACCCCAAGTGGCTTCCCGCAGAACGCGGGACACGCCGTGGAGTGCCAAAGCTCTGACGAGTTGGGGGTGTACCAGGCTGTGGGCCCGGTTCCCCTTGCCGTGCCGCCGCGACGTCGGATCGTGGCCGTGATCGGGAGGAGGCGAGATGGACAGTAGTCCGGGCCATAGTCGGCCCTTCATCGTGTTGTCCTCGCCGTCCTTCACCGGCCCGGGGCAGCCCCTCCTTCCCTGAATCGCTCAACCCGTAGCGGCCTTCTCGCTCGGCACCACGGCGAGACGCGTTGCCGTGCGGCGGTATCACCCCGCGCACGGCCTGCCGCACGAGCCAGGGAATGTGGAGGTGTGCCCCGGTGCCGCCTGATGCCTCGTCCCAGCCGAGGCAAGGGGGTGCTCACCCATGGCTTCCACCACTCTGCTCATGTCCACCACGGCCCGCCTGCGCGACCGCAAGGTCGATCTCGAGCGCCGTGCCGCCACCACCCGCACGGTCCGGGCCTCCCTGGTCTCTGTCGCCGGGCTGGTCGGCGGCCCGGTCACCAACCAGCCCGGCGAGGACGTCGGCCGCGTCGTCGACATCGTCGCCCGCCTCTACGGGCCCGAGCCGTACCCGCCGGTCACCGGACTGATCCTCCGGATCGGGCGCCGCCGCACCTTCCTTCCCGCCACGGCCATCGGCAAGATCCACGCCGGGCGGGTCGGACTGCGGACCTCCCGCGTCGACCTGCGCGAGTACGTCCGCCGGCCCGGCGAGGTGCTGCTCGCCCGCGAGGTGATGGACCACCAGCTGGTGGACGTGGACGGCGTTCAGGTCACCCGCGCCGCCGACCTGTACCTGGCGCCACAGGTCGACCGCACCGTGCTCATCGGGGTGGACGTGTCGCTGGCGACCCTGCTGCGCCGGCTCGGCCCTCGCCGCTGGCAGGTGCGCCCCACCCCGGACCGCGTCCTGGACTGGCAGTCCGTCGCCCCCTTCGGCGAGCAGGCCACCCACGGCCCCGCCGAGGTACGGCTGCGCGCCTCCCGCTCCGCCCTGCACCAGCTGCGCCCAGCCGACCTCGCGGACATCCTGGAGGACCTCGGCCGGCACGAGCGCCAGCAGCTGCTTGGCTGGCTGGAGCCGGAGCACGCCGCGGACGCCCTGGAGGAGATGGAACCGGCCGAGCTGGAGAACCTGCTCCGCGAGGCGCCGCCCGAGCACGCCGCCCGGTTGCTCGACGAGATGGAGCCGGACGAGGCCGCCGACGCGCTGCGCGACCTCCAGCCGGGCGAGCGCGAGAACCTGCTCGCCCGGATGCCGGTCGGCGAGGCGTCGGAGCTGCGCGCCCTGCTGACCCACCGCGAGGGTACGGCGGGCGGTGCGATGACCACCGTGCTGGTCACCGCCCGCGCCGGGCAGACGGTCGCCCAGGTGAGGGCGGAGCTGGCCGCGCAGGCGGAGCACCGGACCGAGATCGACTCCGTGGTGGTGCTGGATGACGATGGTCGACTGGTCGGCGACATCCCGCTGTTCGACGTGGCGGTCGCGGAGGACGCCGCGCCGGTTGGGGATCTGGTGGAGTGGCTGGCCCAGTTCGGTCCGCCGGTCACGGTCCGCCCCGATACCCGCCTCGCCGAGGCCGCCGATCAGCTGGTCGCCGCCCGGGCCACCTCCCTGCTGGTGGTCGACGAGACCGAGCGCCCGCTGGGCCGGATCCTCGCCGACGACATCCTCGACACCCTGCTGCCCGAGCGCGGGCGCCTGCACTTCCGGAGGCTCCTCAAGTGACCCGCGACCTCGACACCGCCCCTGTCACCGCCGCGCCGGCCGTCGCCGCGGCCTCGCCCGCCCGGCGCAAGGGCCGGCGCCGCATCGCGGCCATCGCGATGATTGCCGGCCCCGGCCTGGTCGCCGCGAACGCCGGCAACGACGCCGCGGGCATCGCCACCTATGCCTCGGCCGGTTCCCAGTTCACGTACGGCACGCTGTTCTTCATGGTGCTGGTCACCGTCGCGCTGGTGATGGTGCAGGAGATGGCGGTCCGGCTCGGCGCCCACACCGGCAAGGGCCTCGGCGCGCTGATCCGCGAACAGTTCAGCCTCCGGCTCACCGCGCTGGCGGTGTTCTGCCTCGGGCTGGCCAACACCGGACTGGTCGTCAGCGAGTTCGCCGGCATCGGCGCCGCCTTCGAACTCCTCGGCGTCCCCAAGTGGGCGGTCATCCCGCCGGCTGCATTCCTGCTGTGGTCGCTGGTGCTGTTCGGCTCCTACAAGTGGGCCGAGCGGATCTTCCTGGTGATGTCGCTGGCCTTCTTCGCCTACCCCATCGCGATGGTCCTCGGCCACCCCGACTGGAGCCGGGTCGGCGAGCACCTGGCCGTCCCGCACATCGAGCCGAGTAAGGACTTCATCCTGTTGGCTGTCGCCCTGATCGGTACCACCGTCAGCCCGTACATGCAGTTCTACGCCGCCGCCGGCGTGGTCGACCGCGGGGCCAAGCCGGAGGACTACAAGCTGATCCGGGCCGACGCCGTCCTCGGCGCGGTCTTCGCCTGCCTGATCAGTCTGACCATCATCATCGCCACCGCCTCCGCCATCGGCGGCACCGGGCCGCTGGAGTCCGCCGCGCAGGCTGCCGAGGCCCTCAAGCCCGTGGCCGGGCACGGCGCCGAGCTGCTCTTCGCCTTCGGCCTGATCGGCGCCTCCGCCCTCGCCGGCGCCGTCGTCCCGCTTTCGGCCAGCTACGCAGTCGGCGAGGCAGCGGGTGTCGAACGCTCGGTTTCCCGCAGCTTCCGCGACGCGCCCCTGTTCCTCGGCGTGTTCACCGCGCAGATCGCTCTCGGGGCGATCGTCGCCCTCACCCCGGTGGACGTCATCCAGCTGCTGATCGGCACCCAGGTCCTTCAGGGCCTGATCAGCCCGATCGTGCTGGTCTACCTGCTGGTCCTCACCAACCGCCGATCCGTCCTCGGGGAGGCGGCCAACAGCCCCCGCTACCGGGTCGCGGCCACGGCGGTGGTCGTCGGCGTCGCCGGGATGTCCACGATCCTGCTCGTCCAGGCCGTCCTCGGCTGGCTCGGCCTCGCCTGATCCTCGCCGCCATCACCCGCCCCCCACGGAAGGAACGACCGTGCCCCGCTTCGCTCCGCTGTTGGCCTTCACCGCCCTGTTCGCCTGGGTCGCGTTCATCGCCACCTGGATCCACCTCGACGGATGAGCACCCGGTGCCGGCCCCGCCCAGGGCCGACACCGCCGTCACAGCCAGTCGTTGCGGCGGAACGCCCGGAAGACCAGCCCGCACACCACACTGGTGAACAGCAGCATCGCCGGGTATCCGTAGGTCCAGCGCAGTTCCGGCATGTTGTCGAAGTTCATCCCGTACACGCCGGCCACCAGCGTCGGCACGGCGGCCAGGGCCGCCCAGGCGCTGATCCTGCGCATGTCGGTGTTCTGCTGCATCGACAGCCGGGCCATGCTCGCGTCCAGGATGCTGGAGATCAGCTCGTCGAACGCCAGGATCCGCTCCCTGGCCTGCGTGTGGTGGTCGGCGGCGTTCCGCAGATAGGCGGCTATCGCCGCCGGCACGAGGGCGATCGTTCCGTCCGCAAGGCGCTGCAGCGGTGCGCCGAGCGGCACGACCGCGCGCTTGAACTCCAGCAGTTCGCGCTTGAGCTGGTAGATCCGGCCCGCGTCGTCGGTCCGCTCGTGGGAGAACACCGCGGACTCCAGCTCCTCGACGTCGCGCTCGAACTTGTCGGCGACGTCGAGGTACTGGTCGACCACGTGGTCGGCGACCGCGTGCAGAACGGCGGCCGGGCCGAGGGCCAGCAGATCGGGGGCGGCCTCCAGGCCCTTGCGTACCCCGGTCAGGGACTTGGCGCTGCCGTGGCGCACGACGATCGCGAAGCCAGGCCCGGCGAAGACCATGATCTCGCCGGTGTCGACGATCTCACTGGTTGCCGTCACCTTGTCGTGCTCGACGTAGGTGATCGTCTTCAGCACCAGGAACAGCGTGTCGCCGTACCGCTCCAGCTTCGGCCGCTGGTGCGCGCGCACCGCGTCCTCCACCGCCAGCGGATGCAGGTCGAACGCCGCCGAGATCTCCGCGAACTGCTCCGCGGTCGGCTCGTACAGGCCGATCCACACGAACCGGCCGAGCCCCTCGCCGATCCGCTCCAGGACCTTCGACAGCTCCACCGTCCCGGGCAGCCTGCGCCCGAGCTCGTACAGCCCGCAGTCCACAACCGCCCCGGCAATCATGCCCCACCCGCTTCCGGCCTTCAGGGCACCCTGCCCGGCCCGCCAACCTACCCGCTCACCCCTATCCTCCGAAGGGGCACCCGGCCCCGTTTGCACCAGCGATTGCCGATGCCTCGCCGTCGGGACTGGTCAGTGCGTCCCAGACAACCGGTTGTGTCGCGGCGCGCACGTTCACGGGTCTGATGGTGGTCGCGGTCCTATCGCGGGACTCCACTGTGGGACGGGCCGCGATGCCGACCTCGGGGTCGCCACGTCGCCGCAGCTGCCCTGCTGGCAGGACAGGGCCATCGGCAGCTCGTACAGGTCGGTGACCCAGGGCGTTCGACATGGCGTCAGACCCCTTGCCTGCACAGCCGGGCTGTCGCGAACCCGACGACCCCGGCGGCCGCGGGTGCGATGAAGTCGCTCCAGGACAGCGGCACGGTGTCGAGCACGTCGCGGAGGAACGGCAGGTAGAGGGCGGCGGCCGCGAGCGCGCCGGAGGTGAGGACGGCCAGCGGGAGGAAGAGGTTCGCGCGGGTCAGCAGCCGTTCGCGCAGGCCCAGGACGACGCCGAGTTGGGCGGCCAGCAAGGCGAGAAACAGGACGGACTGCCACGGGCGGTCACCGCCGTGGGCCCAGAGCCCGGCGCCGAGAGCGGCCGCCGCGACGACGAAGCCCAGCAGCAGCACCCGCTGCCACACACCGGAACCCGGGATGTGCTGGTGTGGCGGGCGCGGGGGCCGGGTCATCGCGCCGGGGGAAACCGGCTCCGCGCCCATGGCGACACCGGTGAGGCCGTGGGTGAGCAGGTTGATCCAGAGGATCTGGCCCGCCCGCAACGGCAGTGCGAGGCCGAACAGCGGGCCGGCCAGCATCACCAGGATCTCGGCCGCGCCGCCGGACAGCCCGTACACGAGGAAACGGCGGACGTTGTCGTAGACCCGGCGGCCCTCCTCCACCGCGCCGACTACGGTGGCGAGTTCGTCGTCGGCGAGGACCAGGTCGGCAGCTTGGCGGGCGACCTCGGTGCCACGTCGGCCCATGGCCACGCCGATGTCCGCCTGCCGCAGGGCGGGGCCGTCGTTGACGCCGTCGCCGGTCATCGCGGTGACGGCGCCCTTGGCGCGCCAGGCCTGGACGATGTCGAGCCTGCCAGCGCTCCAGCTCCAGGTCGTCGAGGGCGAGGCGCTCGCGCAGTTCGTCGCGGCGGTAGCCGGGCAGGACGTCCAGGGCGTCCTGGGCGCGGCCCAGCACCCAGGAGGCCAGCACGTTGGTGTACGCGTTGTCGTCCACGCCCGGCCGGGTCTCCCACGGGTAGGCGTCGTGGTATTCGTCAGGGCCGAGCAACCCGTGGATCGACCAGCGCCTGCGGGCCCGGTCGTAGGTGGCAGCGGAGGACCAGAAGCGGGCGATCTCCAGCAGCATCTCGGCGCCGGCCGTGGCGAGGAAGTCCCGGTCCCCGGTGGCCTGGTAGTACTGCCAGACGTTGTAGGCGACCGCCGAGCCGACATGCCGCTGGAGGTGGCTGTGATCCGGCAGCCAGCGGCCGGACAGCGGATTGAGGACCCGTCATGCGTGCCCCATCGATTGGCCCAGGATCAGGATGCAGTACTTCAACGCATCCGGAGGCGCAGTTCGTTGATGCGGACATCGGCCTGTAGCCCGGACATCGTCCGCCTGCGGTACCTTCCCCGCCCGCCGCAGCACCGGGACGGTGGACCCGCTCCGCCCACGCGCCACCAGGTCGGTCAGGACGTCGCTCACGGAAAGTCCGCGTTCCAGCGTGGCGGTGGCAACTGAGCTTTCCCCGGACTGGCCTCCAGGAGGATGTCGTCGTTGAGTACGGCGGTTCCAACGGCCCGCGCGGTCATCCGGTGTACATGGACTGGGCGGGCGGATCCGGGGCGAGGTCACGGCGGCGGGAGCAGCGACCACAGCAGCACCCGGCCGCCCGTCAGCTGCTTCGCCATGCGGAAGTTCAACGCCACGGACACCGTGCACGACTCTCTGCGGAGCCGGTGCGGACGCCCGCCTCCCGCGACCGGCCCGACCGGGCGACAGCGACCTGCGGGTGATCCCCGACGGTAGGGGCGCGGCCGGGGTGCGGGTAATCGTCCGATCGTCCGGAGGACCCGGGCGGCGGTCAGGGGGCGGTCGGAGGAGTGACCAAGAGCGTCGGAGGAGTGACCAGCGGAGAGGGGTGGGCGGTCACGGCGGGCGTACGGAGCGGTCCGGCAGCCTCAGGCCAGGAAGCCCCGCAGCAGTGCGGCCGTCGCGGCGAGGTGTTCCTCGGTGGCGCGTCGGGCGGCGTCACCGTCGCCGGCGAGGATCGCCCGGACCATCGCCCGGTGCTGCTCGGCGGCGTGCTCGATGTTCCGGTCCAGCATGGGGATGGCGTTGAGCAGGTCGTTGAGGCGCATCCTGGCCTCGGCGATGGCCGCGGCGAGGGTGGGGGAGCCGGTGAGCTCGCCGATGGCGAGGTGGAAGCGCGAGTCCAGCTGACGGTACTGCTCGGGCGGGGCTCCCTCCAGGTCGGTCAGCCGGCTCTCCAGGCGGGCCCGCTGCTCGGGGGAGAGGGGGCGGCGGGCGGCCGCCTCGGCGGCGCCGATCTCCAGCACCTGGCGGTAGGTCAGCGCGTCCTCGAGCGCGCCGCCGAGGTCGCGGGCCGCGCGGCGCAGGTCGGCGACGTCCGGCGCCGGCATCCGGTAGGTGACGAAGGTGCCGCCGTACCGGCCGCGGCGGGGTTCGACGCAGCCGGTCTGCTGCAGTGTGCGGAGCGCTTCGCGCAGGGTCTCCCGGCTGACGCCGAGCCGGGTGGCGAGGTCCCGTTCGGCGGGCAGCCGGTCGCCGAGGCCGAAGACGCCGAGCTTGATCGCCTGGAGCAGCCGCTCGACGGTCTCCTCGAAGGCGTTGCCGGTCCGGACCGGGCGGAAGATCGCCCCGGCCTGCCAGTCGAGCCGCGCTCGCTCACGTGTTTCGTCCACGTCCACGCCGGAATCGTACCTACGACCGGGTTTCCCCGACTCGTTCCCCTGTCGCTCTTGACGCGGCCCCGGCCCAGCCGGAACGATGCTGCTCACCCACCCCAATGGACTGATTCCAGACCATTGAAGAGCCGTCCGACCGTCGAACCCGTCGGGGCGACCGGGCCACGCCGTCGTGGCCGCGTGCTCCCCGGCACACCCTCAACCCCCAGGGGTGCCCATGACCGACGCACGCTCACCCGACCAGCCTGCCCCCGAAAAGTTTCCGGAGAACACCGCCCCCGTTTCCGCCGCCGTTTCCGTCCCTGTTTCCACCTCCGTCTCCGACGACGAACAGCGACTGCGCGAGCTGGGCTACACCCAGGAGCTGGCCCGCTCGATGTCGGGCTTCTCCAACTTCGCCGTCTCCTTCTCCATCGTCTCGATCCTCTCCGGCTGCCTGACGCTGTACGGAACGGGAATGAAGACCGGGGGCCCGGCCCTGATCGTCTGGGGCTGGCCGGTGGTCGGCCTGCTCACGCTCTGCGTCGGGCTGGCGATGGCCGAGATCTGTTCCAGCTACCCGACGGCCGGCGGGCTCTACTACTGGTCCGCCAAACTGACCCGCAGCCGTGGCCCGGCCTGGAGCTGGTTCACCGGCTGGTTCAACTTCCTCGGCCAGGTCGCGGTGACCGCCAGCGTCGACTACGGCGCCGCCTTCTTCACCAACGCGTTCCTCACGCTCCGCTTCGGCGTCGAGGCGAGCCCCGCGCACACCATGGAGATCTTCGCCGTCATCCTGCTGGTGCACGGCCTGCTCAACACCTTCGGGGTGCGCCTGGTCGCGGTCCTCAACAGCGTGTCCGTGTGGTGGCACCTGGTGGGCGTCGCGATCATCGTCGGCGCGCTCACCGTGCTCCCCGACCGGCACGCCTCGGTCTCCTTCGTCCTCACCGAGTTCGTCAACCAGACCGGCTTCCACAACCAGTTCTACGTGGCGCTGCTCGGCCTGCTGATGGCCCAGTACACCCTCACCGGCTACGACGCCTCCGCGCACATGACCGAGGAGACCCGCGACGCCGCCCGCTCCGGCCCGCGCGGCATCGTCAACGCCATCACGGTCTCCCTGGTGGCGGGCTGGATCCTGCTGCTCGGCATCACCTTCGCGATCCGGGACTACGACGGCGCCCTCAACAGCGACACCCAGGTCCCGCCCGCGCAGATCTTCATCGACGCGATCGGCTCCGGCGGCGCCCAACTCCTGCTGCTCATCGTCATCGGCGCCCAGTTCTTCTGCGGCATGGCCTCCGTCACCGCCAACTCCCGCATGATCTACGCCTTCTCCCGCGACGGCGCGCTGCCCGGCTCCCGCCTGTGGCACCGCATCGACCCGCGCACCCAGACCCCGACCAACGCGGTCTGGCTGGCCACCGGCGGCGCGCTGCTGCTCGGGCTGCCCGCGCTCTGGAACACCACCGCCTACACCGCCGTGACCTCCATCTCCGTCATCGGTCTCTACATCTCCTACGTCATCCCGGTGTACCTGCGGCTGCGCCAGGGCGAGGACTTCCCGCGCGGCCCCTGGCACCTGGGCCGCTGGAGCCGGCCGATCGGCGTCGTCGCCGTCGCCTGGACCGCGGTGATCACCGTCCTGTTCATGCTCCCCACCGCCAGCCCGATCACCGCCGAGAGCTTCAACTACACCCCCGTCGCCGTGGCCGTCGTGGTCGGCTTCGCCGGCGTGTGGTGGCTGGCCTCCGCCCGGCACTGGTTCACCGGGCCCCACATCAACGCCACGCCGCCCGAACACGACGTCCCGGACACCGAACTGGAGACCCGATGACCACCCCCCGGCTCACCCTCGACGAGCTGCGCACCCGCGTCGCCGACGGGTCCGTCGACACCGTCGTGCTCGCCATGACCGACATGCAGGGGCGCCTCCAGGGCAAGCGCGTCGCCGCCGAGTACTTCCTCGACGACGTCGTGCCCGGCGCCGCGGAGGGCTGCGGCTACCTGCTGGCCGTCGACGTCGACATGAACACCGTCGACGGGTACGAGATCTCCTCCTGGGAGAACGGCTACGGCGACCTGACGCTGCGCCCCGACCTCGCCACCCTGCGGTCAATCCCCTGGCACCCCGCCACCGTCATGGTCCAGTGCGACATCGTCCACCACGACGGCACCCCGGTCGCCGTCTCCCCGCGTCAGGTCCTGCAACGCCAGCTCGACCGCCTGGCCGGCTACGGCTGGCAGGCCCAGGCCGCCACCGAGCTGGAGTTCATCGTCTTCCGGGACAGCTACGAACAGGCCTGGGACAAGGACTACACCCGGCTCACCCCGGCCAACCAGTACAACGTGGACTACTCCATCCTCGGCACCGGCCGGATCGAGCCCCTGCTGCGCCGGCTCCGCAACGGCATGGCCGGCGCCGGCCTCACCGTCGAGTCCGCCAAGGGCGAATGCAACCTCGGCCAGCACGAGATCGCCTTCAAGTACGCCGACGCCCTCACCACCTGCGACAACCACGCCGTCTACAAGACCGGAGCCAAGGAGATCGCCGCCCAGGAGGGCTGCAGCCTCACCTTCATGGCGAAGTACGACGAACGCGAGGGCAACTCCTGCCACATCCACCTGAGCCTGCGCGACGAGCAGGGCGCCCCGGTGTTCGCCGGTGACCGTCCGCACGGCTTCTCCCGCACCATGGAGCACTTCCTCGCCGGACAACTCGCCTGCCTGGCCGACTTCGCCCTGCTGTTCGCCCCCACCGTCAACTCCTACAAGCGCTACGTGCCCGGCAGCTTCGCGCCCACCGCCATCGCCTGGGGCCGCGACAACCGCACCTGCGCGCTGCGCGTGGTCGGCCACGGCCCGTCGCTGCGCTTCGAGAACCGCGTCCCCGGCGGCGACGTCAACCCGTACCTCGCGGTCGCCGCCCTGATCGCGGCCGGACTGCACGGTGTCGAGCAACAGCTCGAACTCGAACCGGAGTTCACCGGCAACGCGTACGCCTCCGCCGCGCCCCGGGTGCCCGCCACCCTGCGCGACGCGACAGACGCCTTCGAGCGCAGCGCGGTCGCCACCGAGGCCTTCGGCAAGGACGTCGTCCGGCACTACACCCACGCCGGACGCACCGAACTCGCCTCCTACGAGCGGGCGGTGACCGACTGGGAGCGGCGCCGCGGATTCGAGCGGCTGTGACGCGCGACGACGGCCGACGCCCGCTGATCGGCATCACCAGCTACCAGGACGACGCCGCCTGGTCCGTCTGGAACCAGCGCGCCTCCCTGGTGCCCCAGACGTACGTCGACGCGGTCGCGCGCGCGGGCGGCAGCCCGGTGCTGCTGCCGCCGCAACCCGGCGGGGCCGACCACCTGCTCGACGCCCTGGACGGGCTCGTCCTCGCCGGTGGACCGGACATCGACCCGGCCAGGTACGCGGCGGTGGCCGATCCGCGCACCGGCCCGCCCCACCACGCCCGCGACGACTGGGAGAGCCGGCTGCTCGGCGCCGCCCTGGCCCGGGACCTGCCGGTGCTCGGCGTCTGCCGCGGCATGCAGCTGCTCAACGTCGAACGCGGCGGCACCCTCCGCCAGCACCTGCCCGACGGCACCCACCAGATCGTCCCCGCCCGCTTCGTCCGCCACCGCGTCAGCCTGGTGGACGGCAGCCGGCTCGCCGCCGTCCTCGGGCCGACCGCCGAGGTCTCCTGCTACCACCACCAGGCCGTCGACCGGCTCGGCACCGGTCTGCGGGCCACCGCCTGGGCCACGGACGGCACCGTAGAGGCGCTCGAACTGGCCGGCCACCGCTTCGCGTTGGGTGTCCAGTGGCACCCCGAGACCGACCCCGACGACCTGCGCCTCTTCGAGGCCCTGCTCGCCGCCGGCCGGACCACCGCCGGCCGGACCACCGCCAGGACCACCGACAGCCGGACCACCGCCACGCACAGGGAGACAGCTCCATGACCGATCCGGACCTCTTCGAGGTCGTCAACCCCTCCACCGAGGAGGTGATCACCACCGTCGAACTGGCCGGCCTCGCCGAAACCGACGCCGCCGTCGCCCGCGCCCGCGCCGCCTTCGACACCTGGCGCCGGGTGGCCCCCGCCGACCGGGCTCGGCTGCTGCGCTCCTTCGCCGCCGCCGTCGACGCCGACCGCGAGCACCTCGCCGCACTGGAGGTCGCCAACGCCGGCCACACCATCGGCAACGCCCGCTGGGAGGCGGGCAACGCGCGGGACGTCATCGAGTACTACGCCGCCGCGCCCGAGCGGCTGTTCGGCCGGCAGATCCCCGTCGCCGGCGGCATCGACGTCACCTTCCAGGAACCGCTCGGCGTGGTCGGGGTCATCGTGCCGTGGAACTTCCCGATGCCGATCGCCGCCTGGGCCCTGGCCCCGGCCCTGGCCGCCGGCAACACCGTCATCGTCAAACCGGCCGAACTCACCCCGCTCACCGCCCTGCGCCTCGGCGAACTCGCCCTCGAAGCCGGGATCCCGGAAGGCGTGCTGCAGGTCCTGCCCGGCCGCGGACCGGTCGTCGGACAGCGCTTCGTCACCCACCCCGACGTGCGCAAGGTCGTGTTCACCGGCTCCACCCGGGTCGGCAAGGAGATCATGGCGGGCTGCGCCGCCCAGGTGAAACCCGTCACCCTCGAACTCGGCGGCAAGAGCGCCAACATCGTCTTCGCCGACGCGGACCTCGCCAAAGCCGCCGCGACGGCGCCCTACGCGGTCTTCGACAACGCCGGCCAGGACTGCTGCGCCCGCTCCCGGATCCTGGTCGAAGCATCCGTCTTCGAGGACTTCCTGGCGCTCCTGGAGCCGGCCGTCCGCGGGGTGCGGGTCGGTGACCCGACCGACGAGAAGACCGAGATGGGCCCGCTGATCTCCGCCGCCCACCGGGCGCGGGTCGCCTCCTACGTTCCGGACGGGTCGGCCGTCGCCTTCCGCGGCAGCGCCCCCGACGGGCCCGGCTTCTGGTACCCGCCGACCGTGCTCGCGCCCGTGCGGCACGACGACCGGGCCTTCACCGAGGAGATCTTCGGCCCGGTCGTCGCGGTCGTCCCGTTCAGCGACGAACAGGACGCCCTGCGCATCGCCAACGCCGGCGAGTACGGGCTGTCCGGCTCCATCTGGACCAGGGACGTCGGGCGCGCGCTGCGGGTCTCCCGCGGCGTCGACGCCGGCAACCTCTCCGTCAACTCGCACTCCTCGGTGCGCTACACCACGCCGTTCGGCGGATTCAAGCAGTCCGGCCTCGGCCGCGAGCTCGGCCCCGACGCCCTCGACGCCTTCACCCAGACCAAGAACGTCTTCATCTCCACGGAGGAATGATCAGCATGACCCAGCGACTCGACGGCCGCGTGGCCGTCATCACCGGCGCGGGCAGCGGCATCGGCCTGGCGACCGCCCGCCGCTTCGCCGCCGAGGGCGCCAAGGTGGTCTGCGTCGACCTCGACGCCGAGACCGGCGCCAAGGCCGCGAACGAGGTCGGCGGCCTGTTCATCCAGGCCGACGTCACCGACGAGGACGCGGTGCGCGACCTCTTCCAGCGGGCCGTCGACGAGTACGGCCGGCTCGACATCACCTTCAACAACGCGGGCATCTCCCCGCCGGACGACGACTCCATCCTCACCACCGGCCTGGACGCCTGGAAGCGGGTCCAAGAGGTCAACCTGACCAGCGTCTACCTGTGCTGCAAGTACGCGATCCCGCACATGCAGCGCCAGGGCAAGGGCTCGATCATCAACACCGCGTCGTTCGTCGCCGTGATGGGCGCGGCCACCTCGCAGATCTCCTACAGCGCCTCCAAGGGCGGCGTGCTGGCCATGTCCCGCGAGCTGGGCGTGCAGTTCGCCCGCGAGGGCATCCGGGTCAACGCACTCTGCCCCGGCCCGGTGAACACCCCGTTGCTGCAGGAACTGTTCGCCAAGGACCCGGAGCGGGCCGCCCGCCGGCTGGTCCACATCCCGCTCGGCCGCTTCGCCGAGCCCGAGGAGATCGCCGCCGCGGTGGCCTTCCTCGCCTCCGACGACTCCTCCTTCATGACCGCCAACACCTTCCTCGTCGACGGCGGCATCTCCGGCGCCTACGTGACCCCGCAGTAGCGGCGGCCACCCCCCCCGGAGGATGCCGACGGCTCGCCCGCCCCGCGACAGGGGCGGGCGAGCCGTCGGCGTGCCGCGGCGGCCGCTACCGGCCGGGGGCGGCCGCCGGCGGGGTGTCCAGCACCCGGAAGGAGATGCCCGCCGCGATCAGCCGGTCGATCAGCGGCCGACCCATCGCCACCGCGGTGGTCAGCTGCCCCGCCACGGGCGGCAGGTCGTCGTAGGCCAGGCAGAGCGCCGCCTCGGCCAGCATCTTCGCGGTCTCCTGGTAGCCGGGGTCGCCCCCGGACACCTCGGTGAGGACCGTGGGCCCGCCCTGCGCCCGCGCCACGAACCGGACGGCGAACCAGGACCGTGCCCGCTGCTCCGCACTCGGCCCGTCGCCGGGCTTGCGCAGCCGTCCCAGGGCCCGGCGCAGCAGCGGCAGCTGCGCGGCGAGGGCGATCGCCGCCACCGCGGCGACACCGCCGAGGGCGATCGGCAGCCGTCGCACCGCCGCGTAGTGGGTGTAGCCGAAGTCCGGGCCGTACTCCTCCAGCGCGGCGGCCGAGCGGGACACCACCTGCGGGTCGATCGAGGGCATCGGCACCGCCCAGGCCCGGGCCGCCCGCGACCGGTGCGGCCGGCCGACCGGGGTGCGGACCAGCCGTCCCTTCGGCCGGGGCTCCGCCACGCGGCGCGCCCGGGCGGCGCGGGCCATCGCCCGCGGTCGGGAGAAGGCCGTCATCGCGGAGGCGAAGGTGCCGCCGGAGACGGTGCCGCCGGCGCGGACGAACCCCTCGACGGAGACCCGGGCCGCCGGGCCGCCGCGGCGCAGCAGTTCCTCGACGGTGAACAGTACGCCGAGGTCGTGCGGGACCGAGTCGAAGCCGCAGGCGTGCACCAGGCGAGCGCCGGTGGCCACCGCCCGCTCGTGGTACCGGAGGTACATCCGGTCGACGAACTCGGGCTCGCCGGTGAGGTCCACGTAGTCGGTGCCGCTGTCCGCGCAGGCTGCCACCAGCGGCTCGCCGTGCCGCAGGTACGGGCCGACCGTGGACACCACCACCCGGGCGTCGGCGGCCACGGCGCGCAGCGCCTCGCGGTCCGCGGCGTCCGCGATCAGCAGGGGGAGGTCGGCGCAGCGCGGGTCGATCCGGGCCAGCCTCGTCCGGACGGCGGCGAGCCGGCCTTCGTCCCGTCCGGCGAGTGCCCAGCGGCAGCCCTCGGGCGCGGTCCGGGCCAGGTACTCGGCGGTGAGCCCGCCGGTGAACCCGGTGGCACCGAACAGGACGAGGTCGTACGGGCGCGGCTCGGCCATCAGCAGTCCCTACTCGCGGGTAATCGACTGCGCCACGCTAGGAGCCTGCTGTGGCACTGTCAACGGTTCGTCCCCGGGCCGTCGGACGACCTCGGTACAACAGCCGGCCGGGTCGTGAGCGTCGAAGGGCCGCGTCGGCCCGCATCGGCTCGGCGGGCCTGACGAACGGTGCCTCGTGCTCACGTGCACCAGAACAGGAGACGGGTACAGCCCGGTGTGGTTGCCGGGTCGGTCGGGTGCCGGGTGGCGGAGGTCGGCGGGACGGGGCCGGTGTTCGGTCTGGTCGTGCTCGGGGCGGGTGCCGAGGGCGGGTCCGCCGGAAGAGGGGCGCCGGGGGACGGGGGCGGGCCCGAGGGGGACGCCGTGGCCGGGGTCGGGCTGCCGGACGGCTTGGGCCGGGTGGTGGTGGCCGACGGCTGCGGGCGGGCTGCGGCCGTGGCGGTGGCCGGGGCCGGTGAGGCCGACGTACCGGGGACGGCCGGGGCGCTCTGCGAGGGTGACTCGGCGCCCGCGGAGGCCGGGGCCACCGCACCGTCCGAGTTGCCGCCGGTCAGCAGGACGGTGGCCAGTCCACAGACGACCACCCCGGCCGTCGACACGGCCACGACCGTGCTCCGCGGCCGACCGGCCCGCCGCCGGGCCGACCGCGCTGCCGACCGGCGTGGCGGTGCGGACGCGGTGGCGGAGATTTCGCTCGGTCGCGCGGACCGGTGGTGAGCGGCCTCCCCGGTCGCGGGCTCGGCGGCCCGGCCGCATCCGGGGCAGGAGAGCGCGCCGTTGAGGTGGCGTTGGCAGGGCGTGCAGTAACTCATGGGATCTTTCCGTAGGTGCGCGTGACCGGGATCCCGGCGGTGACTGCCACGCCGCCCGAAGGCCGGGCCGGATGGGATGCGAGCGTACGCAGATCGGACCGGTTCGCGACACCCGGCCGGCGCGAGGCTTCTGCGCGGGTCGGGTGTCGTTCGTGTGACGGTTCGGTCGAGCCGTCGGCGCAGCGGCAACAGCACCCGTCAGGGAGCGGACCCGACCGGGGAACCGGGCCGCGGGTGCGGGCGTTGCTGGCTGAGGACACCCGGGCGGGGCTGCTGGTCGGCGCGCTGGGGGGTGGCCGATCCGAACAGGGAAAGGAACTGCACATGCACGTCACCCTCGCCGAGGAGCTGATGCTGCTCTCACTGGACGACGAGTCCGGTGTGGCGAAGGACAGTTCGAGCGCCGGATGGGCGGTGGCGGGAGGCCTCCTCGCCGACCTCGCACTGGCCGGCCGGGTCGCGCTCGACGAAGGCCGGCTCAGCGTCACCGACCACACCCCGACCGGCGACCCGCTGCTCGACGGGCGGCTGGAGCGGCTCACCGAGTGGGTCGCGCGCAAGGCTCCCGGCAAGGCGAAGGCGGCGGACTGGCTGACCAAGGACCACCCCACGGCGGTCCGTGCCACCGTGGAGCGGCTGTGCGAGCGCGGCCTGGTCGTCGAGGAGCGCCACCGGGTCCTCGGCCTCTTCCCGGTCCGACGCTATCCGGAGGCGGACGGCTCGGTCGAGCGTGAGCTCCGCGAGCGGCTCGCGGCCGTGATCCGCCATCACGGGACGCCCGACATCCGCACCGCGACCCTGATAGCGCTCCTGCACGCCGCCCGGTTGCACGGTCTGGCCTTCCCCGACCTCCCCCGCGCGCGGGTCGAGCTGCGCTTCTCGGAGATCGCCGCGGGCGACTGGGCGGGGGAGTCCGTCACCCAGGCGATCCGGAACATGCGCGTCGCGGTCGCGGCCATCACGGCCGTGAGCGTTGCCACGGCCGCCACGGCGGCCGTCAGCTGACAGCCGGCGGTCCCGGGCCCGCCTCCGCGTGGGCGCGGGACCGCCTGCGAGCGGGCCCGGCCCGGGGCCTCCTCGGCAAGGCCGACCTCCCGGATCAGCCCCCTGGCCGCACGCCCGTTCGGGGGGCCTCCTAGCATCGTGTCGCATTCTTCGACGGACACCGCTGCCCGCATGGCCGGGTGCCCGCCGTCCACCACCCGGCACGACACCTCGACTCCACCGCACGGCGATGGAGTCGGGCATCGAGGAGGAACCTTCATGCAAGCCCGGAAGATCGGCGCGGCCGCGGTAACCGCGGTGGCGGTTCTGGCGGCCCGCGACCTCCTCCAGAAGAGGCACGCGCTGCTCCGGAACTTCCCGGTGGTCGGGCACGCCCGGTACCTGCTGGAGACGATCGGGCCGGAGCTGCGGCAGTACATCGTGACCTCCAACGAGGAGGAGCGCCCGTTCAGCCGCGACCAGCGCACCTGGATCTACGCGTCGGCGAAGGAGGAGAACAACTACTCCGGGTTCGGAACCGAGGTCGACGTCGAGCACGTCCAGGGGCACGCCTACCTGAAGCAGCGCACCTTCGCCGGCGCACTGCCCGATGCGCACGACCCGCTGGCTCCCCTGCCCTCGGCCAAGGTGCTGGGCGGGCCGCGCGGGCGCGCCAAGGCGTTCCGGCCGGCCAGCGTGGTGAACATCTCGGCGATGAGCTTCGGATCGCTCTCCGGCGCGGCCATCTCGGCGCTCAACAAGGGGGCGGCGCTGGCCGGCGCGATGCACAACACGGGCGAGGGCGGCCTCTCGCCGTACCACCGCAACGGTGGCGACCTCGTCCTCCAGCTCGGCACCTCGTACTTCGGCTGCCGCAACGAGGACGGCAGCTTCAACCTCGACAAGCTCAAGGACGTGGTCGCCGGTGCGCCCGTCAGGGCGATAGAGATCAAGCTCTCCCAGGGCGCCAAGCCCGGGTTGGGCGGAATGCTGCCGGGCGCGAAGGTGACCCCGGAGATCGCCGCGATCCGCGGCATCCCGGTCGGCGAGGACTGTGCCTCCCCGTCGCGGCACACCGCGTTCGGCGACGTCGACTCGATGCTCGACTTCGTCGAGTTGCTCGCCACCGAGACCGGTGTGCCGGTCGGGATCAAGAGCGCGGTGGGCGAGATGGGCTTCTGGCATGAGCTGGCCACCCTGATGGCACGTGGGGACCGCGGGGTCGACTTCGTCACGATCGACGGCGGTGAGGGCGGCACCGGGGCGGCGCCGCGGATGTTCGCCGACTCGGTGTCGCTGCCGTTCCGGATGGGCTTCTCCCGGGTCTACGGCACCTTCGCCGAGCTGGGGCTGACCGACGACCTGACCTTCATCGGCTCCGGCAAGCTCGGCCTGCCCGAGAACGCCGCGGTCGCCTTCGCCCTGGGCGTCGACATGATCAACGTGGCCCGCGAGGCGATGCTGTCGATCGGCTGCATCCAGGCGCAGAAGTGTCACACCGACAAGTGCCCCACCGGCATCGCCACCCAGAACCCGTGGCTGGCCCGCGGCCTCGACCCGGCGTCGAAGGCCACCCGGGCGGCCGTCTACCTGCGCACCCTGCGCAGGGAGCTGGCGAAGGTGTCGGCGGCCGTCGGCGTCGCCCACCCGGCACTCATCACGGCCGACGACGTCGAGATCATGAACGGCGACTACGAGGCCCGCAGCCTGGCCGGCGTCTACGGCTACAAGGAGGGCTGGGGCGAACTCGGACCGCACCTCGCCGAGGAGATCAGGGCACTTCTCACCACCAAGCCGACCTCCGCCCGGGAGCCGGCCGTCTGATCCGCCGACCGAGGCGGTTGTTCGGCGTTTTGTTCAATGACCGAGGGCCGAACCAGAACAATCCCGGTGCGCTACACCAGTAGCGCACGCCACACCCGTGCCGTGCGTGGACCAGGGCCGCAACAGCGCCGAACCCCGGGAGAGTTCACCAGATGACGACGCTCTGCATCGCGAACAACCGCACCGAGGAGATGGTCGGGGACCTCACCGGGATGGAGCCGCTGGAGCAGCGGTTCGCCGGGTGCGGGGCGCAGCGGATGCTCTGGTGGGCCGAGGACGGCGACGTCCTGGTGCTGCCCTGGGGCCCCGACCCGGAGTACCTGGCGTACGTCACCGGGCTGACCGGCGTGCGGGCCGACAGCCTGACCTTCGTGGTGCCGCCGCCGGGCGCCCAGGGCGACCAGGTGCTCACCGCCGACCGCCTGGTCGACCCGGACTTCCGCGCGCAGCTGCGCCGCGCCCTGGCCGGGCGCACCGTCGACGAGGTGCTGGCCATCTCGCCGAACGGCGCGGTGGCCGAACTGGCGGATGCGCTCGGCCTGGCGCACGCCATGCCCGGCCACCCCTTCGCCGCGCAGGGCGGCAACGCCCTGGTCAACAGCAAGGCGGGTTTCCGGGCGCTGGCCGCCGGCGCCGGGGTGCCGATCCCGCCCGGGAGGGTGGCCGGCTCGCCCGCGGAGGTCGAGGCCGCCATCGAGCACCTGCTCGCGCAGGGGCACAGCGTGATGGTCAAGGTCGAGTACCAGGCCGGTGGCTTCGGCAACGAGATCCTCTCCCGGGACGAGCAGGTCGACGCGGTCGGCGCCGAACGGGTCGTACCGCTGCCGGACCGGGCGGCGGTGGCCGCGTACGTGGCCGAGCGGTGGACCTGGCTGACCGGCGGGCGCGGCCAACGGGTGGTGGTGGAGCGGTACTTCGCCGACTCCGCGCCGCTGTACGCCCAGTTCCTCATCGACGACACGGCCGTGGTGCTCTCCGGCTGCGGCGAGATGGTCATGCGGCCGGTGGTGATCGGCGAGATCACCCCGCCGGTCACCCCGGACTCCGACGTCCTGGCCGAACTCGTCGCCCAGGGCGCCAGGCTGTCCGAGGCACTGCGGGTGATCGGCTACCGGGGCACGGTCAGCGCCGACGCCGTGCTGACCCCCAAGGGCGAGATCTACTTCCACGAGACCAACGGTCGGCTCACCGGCTCCAGCCACCTGCACGACGCCTACTTCGGCCGCCTGCTGCGCGCGGAACACCGCGACTCGCGCTACATCCTGGAGCTCGCCGGCCTCACGGTGCCGTCCTTCGCGCAGGCCGTGGCGGCGATCGACACGGCCGGGCTGGCCTTCGACCCGCAGACCGGCACCGGCGTGCTGTACAGCTGCGACTTCGCGCCCGCCGACGGCTCGGTGATGTACTGCGTGATCGCCGAGAGCCCGGAGGCCACCCGCGCCCTGGAGAGCGCGCTGCTCGCGCTCTTCGCCGGATGACACCCGACACGGCCGTGAGCGGGATGCGTGCGGCGGTGATCCACCGCTACGGCGGGCCGGAGGAGTTCCGCACCGAGACGGTGCCCGAGCCCGTGGCCGGCCCTGACCAGGTGCTGATCGACGTCACCCTGGCCGGGCTCAACTACGCGGACCTGCACTGCCGCACCGGCGAGTACGCGCGCTACCCGCTGCCGGCGGTGCTCGGCGCCGACGTGGTCGGGCGGCGGCGCGGGGACGGGCGGCGGGTCGCCGCGCTGCTGCGCACCGGAGGCGGGTACGCCCAGGTCGCCCGCGCCGAGACGGCGTACACGGTGGAGGTGCCGGACGGCGTGGACGACGAGCAGGCGCTCGCCCTGCTGGAGCAGGGGGCGACGGCCTACGGCGCGCTGACCCTGGCGGGGCGGCTGCGGCCGGGCGAGACCGTCGCGGTGACCTCTGCCGCCGGTGGGGTCGGACACCTGGCGGTGCAGCTGGCGCGGGAGTCGGGCGCGGGCCGGGTGATCGCCCTGGCCTCCACCCCGGCGAAGCGGGAGTTCGCGCGCTCGCTGGGAGCCGATGAGGTCATCGACCCCGAGGATCCCGACCTGGCCGAGCGGATCGGCGGGTCGGGCGGGGTGGACCTGTTCGTGGACCTGGTCGGCGGCCGGGTGCTGCGCGCCGGGCTGGCCGCACTGGCGCCGTTCGGGCGGCTGCTGTCGGTCGGGGCCCGGGGCGGACCGGAGGAGAGCTTCTCGGTGGACGAGCTGGCCGACCGCTCGGCGGGACTGCTGGGCTTCTGGCTCCAGCACGTCCTGGCGGACCGGGTGCTGTTCGCCGGCATCGCCGAGCGCCTGTTCCGACTCGCTGCCGAGGGACGGCTGGTGGCGCGGATCGACCGGACCGTACCGCTGTCCGGGGTGGCCGGGGCGCACCGGGCGCTGGCCGCGCGGGAGACCATGGGCAAGCTGCTGGTGGACGTCCGCCGCGAGGAGTGAGCCCGCGAACAGGGCGCCGGGAGGACCGAGCGGTGTGCGCACCGGGCCCGACAGCGGACTGTCGGGCCCGGTGACCGGTCAGTACCCGGCGACCTCGTCCAGGCCGTGGCCGCGCAGCGGGACGAGGAAGCTGCGTTCGAACACCACCACGGCCTCGCCGGTGGACTTCGTCCCGGTGGTGCGGCAGCTCACGATGCCCTGCCCGGCGCGGCTCTTGGACAGCCGCTTGGCGAGGGTCTCGGTCTCCGCGTAGAGGGTGTCGCCGGTGAACACCGGGTGCGTCATCCGGATGTTCTCCCAGCCCAGGTTGGCGATGGTGCGCCCGCTGGTGGAGCGGGCCGTCATCCCGCCGACGATGCTGAGCGTCACCAGGCTGGAGACGATCGGCCGTCCCCAGGGGGTGTGCGCGCTGTAGGCGGCGTCGATGTGCAGCGGGGCGTCGTTCATGCTCAGCATGCTCATCAGCACGTTGTCGAGCTCGGTGACGGTCCGCCCGGGGCGGTGCTCGACCACCTCGCCGACCTCGAACTCCTCGTAGTAGCGCCCGACCACCTCGCGGTAGCGGCGCTCGCCGATCCGCCGGTAGCCGGCGGGTTCGGTTCCTTCCATGGTGGCTGTCCCCAAGTCCTAGAGGTCGGCGGTGAGTTCCTTGACGTGGCCGGCGAACTCGCGGATCAGCCGCTCGTCCATGTCGGCGCGCATCATCAGCCGCAGTCCGGCCTCGCCCTTGGGCACGATCGGGAAGAACACCGCCGAGCTGTAGAAGCCGCGCTCGAAGAGCTGGGCGGACAGCTTGACGGCCCGCTCGGCGTCCCCGACGTCGACCCGGCGCACCGGCAGGCCGTTGCCCGCGAAGGTGGTCGGCAGCAGTTCGTCGAAGAGGTCGATGTTGCGGTTCAACTGGGCTTGCAGGTCGCCCAGTTCGGGGGAGCGGTGGATGGCGGCACTGCCCAGCGAGGCGCCGACCAGCGGCAGCGCGACGTTCTGCGACCAGCCGACCGGGCCGGCGTGCCGGTGCAGGAACTCGAACTGCTCGCGGTTGCCGAGCATCGCGACGCCGCCGCCGGTGCCGAAGCCCTTGCCGAGGCTCGCGACGATGACCGTCAGCGGGTTCATCTCCAGCCGGGAGCGGACGAAGCCCTCGCCGCGCTCGCCCATGATGGACAGCGAGTGGGAGTCGTCGATGTAGAGGAACAGTCCGTAGCGGTCCTGGAGTTCGAGCAGCCCGTCGAGGGCCGCCGCGCCGCCCATCGAGTACGCGCCGTCGGCCACGTAGGCGACCCGCGGGTACTTGCGGCAGATGTCCTCGAGGTAGTTCAGGTCGTTGTGCGGGCAGGTCAGCACCAGCGACTCGTCCGCGCAGATCGGCTTGACGTACGCCATGCAGAAGTGGCAGAAGCGGTCGAAGACCATCACCCGGGGTCCGCCGCCGCCCTGACAGGCGCCGTCGAGGTGGCCGGAGGCGATCAGGGGCAGGATGCCGGCGGTGAGCGAGGTGCAGGAGGCGCCCGGCAGGATGTGCGCGCCGAACAGCTCGCCGAGTTCCTCCTCCAGGCGCACCAGCAGGTTGTGCCGGATCCGGGTGGTGGAGGTGACCAGCCAGGTGCTGCGGGACTCGGCCAGTGCGTCGACCGCGGCGGCCGCGACCGAGGGGTGGTTGTTCAGGCCCAGGTACGCGCAGGAGACCATGTTGGCGAACTCGTGCCCGGTCTCGCGGACGATCAGCCGGTTGTTGGACTCCGAGTCCACCGTGATGCCGATCAGGCCGTTGGCGGCGGCCGCCTGCCAGACCGGGTCGGCGGCGGCCAGCATGGCCTCGGCGTTGCGGTACCGGCGCGGGCCCAGGATGGATTCTTCGGTCATCGTCACTTCTCCGTCGCGTGGTTCGGGGTGTCGGTGGGCGCGTGGCCCTGCGGGGGGATCTGGGCGCGGCCCTGCGGGTGGCCCTGGGGAAGGTGCGAACCGTCCGGCCGGGGCGGGTCGAACTGCTCGATCAGGCGCTGCGAGGCCTCGAAGAACGGCATGCCGACCATCACCCCGTCCACCACGGTGACCGAGCGGCCGTTCTCCAGACCCGCCGCGACCACCCGGCGGGCGCGCGCCAGCAGCTCCTCGTCCGGGCTGAACGTCTCGTTGATCAGCGCAAGTTGGCGGGGATGGACGGCGATCTTGCCGCTGAACCCGAAGTCCCGGGCGAGCCCGGCCTCCCGGCGCAGCCCGGGGAGGTCGGCGACCTCGAAGAACGGCGCGTCCATCGCCTCCACCGCCGCCGCGCGGGCGCTGTTGACCACCCGGGCGCGGGCGTGGGCCAGGGCCTCCCAGGAGAGCCGGGCGCCGACCGCGAAGGCGTAGTCGGCCGAGCCGAAGACCAGCCCGCGCAGCCGGTGCCCGGCGGCCGCGATGGCGGGCGCGTGCTCGATGCCCAGCGGGGTCTCCACGACGGCCAGGAACTCCGTCTCCGGGCAGTCCGGACCGAGCGCGCCGGCCGCGATCTCGATGTCCCGGGGGGACTCCGCCATCGGGATCAGCACGATGTCCGGCTTGACCCGGTACCGGGTGATGGCGATCAGGTCGCGCAGACCGTCCGGTCCGGACAGCGTGTTGATGCGCACCGCGCTGCGCGCGAGCTTGGTGGACGGGAGCGCGAAGAACTCCTCGGCGAGCCGGCGGGCCTCCTCCTTCCGGGCCGGTGGGACCGAATCCTCCAGATCGACCATGGCGATGTCGGCGCCGGACTGGTGGCTCTTGGCGTACCGCTCCACCGCCATCGCGGGTGTGGACAGGAGGGAACGGCAGTAGCGCGTGAACTTCATGGATATCTCCGAAGTCAGCGAAGGCTGCGGGTTCCGGTTCTATCCCACCGGCTTTGTTCGGCGCCGTGTGACTGGACATTGAACATCAACTCGGAACAACCGACCCGCACGCACCATTGTTTGACGCCAACCGTGCTGTGCATGATGAATCACCGGGGGACGGACACGAGACACGCGCGGCGCGCGTGGGCACGTGGGCACACAAGGGTGTCAGGACACCGCTTCAACGAAGAAGGGGGCCGAAGTGCCGCGTCGGGAAAGTCCACTGGAGCCAGGGGACGGGCCGCTGCTGCGGTTCGCGGGCGACTTACGGGCCATGCGGGAACGCGCCGGAAGTCCGCCGTACCGTCAACTCGCCCTCCGGGCACACTGTTCGGCCGCCAGCCTGTCGGTGGCCGCGGGAGGCCGGCGGCTGCCCAGCCTCTCCGTCACCCTCGCCTACGTCCAGGCCTGCGGCGGGGACGTACGGGAGTGGCGGCACCGCTGGCAGCTGCTCGCCGCCGAACTGGCCGCCGACACCGCCGCCCGGCGGCGCGCCCAGGACGCCGGGCGGGCTCCCTACCCCGGCTCGGCGGCGTTCGAGGCGGCCGACGCCGAGCGGTTCTTCGGCCGCGAGGCGCTGCTGGACCGGCTGGTCGCCCTGCTGGCCGAACGGCGGCTGGTGATCCTCGCCGGGCCGTCCGGGGCGGGCAAGTCCTCGCTGGTCAGAGCCGGTCTGCTGGCCCGGCTCGGCGGGGCTCCCGCTGCCGGTACGGCCGCCGGTGCCGCTGTCGGTGCGGCTGCCGGCGCCGCCGGTGGTACCGCTGCCGGGAGAGGCGGGGCCAGGGGCGGAGCGGGGCGGGCCCCGGCCGGTGGCGGCATCCCGGTGGCGCTGCTGACGCCGGGTGAACGACCGATGGAGGCGTACGCGCTCGCGCTCGCCCGGCTCGGGCAGCGAGCCGGGGAGACGACGCGCGGCGCGTCCGGACCGACGGGCGGCGACCCGGTGCTGGTGGTGGACCAGGGCGAGCAACTGCGTACCCGCTGCCGGGACGCCGCCGAGCGGGCCCGCTTCCTGGACGCCCTGGTGGCGACGGCCGAGGGCGGTCCGGGCGAGGCCCTGGCCGGGCTGCCGGTGGCGGCGCCGGCCCGGTGCCGGGTGGTGCTGGTGATCCGCTCGGACCAGAGCGGGCCGCTGTTCGCCGAGCACCTGGGGCTGGCCGACGCCGGACGCCACGGGGTGCTGTCGATGGGGCGTCCGGCGCCGGACGAGCTGCGGCGGGCGATCACCGAACCCGCGTTACGGGCCGGCTGCACCGTCGAGGGTGCCCTGCTGGCCGTCCTCATCTCGACCGCCGCTCAACAGCCCGGCGCGCTCCCGCTGCTGTCCGCGGCACTGCTGGAGACCTGGCGGCGGCGCAGCGGCAACGCGCTCACCCTGGCCGGGTTCCAGGCCACCGGAGGTTTCGAGGGCGCGCTGGCCCGGACGGCGGAGACGCTGTACAACGGGCTGGATGCCTCCGACCGGAGCCGGGCGCAGGCGGTGTTCCTGCGGCTCGGTGGGGAGTTGCTCGGCGCGGGCGAGGACGCCGCCGGCGGCGCGATGGCACTGGGCGACGGGCTGAGCCCCGGCGGCGAGCTGGTGTCGGGCGGCGACGAGGGCACCCGCAAGCCGGTCCGGCGTGCCGAGTTCGACGATCCCGGTGTGGCGGAGGTGATGGAACGGCTGATCCGGGCGCGGCTCGTGGTGGTGGACCGGGACAGCGTCGAACTGTCCCACCACGCGCTCCCGCAGGCCTGGCCCAGACTGCGCGGCTGGCTGGCCGAGGGCCGCGAATCACTCGGCGAGCAGCGCAGGCTCACCACGGCCGCGCGGAGTTGGGCCGCCGCCGAACGGGATCCGGAACTGCTGTACCGGGGTATCCGGTTGGAGCAGCTCATGCGGCGGGTGGCGGCCGGCGAGCTGACCACGGCGGGGGTCGAGCGGGCGTTCCTGGCGGCCTCGGCGCGGGCGGCCGTCGCCGACCGGCGCCGGGCGCAGCGCCAGAACCTGGCGGTGGCCGGGGTCGCCGCGGCGGGCGGGGCGCTGCTGGCCCTGGCGGGCGGCAGCCGGATCCGTCGGGCCTGGCCGTGGTGAGCGCCGGGGTGTGAGTGCCGGGTCGTTCGCGGGAGCGGCGGTGGCCGTTCCCGCGAGCGCCCAGCTCGGGCCGTCGCCCGGTTGTTGCCCGGGGTGTTGCCCGGGGTGTTAGTCGGGGCATTGCCCGAGGTTGCCCGGGTGTTGATCAGCGCCGGAGCACGGGAGTTGAACAACGCGCGGATCAATCGACGGTTCGTCACGGCGGCGCATTCGGTGCCGATCACGGTCCTTGCGCCGCCGTCGGCCGGGCGGGTAGCTTGACGATCGATCCCGGCCCGTCGAAAGGCGAATTCGGCTGCCCGGCCGGTGATTTCCCGTACGCCGTGGTCGGCCGGAGGCGGTCCGGCGAACAATCCGTACCGATTTCCCTTTTCCCTGGCCGGTTCCGCATGGCCGGGGGGACCACGCTCCGCCGCCGGCGCGCGGTTGTTCGCCGCCGTATCCGCGTTTCCCTAAAACCGTGTCACTAAACCTGCGTCAAGGGGGAGTCATGTCCAATTCGGCCCGTCCGGTCCACAGCTGGGACGAGTTCACCACACTGCGGGAGGTCGTGGTCGGCAGCGCCGTCGGCGCCCGGCTTCCCGAGCAGACCGAGCCGTCCTCCTGGCTGTCCTGCTTCCCGAAGACCAGCGCCGCCGACCTCGCCTCGATCCAGGTCGGCCCCTACTCGCAGCAGGTCGTGGAGGAGACCGAGGAGGACCTGGACGCGCTGGTGGCCACCCTGCGCGGCCTCGGCGTCACCGTCCACCAGCCCGAAGCGATCGACCACGCGGCCGAGTTCGCCTCCCCGCTCTGGAAGGCCGACGGCGGCTTCCACTCCTACTGCCCCCGGGACCTGACCCTGGTGGTCGGCGAGACGGTGATCGAGGTCGCGAGCCCGATGCGGCAGCGCTACTTCGAGGTCTTCGGGCTGCGCGGACTCTTCCAGGACTACCTGCGCCGCGGCGCGCGCTGGCTGGCCGCCCCCCGGCCGCAGCTGACGGACGCGCTCTTCGAGTACGACGCGGACGGACTCCCGCTGCTGGGCGAGGCCGAGCCGGTCTTCGACGCCGCGAACGTGCTGCGGCTCGGCCGGGACGTGTTCTACCAGGTCTCCCGCAGCGGGAACGAACTCGGCCTGCAGTGGCTCGAATCCACCCTCGGCCTGCTCGGCGACGGCGGCCTGAGGCTGCACCCGCTGCGCGACATCTACGGCTACACCCACATCGACAGCACCATCGCCCTGCTGCGGCCCGGGCTGGTGCTGCTCAACCCGGAGCGGATCAGCCCGGAGACCGTCCCGGAGCCGCTGCGGGGCTGGGACATCCTGTGGTGCCCGCCGGCCGAGCCCTCCGGCGACCTGCCCGAGCACGCGCTCAGCGAGAGCTGGATCAGCATGAACCTGCTGATGGTCTCCCCGGACACGGCGATCGTCGAGTCTGGCCAGGAGAGCCTGATCAAGCTGCTGGAGCACTCCGGAATCACCGTCCTGCCGCACCGGCTGCGGCACTCCCGGGTGCTCGGGGGCGGCTTCCACTGCGTCACCCTGGACATCCGGCGCGACGGCGGGCTGGAGGACTACCTGTCCTGACACGCGCGGGGGCCGTCCCGGTCGGCGGCCGCGAGCCGTCGGCCGGGCCCGCCCGTGGAGCGGTCATCGACGCGATCCACCGTCGGCCGGCGGATCGCGTCGA
Organism: Kitasatospora sp. NPDC034023; assembly: GCF_055575795.1. Classification (NCBI taxonomy): domain Bacteria; kingdom Bacillati; phylum Actinomycetota; class Actinomycetes; order Kitasatosporales; family Streptomycetaceae; genus Kitasatospora; species Kitasatospora sp. NPDC034023. The sequence continues at coordinate 42,936 of NZ_JBVIRY010000024.1, forward strand.
TGACCCGCAGCGCCCAGTCCACCGGCCGTTCGTGGGCGAGGAGCGCGGACAGCCGTGCCATGCGGGTGCGGCGCTCGCCCGGGGTGGCGTCGAGGGCGCGGGCGAGGACGGAGCTGAGGTCCTCGGGCGAGCGGGGATCGGTGAGCAGGGCCGCGTCGCCGAACTGGGTGGCGGCGCCGGTGTGCCGGGAGAGCACCAGCACGCCCGGCCCGCGGTCGCGGTGCCCGGGGAGAGCAGCCCGGGCGGCTCGGGCGGCTTGGGCGGCGACGAACTCCTTGGCCGTGAGGTTCATGCCGTCCTGGAGCGAGGTCACCCAGAACACGTCCGCCGCCAGGTACTCGTCGACGACCTCGGCGAAGGCGAGGGCATGGGAACGGTAGTCGACCGGCTGCCAACTTCCCTTCCGCCAGGTGTCGTTCACCGCGTCGATGCGTCTTTCGAGCAGGGCCCGGGTGGTGTCGTAGGCGGTGATCCCCGGTTCGGGCGGCGGGCAGACCAGCCGGAAGGTGAGCCGGCCGCGCAGGTCGGGCCGGTCGGCGAGCAGCCGGTCCAGCGCGTCCACCTTCTGGACCGGCGCCTTGACGTAGTCGAGGCGTTCGACCGAGACGACGAGCCGGTCTTCCGCCGACCGGACCGTGGGCGGCCGGGAGCGGGCCAGGGCCTCGATGGCCGGGCGGTCGATCCCCAGCGGATGCACGCCGAGCCGGGGCGTGGACGGCAGGCCGGCCGAGGACAGGACGTCCCGGAAGTGCTCGGCGAAGGCGGCGGTGTGGAACCCCGCCCAGTCCAGGCGGCCGAGCGAGGCGCGTAGTTCCGCCGCGACGGGCAGGGCGGCGAAGACGTCCGCCGGTGGGAAGGGCGTGTGGTGGAACAGCCCGACGTGCAGATCGGGCCGGGTGGCGTGCAGGAGCCCGGGCACCAGCCACAGGTTGTAGTCGTGCAGCCAGACGGTCGCGCCGGGAGCGGCCTCGGCGCCGATGCGCTCGGCGAAGCGGGCGTTCACCGCACGGTAGGCGGCCCAGGTCTGCGCGTCGTGGACGGAGCGGTGCGGTTCGGACATCAGCACCGGCCACAGGGTGTCCTTGCACGCCTGGTGGAAGTACGCGCTCCACTCGGTCCTGCTGACCGGGACGAGGGACAGCGGGAGCCCGTGGCGCCGTTCACCGGCGGCGGTGCCACCGGGAGCGGTGCCACCAGCAGCCGTGTCGCCGGCGCCGGGCCGGGCGGCGACCCAGGTGCCCGGCAGCCCGTCGGTGAAGGCACTGGTCAAGGTCGGGAGGATGCCGTTGGGGCTGGCCGTCGGCCGGCCGGCCGGGTCCGTCCGGCGCGGGTCCGTCCGGCGCGGAGACGGAGGCGGAGACGGGGGCGGGCGGTGGTAGCCCACCACGAGGGAGTGCCGGCGCCCGGTGCGGCGGGCGGCGGGTGTCACCCAGCCGAGCGCGAGCAGTGCCGCCAGGATGCCGCCCGCACCGCGCCGGTGCGCCCGGTGGACGAGCGGGTCGGCGCCGACCGCGGCGCTCAGGGCGGGTTCGGCACCGGCGACGATCACCCCGTGGGTACCCTGCCGGAACAGTGACAGGTCGTTGAGCGAGTCGCCGGCCACCAGGATCGACTCCGCCGGCCAGGCCAGCTTGTCCGCCAGGGCCCGCAGCGCGCTGCCCTTGGAGACACCCGGTGGAAGGACGTCGAAGTAGCGGTCCCCGGAGTACACCCAGGCGCAGCCCAGTGACTCCACCGCCGCGGTCAGCTCGCCCGTCAGCCCCTGCGGCGGCAGGTGGAACGAGCAGCGGCCGTCCTGCGCCACCTCGTGCTGGTAGTCGAGCGTGCGGAAGCGGGCCAGCGCGGTGCGTACCCGCTCCGCGCCCGGCCAGCCGGTGCGCAGCTGCTCCTGCAGCGGCTCCACGGTGGACAGGTCGGTGCCGTCGAGGACGGTCGCGCCGACGTCCGCGATGACCCACCGGGGCGGCGGCACCAGAGCGTCGCGCAGGACCTCGCGGACCGAGGCCGCGCCGCGGCCCGTGGCGAAGACCACCGTCACCTCGGGGTGGCGGGCCAGGGCCTCCCGTAATCGGCGCCGGTCGTCGGTTCCGCCGCCGAGCAAGGTGCCGTCCAGATCGGTGACCAGAATCCTCGACATCCGACGGACGCTAACACGATCACCCGGCGTGGTGAAGTGTTCACTTCAGCCGAAGCGGGCGGCGCAGGCCAGGGCGGAGGGGATCCGCGAAGTACGGTCCGGCGCCGAGGACTTCAGCCGGGAGCGGGAGCCCGGCCCGGCCGAGCGGGAGGAACGTGGTGGACCGGACGCTGGAGGTGAACCGGTCGACTGGGGAGGCCCGAAGGCGTGTGCCGTCACGGCGGCCGTCCGGTAGCCGGTGAGCAGTTCTGCGCGGAACCGGCGACCGCGAGGGCGGCACTAGACTTCCGCCATGCTCAAAGCTGACCGAACCGCCCGGATACTCGCGCACATCACCGAGGCGGGCAGCGCCGACGTGCACGGGCTGGCCGGGCTCCTCCGGGTGTCCGCGGCCACCGTCCGGCGCGACCTGCAGGAGTTGCACGACCAGGGGCTGCTGCACCGCACCCGCGGCGGCGCCGTGACCGGGGCCGTCAACCTCGAACTGCCGCTGCGGCACAAGCACGGGAAGCGCCAGGCGGAGAAGCGGCGGATCGCCCTGGCGGCCGACCGGCTGGTGCCGGACGGCGCGGTGGTGGGCCTGACGGGCGGCACGACGACGAGCGAGCTGGCCCGGGTGCTGGCGGAGCGCGGCGGGATCACCATCGTCACCAACGCCGTCAACATCGCGGCCGACCTCATCGTCCGGCCGGACATCCGCCTGGTGGTGGTGGGCGGCCTGGCCCGGACCACGAGCTACGAGCTGGTGGGGCCGGCCGCCGACCGGATGCTCGCCCAGTACCACCTGGACATCGCCTTCATCGGGGTGGACGGCCTGACCGCCCAGGAGGGCTGCACCACGCACGACGAGATGGAGGCCCAGACGGACCGGGCGTTCCTGCGCAGCAGCGCGCGGTCGGTCGTCCTGGCGGACAGCACCAAGATCGGCCGGGTCACCTTCGCGAGGATCTGTCCGCTCGCCGAGGTCGACGACCTCGTCACCGACGGCGAGGCCACCACGGCGCAGGAGACGGCGGTGGCCGCCTGCGGAGTGCGGGTCCTGCGCGTCTGAATCCCGCCGAACCGTACCCACTGGAAAGCCCGGCCGGGCCGCCCCGGCCGGGCTTTCTGGTGCACCACCCGTTGACATGAACTGTCAGAGGCAGGAAGCTCTTTCGGAACTGCTCAAAACCAGCTTTCTTCAAGCAACTTGGATCAGCGAATCAAGCGCGTACGAAGGCGGTAACTGCGGTGAACAAACCTGTGCTGGCCCTCGCCACGGTGTGCGCCCTCGGCGCACTCACCCTCACGGCCTGCGGCAGCGGCGGTGGCAGCGGGAGCGACGACGGCGGGAACGGCTCCGGCCGAAAGGTGACGCTCAGACTGGTCGCCGCCGACTACGGCGACAAGGACGCCAACAGCTCGAAGGCCTACTGGAAGGGCGTCACCTCCGCCTTCACGGCGGCCCATCCCGACATCACGGTCGACGTCCAGGTGGTCAACTGGAACGACATCGACAAGCAGGTCAAGACGATGATCCAGAGCGGCAACGTCCCGGACGTCCTGCAGACCGGCGGCTACGCCGACAAGGTCGCCGACGACCTCCTCTACAAGGCCGAGGACGTGCTGTCCGCCGACACCCGCGCCGACTTCATCGACAGCCTCGCCCAGGCCGGCCGCGTCAACGGCGTGCAGTACGGCATCCCGTTCGTCTCCTCGGCCCGCGCCTTCTTCTACAACAAGGAGGTCTTCCAGCAGGCCGGCCTCACCCGGCCGCCCACCACCTGGGAGGAGGTGCGCGCGGACGCCCAGCTCATCAAGGCCAAGGTGCCCGGGGTCACCCCGTACGCGCTGCCGCTCGGCCCGGAGGAGGCCCAGGGCGAGAGCATGCTCTGGGAGCTGGGGAACGGCGGCGGCCCCACCGGCAAGGACGGCACCTACACCATCGACAGCCAGGCCAACGTCGACACCTTCCGCTGGCTCAGGGCCAACCTCGTCGACCCCGGCCTGACCTACGCCAACCCGGCCACCACCGACCGCAAGACCGCGTTCGCCGACTTCGCCGCCGGCAAGGCCGCCATGCTCAACGGGCACCCCTCGCTGATCACGATGGCCCGGGACGGCAAGGTCGACTACGGCGTCGCGCCCGTCCCCGGCAAGGCCGGCCCGCTCCCGTCCACCCTCGGCGTGGCCGACTGGATGATGGCCTTCAAGAAGAACGGGCACCGCGACCAGATCCGCACCTTCCTCGACTTCGTCTACACCAAGGACAACACGCTCCGGTTCTACGAGACCTACAACCTGATGCCGGTCACCCAGGACGCCCTCCAGGACATGACCGTCGGCGGGAAGCACAAGGACCTCGAACCGTTCTTCGCCCTGCTGCCGCACGCCTCCTTCTACCCGCTCGGCGACACCAGTTGGGACGCGGTCTCGGCCGAGCTGAAGAAGTCCGTCGGCAGCGCCGTGGCCGGCGACCCGGTCAAGGTACTCGGCGACCTGCAGAAGAAGGCCCAGGACGCCGTCGCCAACAAGTAGCCACGCCACGCCCCCAGCGCAGCCACGCCCCCAGCGCAGCCATGCCCACAGGGCAGTCACGCCCCCAGCCGGCCGTCGTCGTCGTGCCCCGCGAAAGGCACCCGCAGTGACCCACAACTCCCGTGCGCCGCAGGCGGCCAGGCCCCGCCGGCGCGCGCCCGCCCGCCCGCGCCGCCCCGGCGGACTCGGACCGCTGCCGTGGATCGCCCCGGCCCTCCTGCTGATCGTCCTCGTCGTCCTGTGGCCCGTGTACGAGATGGTCCGCACCTCGTTCCTGCGCGTCAGCACCAGCGGATTCGTCCGCGGCTCGGCCGGGTTGGACAAGTACCGCAAGCTCTTCGACGAGGCCGACCTCGGCCACGTGCTGCTCTCCACCGTGCTCTGGACCGTCGCCGTGGTCGGTCTGACGATGGTGCTCTCGCTCGGCCTGGCCCAGCTGTTCGACCAGCGTTTCCCCGGCCGCAGGTTCGCCCGCTGGGCCCTGATCGCGCCCTGGGCCGCGTCCGTCCTGATGACCGCCATCGGATTCCGGTGGATGCTCGACCGGACCGCCGGCGTGCTCAACACCGCGATGACGGACCTCGGCCTCGTCGACGGGCCCCGCGACTGGCTCGGCGATCCCGCGACGGCCTGGCCCTGGATGGTGGCCGTCGCGGTCTTCGTCTCGCTGCCGTTCACCACCTACACCCTGCTCGCCGGCCTGCAGACCGTCCCCGGCGAGCTGTACGAGGCGGCGCGGGTGGACGGCGCCTCCCGGTGGCAGACCTACCTGAGGATCACCCTGCCGCTGCTGCGCCCGGCCTTCCTGGTCGGTCTGGTGATCAACCTGATCAACGTCTTCAACTCCTTCCCCGTCATCTGGGGCATGACCCAGGGCGGCCCGAGCAGCGACACGGCCACCACCACGGTGTTCATGTACCAGCTGAAGAGCTCCGACATCGGCGAGTCCGCGGCCATGTCGGTGGTCAACTTCGCCCTGGTCGTGGTCATGGTCCTGGTCTTCCTCAAGGTCAGCCGATGGACGAGCCGGGAGGAGAGGTGACGAGGCAGGTGACGAGGCACCGGACCGGGCGGGGCATCCGCCCGCGCACCCTGGTGGTCGCCGCACTGGCCTGGCTGCTGGCCGCGGTGTTCCTGCTGCCGTACCTGGAGATGGCCGTCACGGCGCTGCGCCCGGCCGACGAACTGCGCGACGCGAGCTACCTGCCGCGGCACTTCGCCTGGTCCAACTTCGTCGACGTGTGGCGCGACTCCACGCTCGGTGCCAACCTGCGGGTCACCCTGCTGGTCGCCGGCGGCTCCACCCTGCTGGTGCTGCTGGTCGCGCTGCCCGCCGCGTACCACACCGCGCGCGTCCGCTACCGGGGGCGCCGGCTCTTCCTGTTGCTGGTCCTGGTCACCCAGATGTTCCAGCCGACCTCGCTGCTGGTGGGCCTGTACCGCGAGTTCTACCGGCTGGACATGCTCAACTCGGTCTGGACGCTGATCCTCTGCAACTCCGCCTTCAACCTGGCCTTCGCCGTCTGGATCCTCACCGCCTACATCGGCTCGATCCCGGTCGAGCTGGAGGAGGCCGCCATGCTCGACGGGCTCGGCCGGCTCGGGGCACTGTGCCGGGTGGTCCTGCCGCTGGCCATGCCCGGCGTGGTCACCGCGCTGGTCTTCACCTTCATCGCGGCCTGGAACGAGTTCGTGATGGGCCTGACCCTGTCCACGGCGCCCGAGCGCCAGCCCCTCACCGTCGGGATCAACAGCTTCATCGGCAACTACACCGTGGAGTGGAACTACCTCTTCGCCGGCTCGGTCGTCGCCATCGTGCCGGTCGTGGTGCTGTTCGCCCTCATCGAGCGCCGCGTGGTCTCCGGACTGACCGCCGGATCGGTCAAGTAGCGGCGGCTGCCGCCCGGTCGACCCGTACGGCCACCCCCATCCGAAGGAGCCGCCGCATGACCTCCCACACCGCCGCCGAGATCGCCTCCCAGCCCGCGTGCTGGCGCCGCGCCGCCGCGTCCCTGCCCCGGTACGCCGACGTCCTGCCCCGCCGGGGCGAGCGGGTCGCCGTCACCGGGTGCGGCACCTCCTGGTTCATGGCCCAGGCCTACGCGGCGCTGCGCGAGAGCGGCGGCCACGGCGAGACGGACGCCTTCGCCGCCTCGGAGTTCCCCCACGGGCGCGGCTACGACCGGGTGCTCGCCATCTCCCGCTCCGGCACCACCACCGAGGTACTGGACCTGCTCGCCCGCGCCCGCACGGCGGGGGTGCCCACCGGCGCCCTCACCGCCGATCCGGGCACGCCGGTCATGGCACTGGCCGACACCGTCGCCGTGCTGGACTTCGCCGACGAGCGCTCGGTCGTGCAGACCCGCTTCGCGACCACCGTACTGGCCCTGCTCCGGGCCCAGTTGGAGGCCGACGGCGCGCTCGCGGCGGGAGTGCGCCCGCTCGCCCGGGCGGTGCGCGACGCCGAACGGGCCGTCGCGGAGCCGCTGCCCGCCGCAGTGAGCGGCGCCGAGCAGTTCACCTTCCTCGGCCGGGGCTGGACGTACGGGCTGGCGCTGGAGGCCGGGCTGAAGCTGCGCGAGGCGGCCGGGGCCTGGACCGAGGCGTACCCGGCCATGGAGTACCGGCACGGGCCGATCGCCATCGCCGCGCCCGGCCGGGTCGCCTGGGCCTTCGGCCCGCTGCCCGCCGGGCTCACCGAGGACATCGCCCGGGCCGGCGGCCTGCTCGTCGCCGGGTCCGGCGACGCCGCGACGGACCTGGACCCGCTGGCCGACCTGGTCCGGGCCCAGCGGCTGGCCGTCGCGGTCGCCGACGCGCGCGGCTGCGACCCGGACCGGCCGCGCCACCTCACCCGCTCCGTCGTCCTGCGCGACCACCACGACTGAGAACGCGCCCCGGACCCGCCCCGCCCCGGCGCCGCCTGCTGCTCCTCGCCCGCCAGCCACCCAGCTCTCGACCGGAGGCACCACCGTGCGCTTACGACGACCCGAACCCCACCGGACCCGGACCCGGACCCGGCTCCGACTCCGCCGACCCCGATTCCGCCGGGCCGCCCTCGCCGTGGCCCTGAGCAGCATCACCGCCCTGGCCGGGCCCGCCCTGCCCGCCCGGGCCGCGACCCCCGGCTCCGCCGTCCTCGACCAGGGCCACCAGAGCGTCACCTGGCAGAGCCCGCAGTACGCCAAGGGCACCCTCGGCGACCCCGCCTCCTGCCCGCCGGCCGCGCAGGACCCGGGCGGCGCGGTCTGCGACCACTTCGACCTGACCGTGAACGTGCCGGCCGGCTACTGGGACGACAACCCGGAGGGCGGCGTCCCGGTCTCCGTCCGCTGGCAGAACCCCACCGACGACTTCGACCTCTACATCTACGACGCCGCCGGCAAACAGGTGGCCGGCAGCGCGGGCACCGCCGACCCGGAGGCCACGGTGATCCCGAAGGCCTCGGGCAGCTACCGCGTCCTGGTCGTCCCCTACGACGTCCACGGCGGCTCGTACACCGGCACGGCCTACCTGCCGCAGACCGCCGACGCGGGCGACCTGACCTCCTTCGGCGGCTCCCAGGGCAGCTACGACGTCTCCGCCGGCACGCTGAAGGCCAAGGTCGACTTCCTCGCCGACGACCAGCTGCGCCTGCGCGCCGCCCCGGACGGCGTCCTCACCGACCCGGCGGGCAGCACGATCATCCGCACGCAGCCCGAGCCCCAGCGCGACACCAGCACCTTCGACGCCGGCGCGTACTACGGCATCCGCTCCAAGGGCCTGGTGCTGCGGGTCTACAAGCACCCCCTGCGGTTCGGCCTGTACAAGGCCGACGACCGCACCGCCCTCTGGCAGGAGGACGCCCCGCTGCGCTGGAGCACCAGCGGACTGCGGCAGAGCCTGGTGCGCGGCGCCGACGAGCAGTTCTTCGGCGGCGGCGAGCAGAACGGTTCCTTCTCGCACCGCGACCAGACCATCCACGTCGCCAACAGCTTCGACTGGAACGAGGGCGGCTACAACAACTCCCAGCCGTTCTACGTCTCCACCGCCGGCTACGGCGTCCTCCGGAACACCTTCGCGCCCGGGATCTACGACTTCGGCTCGCCCGTCCGTACGGGACAGCAGGAACGCCGCCTGGACGCCTACTACTTCACCGGTGACGTCAAGTCGGTGATCGGCCGGTACACCGCCCTGGTCGGCAAGCCCTTCATGCCTCCCGTCTACGGCCTGGAGCCCGGCGACTCCGACTGCTACCTGCACAACGCCAACCGCGGCGAGCGCCACACCCTGGACGCGCTGAAGGTCGCCGACGGCTACGTCCAGCAGCAGATGCCGCTGGGCTGGATGCTGGTCAACGACGGCTACGGCTGCGGCTACGAGAACCTCGCGCAAACCGGCCAGGGCCTGCGCAAGGACCACGCCCAGCTCGGCCTCTGGACCCAGAACGGCCTGCCCGACCAGGCCGCCGAGGTGAAGGCCGGCGTGCGGGTGCGCAAGCTCGACGTGGCCTGGGTCGGCAACGGCTACGACTTCGCGCTGAACGCCTGCGACCAGGCCAAGGCCGGCATCGAGGACAGCAGCGACGCCCGCGGCTTCGTCTGGCTGCCGGTCTCCTGGGCCGGCGCGCAGCGCTGCGGCGTCCTGTGGAGCGGCGACCAGAGCCTGTCCTGGGACTACATCCGCTGGCAGATCCCGACCTACGCCGGCGCCACCATGTCCGGCATCGCCTACGACACCGGCGACGTCGGCTCGATCTTCCGCCGCGACCCGAAGATGTACACCCGCGACCTGCAGTGGAAGGCCTTCCTCCCGGCGATCATGACCATGGACGGCTGGGCGAAGGACATGACGGGCAAGCAGCAGCGCGACCAGCAGCCCTGGCTGGACGGCGAGCCGTACACCTCCATCAACCGCAAGTACCTGCAGCTCAAGGAGCGGCTGCTGCCGTACATGTACGGCCTGTCCGCGGAGGCCACCCGCACCGGCATCGGCGCGGTCCGCCCGCTCGCCCTGGAGTACCCGCACGACACCGACGCCCTCGGGCCGAACGCGAAGTACGAGTTCCTGGCCGGGCCCGACTTCCTGGTCGCACCGGTCTACTCGGACACCAGCGTGCGCGACGGCATCTACCTGCCCGAGGGCACCTGGACCGACTACTGGACCGGTCGCACCTACCAGGGCCCGACCACCGTCAACGGCTACTCCGCCCCGCTCGACACCCTGCCGCTGTTCGTCCGCGGCGGTGCGATCGTGCCGATGTGGCCCAAGGGCACACTCTCCTGGGAGAACCGGGACCGCTCCGAACTCGACTACGACCTCTACCCGCAGGCGAACGGCGACTCCTCCTACACCCTGTACGAGGACGACGGCGTCACCCGGCAGTTCACCGCCGGGTCCTCGGCCACCCAGCAGGTCGACGTGCACACCAACCGGGCCGTCACCACCGTCGACGTCGGTGCCAGCGAGGGCAGTTACGCCGGCAAGCCGGCCGAGCGGGGCTACCGCTTCACCGTGCACGGCCGCCCCGCCCCGCGCCTGGTGGTCACCGACGACGGCCCGCTGCCCCGGCTCGACTCGGCGGCCGCACTCGACGCGGCCGGCTCGGGCTGGTACTACGACGCCGCGACCGGGGTGACGCAGATCCGCACGCCGTCCCTGCCCACTGACGACAGCTTCTCGCTGCGTCTGATCCACGGCGGCAACTGACCGCGACCCGACCGGTACCGAAGCCGCACGCGGGGCTCCCTCCCGGGGGTCCCGCGTGGGCGGCCCGCCCGGGGCCGTGGCCCCTCGGGCGGGGTGACCGGGTGCGGCGGGCGTCGTTGATCAGCGCGCCCGACTCCCCGCCAGAGAGCGTGAACCGACGTGCCGCCGCCGTTCGAACTCCCCGCTTCGTGCGTGCGGTGGGCAGGGCTCTCCCGGGGTGACGGCCCGGCCGGGCCTCCGTGTCGCGCGCACGGCGTGGGGACGTTCACGATTCGTAAGGCCCGGCGCGCCGGTTCCGTCGCCGTCCGTTCCTACAGTTGCCGGGAGCTTGTTCCCGAGAAGAGAGGTGGACTGCGATGACGGTCGACCAGGACGTCCTGCCGAGCGCCGAGGTGGGCGTGATCGGTGGCTCCGGGCTGTACGCGCTGCTGGACGACGTGACCGAGCTGCGGGTGGACACCCCGTACGGGGCGCCGAGCGACGCGCTGTTCGTGGGGGAGGTGGCCGGGCGCCGGGTCGCGTTCCTGCCCCGGCACGGGCGCGGCCACGGGCTGCCGCCGCACCGCATCAACTACCGGGCGAACCTGTGGGCGCTGCACAGTCTGGGCGTGCGGCAGGTGCTGGCGCCGTGTGCGGTGGGCGGGCTGCGGCCGGAGTACGGGCCGGGCACGCTGCTGGTGCCGGACCAGTTCGTCGACCGGACGTCGGGGCGGGTGCAGACCTTCTACGACGGGCTGCCGCTGCCGGACGGCACCGTCCCCGGGGTGGTGCACGTGTCGATGGCCGACCCGTACTGCCCGGCCGGGCGGCACGCGGCGATGGACGCGGCCCGCGACGCGGCCTGGGAGCCGGTGGACGGCGGCACCCTGGTGGTGATCGAGGGGCCGCGGTTCTCCACCCGCGCCGAATCCCGCTGGTTCACCGCCAACGGCTGGTCGGTGGTCGGCATGACCGGCCACCCCGAGGCGGTGCTGGCCCGTGAACTCGGGCTCTGCTACACCTCGGTGGCCCTGGTCACGGACCTCGACGCGGGGGTGGAGAGCGGGGAGGGCGTCACCCACGCCGAGGTGCTGAAGGTCTTCGCCCGCAACGTCGACCGGCTGCGCACCGTGCTGTTCAAGGCACTGGAGCGGCTGCCGGCGGTGCGCGAGTGCCCCTGCGGTCACGCCCTGGACGGTCTCACGACGGGTCTTCCCGGGGTGACCGGCGCCTGACGGCCCGGTCCCGGTGTCTGGCGGCCCGGTTCCGGCGCCCGGCGGCCCGGTCCCGGTGCCGCCACCGTCCGGCGAGCGCGACCAGCAGCGCGACACCGGCGGTGGCGGCCAGCACCAGCAGCCAGTTGCGCAGGTAGGGCAGTGGCAGCACCGACGGGTTGCCGTGGTCGTCGTCGGCGCGCAGGACGGCCGGCAGGCCGACGGCGGTGACGGCCGCCGCGACGACCAGCCAGCCGCGCAGCACGGGCCCGCGCACCAGGGACGAGCCGAGCAGGCACACCAGCGGCACCCACAGCCCGTCGTGGATCACCAGCCCGCCGAACGCCCAGACCAGGACCTCCACCGGGTCGGTGATGTACGGGTCGCCGAGCAGCCCGTACAGGCCGTAGCCGATCACGGCGAGGCCGGCGGCCAGGAGCAGAGCCCGGAGCCCGGCGGTCATGCGATCACCTCGATGCGCGTGACCCACTTGGTCTGCAGGACGCCGGGCCGGTTCGGCGCGATGACGCGGGCGGGGAATCCGTGGTCCGCTGCCAGGACGTCGCCGTTGACCCGCAGGGCGAGCAGGCTGAGCGGATCGTCGACGTACGGTGCGGGCATCTCCATCACCCGGTACGGCCCCTCGGCCTCCAGCGAGGTGACCCGTACCGCCGAGCCGGGCGGGGCTCCGGCCCGCCGCACCAGTTCGGAGAGCCGGACCCCCGTCCACCGGGCCACGGCGCTCCAGCCCTCCACGCAGGAGATGGGCAACTCGACCGAGTGCTGCGGGAGTTCGACGAGTTCGGGGAGGGTGAGCTGGTACGGCCGGGGCCCGTCCACCCGGAGCCGCCAGTCGGCGGGCACCGTGACCGTTCCGGCCTGGGCGGCGGTGCGGTTCACCGGCAGGCCCTGGGGGCCGAGGTCGGGGCGGCGCGGGGCCAGCAGGTCCACGGCGCGCAGCCAGGGCACGCTCTGTCCCGCGGTGACGAGGGTGACGGCACCGACGGCGGCGGTGGTCGTCGTGAGGAACGCGCGGCGCTGCGCCAGGACCGGAGCGGCCCGGCGCCACCAGTGCGCGCCGATGAGCGGCGCCTTGACGGCCAGGTGGACCAGCAGTCCGCCGGTGGCCAGCCAGCCCAGCCAGAAGTGGGTCTGCCGGAACGGGAACGGCCACGGGTACCACTGAAGGGTGTTCAGCAGGCCGGTGAACAGCTCCAGCAGGACGGCCGCCACGAGGAGTGCGATGCCGAGCCGCTCCAGGGCGTGCAGCACGCTGCGCGCCGGCGGCCACTCGAACAGCCGGGGGTAGACCGCCCAGAGCTTCGCGCCGGCCAGCGGGACCGCGGCCAGGCCGCTGATCACGTGCAGGCCCTGGGTGACCCGGTAGCCGTTCACCGGCCGTGCGGGCAGGTGCGGTGCGAGCCAGCCGGGCGGGTCCTGGAGCAGATGGCTGGTCAGGCCGGTCAGAAAGCAGACCAGGAGGGACGCGCCCAGCCAGCGGCCGATGACGACCACGGTCCGCGGCTCGTGCAGGGCTGAGGTGAAAGCCCCCTGCCGGAACGGCCCGCGACGCAGGAACGCCGGGGGAGCGGGCAGCGGCGGGTCGTGGCGGCGGCGGGGGGCGGGAGCGCCGGAGTCGGCGGGTTCGGTTTCCATCCGCCCATCGAAGCGCCTCGGCACGTCCCGCCGGAGCTCCGACGTGCTTACGGATTCCGAACGGCGGCCTCGCCGGCGGGGCCGGGGAGGCGGGCCGGTGGGAGGGTGGGCGGCGTGACCTCCCGTACCGTCCTGCCCTGCCTCCTCGCTCTCGCCGCCCTGGTGACCGCCCTCGCGTTGACCGTCGCCCGCGCCGGTGCCCTCCCGCTCCCCGGCTGGTACGTCCTCGACGTCGCCCTCTTCGTCGTCGCGGTGCTGCTGCTGCGCGAGGTGCCCGGCGGGCAGGTCGTGCCGCTGGTCCTGGCCGGCTCCGCCGCCGTGGCCGCCGTCGGGCTGCTCGCCCCGCCGCGCACCAGCGACGACGCCTACCGTTACGTCTGGGACGGTCGGGTGCAGGCGGCCGGGATCTCGCCGTACGCCCACACCCCGGACGATCCGGCGCTGGCGCGGTTGCGCGATCCGGGACTCTTCCCGGTGGGAGACGGGTGCGCGGGCTGGGACGAGCGACTCACCACGGCAGGGGACTGCACCCGGATCAACCGGCCGGCCGTGCACACCGTCTACCCGCCGGTGGCGCAGGCGTGGTTCGTCGCGGTGCTTCCGTTCGGCGGCGGGATCCGCGGGGTACAGGCCGGCGGGGCGGTACTGGCGGTGGCGACCACCGGACTCCTGCTGACGGTGGGCCGGGAGAAGTGGCGGGCCGCGCTGTGGGGGTGGTTCCCGGGCGTGACGGTGTGGGCCGTCAACGACGCGCACGTGGACACGCTCGGTGTGCTGCTCACGGTCGCCGGGCTGGGCTGCGCGGTGCGGGCCCGAGAGGTGCGGGGCCGAGCCGTCCGCGGCGGGCTCCTCCTGGGCGGCGCGGTCGCGGCCAAGCTGCTGCCGGCCCTCGCCCTCCCGGGTGCGTTGTCGGGTCTGCTCGCCCGGCGTCCGACCCGCAACGACGTCCTGCTCCTCGGATCCGCGCTCGGTGCCTTCGCGCTGTCCTACCTGCCGTACGTGGTGGCCTCGGGCACCTCCGTCCTGGGCTACCTGCCGGGCTACCTGCGGGAGGAGGGCTACGAGCAGGGGCACATCGACCGGTTCGGACTGCTGCGGCTGGTGCTGCCCGACCGCCTCCTGCCCTGGGCGGCGGCCGTGGTCCTCGCGGTGGTGGTGGTCGGGGTCCTGCGCCGGGGCGACCCGAGCCGGCCGTGGGCCGGGGCGCTGCTGGTGACGGGCACGGCGCTGCTGCTCGTCGCGCCCTCCTACCCGTGGTACGGGCTGCTCGTGGTCGCCATGGTCGCACTCGACGGCCGCTGGGAGTGGCTGGCCGTCCCGGCCGCGGGGCAGGCGCTCTACCTGACGGGAGGCCAGGAGGCGCAGCAGCTCTCGTACGGAACGGCGCTGTGCGTCGTCCTCCTGGTCCCGCTGCTGCGCCGGCGCCGCACGGGACGGGCGGCCGTGGCGGTGGGCGCCGAGGAGTGACGGAAATACGCCTCGTCAGCGGGGACGGGCCGCCTTCCGGAAGGCGAGGAAGTGCCGGCCGTGCGAGGACCAGCGCTCGGTCTCGACGAGCCCGGCCCGGTCGGCGCGCCGGGCGGTGGCCGTCGCACCACAGCGGGCCCAGGCGAACGGCGGCCCGACCCGCCCGTCGGCGCCCTCGACCCGAACGGTGATCCGTTCGTCGACCTCCGCCGGCTCCACCTCGACCAGCAGTACGGCACCCGGAGCGAGGATCTCGGCGCTGCGGCCCAGCAGCAGCCCCGGGTCGCCGCCGATGCCGAGGTTGCCGTCGGCGAGCAGCGCGCCACCCCAGCGGCCCTCCGCGGGAAGCCGGTCGAACACCGACCGGCGCAGGGCCGGCCCGCCGAGGCTCCTGGTCCGGGCCACCGCGGCTCCGGTGACGTCGACACCCAGCGCCGGCACGCCCAGGCCCAGCAGGGCCGCGACCAGGCGGCCGGGGCCGCAGCCGAGGTCCACCACCGGCGCGGCCAGCCGGGTGCAGCGCAGCAGCAGCCCGTGATCCGCTCCGGCGGCCGGTGCGCACCAGCGTTCGACGTCGAGCGGGATCCGGCGGCCGTCCTCGCCCCGCAGCCACAACGGGCCCCGGCCGGCGCGGACGGCCTCGGCGAACGGGTCGTCCACCCACGCCTCCGACGCGACGGTCACTCCGCCACCTCCCGGGCGGTCCCGATCGATCGGAGGCAGGCCGCGAACCTGCCGTCCGGAGCCTCTGCGGCGACGTGACGCGCATCCCGGATGGTGTCCACGTCGGTGACCACCGGGAGGTGGCTGATCGTCAGGTCCTCCGCCGCCAGCCGGTCGAGCAGGGCCCGTCCGGTGTCCGGCGTGGACATCGGCACGCCCAGGAGCAGCCGCCGGGCCAGCCGCTCGGTGGGCCTGGCCAGCCCGAGCGCCCAGAACCCGCCGTCGCCGGCCGGGCCGTACCAGGCGTCGACGCCGGTGCGCCGGGCGGGTGACAGGGACTCGGCGAGGAGGGCGGCGTCCAGCTGCGGGGTGTCCATGCCGACCAGCAGGGCGGGCGCGTCCGGGGCGAGGCCGGCGGCCGCCGCGAAGGCCGCCGCGAGCCGGGCGTCCAGTCCGCCGTCCGCCTGCGGCACGACCTGCCAGCCGGGTGGGAGCCAGGCGCCGACGGCGCCGTCCAGGACGAGCAGCCGCTGTCCGGCCGGCATCCGGGAGAGGGCGGTGAGGGTGTCGGTGAGGGCGGCCTCGGCCAGCGCCGCCGCCTGCTCGGGTGTGCAGGGCGGGGTGAGGCGGGTCTTGACCCGGCCCGGGACCGGCGATTTGGCGATCACCAGCAGGGTCGGGGCCGGTGCGGCCAGGACGGCCCGCATGTCGCGGACGGCCTGCCGGGTGCCGCGCACGGTTCCGGTGACCTTGGAGCGACCCGCGCGGGGCAGGTAGTCGACGGGCGTCTCGGCGATCCGCATCCCGGCCGCCGAGGCGGCGAGCACCATCTCCAGGGGGTAGCCGGAGCGGCGGTCGCCCAGGCCCAGGGCCAGCAGCCGGTCACGGCGGGCGGCCCGCATCGGCCCGAGGTCGTGCAGCGGCGCTCCCGTCCTCGCCCGCAGCCGGCGCGCCAGGAACGCGTTGGCCAGGCGGGCGTGCGGCGGCCACGCCCCGGCGGTCGCGGGGCGGCGTCGGCCCAGCACCAGGTCCGCGGAGCCGGCGAGGACGGGAGCGGCGACCCGCGGCAGCTGGGCGGGATCCAGCGAGCCGTCGCAGTCCATGAAGCAGACGAGCTCGGCGGTGGCGGCGAGCAGCCCGGCGTGGCACGCGGCGCCGAAGCCGCGTCGCGGTTCCTCGACGACGGTTGCGCCCAGCGAGCGCGCCAGCTCGGCCGAGCCGTCGCGGGAGCCGTTGTCGACGACGATCGCCCGCCAGCCCGGGGGGACGCGCCGCAGCACCCAAGGCAGGGCCTCGGCCTCGTCCAGGCACGGCAGGATCAGATCGGCACCCGGCGACGGGGGAGTCGGAGAGGTCGCATCGGCACCCGGCAACGGGGGAGTCGGAGAGGTCACGTCGGCCACGCTAGGGGCGGGTGGGTCGGTGGCGGCCGAACCGCGCCCTTACGGAAGTCCTACGTCAGCTCGCCGGCGGAGGGACCGGCGTGCGGCCGGAGCCGCGATCTTACGGAACACGAACGTCGACCAGGGTGGGGCACCCCACGGCGGCCACGCCTCGTATCCTCGGCGACGTGAACGACAGCCCCGCCTCCGCCGGCCCACCGGACCCCGCCCGCATCCTGGTGATCGACGACGACCTCACCGTGGGCGAGGTCGTCGCCGGCTACCTCACCCGGGCCGGCCACCACGTCGACCGGGCCTGCGACGGCGACCGAGGCCTGGACCTGGCCCGCGCCCACCGGCCCGACCTCCTGGTCCTGGACCTCATGCTCCCCGGGATCGACGGGCTGGAGATCCTGCGCAGGCTGCGCGCGACCGACGACGGCGCCGACCTCCCGGTGATCATGCTCACTGCCAAGGGCGACGAGGCCGACCGCATCCTCGGCCTGGAACTGGGCGCCGACGACTACGTCACCAAGCCCTTCAGCCCGCGGGAACTCGTCCTGCGCGTCCAGTCCGTGCTGCGCCGCTCCCGCGCCGGGGCTTCCCCGGCGCCGTCTCCCGTGCGGCTGGTGTCCGGGGACATCACGCTCGACCCGCGGGCCCGCCGAGCCGACCGCAGGGGGCGTGAACTCCTGCTCACCCTGCGGGAGTTCGACCTGCTGGCCTTCCTCCTCCGGTACCCCCGGACGGTCTTCACCCGGCAGGAGCTGATGCAGCGGGTCTGGGGCTGGGACTTCGGCGACCTGTCCACCGTCACCGTCCACGTCCGCCGGCTGCGCGAGAAGGTCGAGGACGATCCCGCCGCACCGACACTGATCACCACGGTCTGGGGCGTCGGATACCGCTACGACCCCATGGCCGACAAGACGGACAAGGCTGACGAGACGGACGGCCCGGCGTGAAGGACCTGCTGCTGATCGCCCTGTTCGCGGGGCTCGGCGCCACCGGCGCCGGCCTGCTCGGCTGGCTGGCCGTGCGGCTGCTGCGCCGGCGCTCGGTGGCGCTCTCGCTCTTCTGCGTGGCCGTCGTCACCGTCCTCGCCGTCACCTCCGGGACGTTCGCCGTCGCCCAGGCGATGTTCCTGTCCGGGCACGACCTCGGGGTGGTGATAACCGTCCTCGGCATGGCGTCCGTGGTCTCGCTGCTCACGGCCGCGCTGCTCGGACGCCAGGTGGTGGCGGGCAGCCGCGCTCTGACGGCGGCCGCCCGCACGGTCGGGAGCGACGCCGGCTTCACCGCGCCGGACCACCCGCTCGGGCTCGAACTGGCCCAGCTCAGTGAGGAACTCGCCGCGACCAGCGCCCGGCTCGCCGAGTCCCGGGCCCGGGCACGGGCGCTGGACGCCTCGCGGCGCGAGCTGATCGCCTGGATCTCCCACGACCTGCGTACCCCGCTCGCCGGGCTGCGCGCCATGGCCGAAGCCCTGGAGGACGGAGTGGCCGACGAGCCGGAGCACTACCTCACGCGGATCCGCACCGAGGTGGAGCGGCTCACCGGGATGGTCGACGACCTCTTCGAACTCTCCCGCATCCAGGCCGGCGCGCTGTCCCTGTCGGTGTCCCGGGTGTCCGTCTACGACCTGGTCGACGACGCACTGGCCGGCGCCCACCCCCTGGCCCGCCGGCGCGGCGTCCGGCTGGAGGGCCACCAGGTCGCCGCCGAGCCGGTCGAGGTGGACAGCCGCGAGATCACCCGGGTGCTGGGCAACCTCCTCGTCAACGCGATCCGCTCGACGCCCGAGGACGGCGTCGTGGCGGTCTCGGCCCGCCGGGAGGTGGACGAGGTCGTCCTCTCGGTCACCGACGGCTGCGGAGGAATCCCGGAACAGGACCTCTCCCGCGTGTTCGAGACCGGCTGGCGCGGCAGCGCCGCCCGGACGCCACGGCGCGATCCCGGAGAGGGCGGGGACAGCGGGGCCGGGCTCGGCCTGGCCATCGTCCGCGGCATCGTCGAGGCCCACTCCGGCCGGGCCAGGGTGCACAACGTCGCCGGAGGCTGCTGCTTCGAGATCGCGCTCCCGGCGGCGCCCGGGTAGTCAGGTCCGCAGGGCTGCGGCGGCGAACTCGGCCATCCCCGCACGGAACGGCACCCGGGCTCGCCAGCCCAGCTCCGCCCGCAGCCGGGAGGAGTCGGCGGTGATGTGCCGGACGTCCCCGAGCCGGTACTCGCCGGTCACCACCGGCGCCGGTCCGCCGTGGGCGTCGGCCAGCGCCTCGGCCATCTCGCCGATGGTGCGCACCTCCCCACTGCCCACGTTGTACGCCCGGGCGCGGCCCGGCAGCCCGCCGCGGACGTCCTCCAGGGCGGCGAGGTTCGCCGCCGCGACGTCGTCGACGTGGACGAAGTCCCGGCGCTGGCCGCCGTCCTCGAACACCCGGGGAGCCTCACCACGGGCGAGCGCGGAGCGGAACAGCGAGGCCACCCCGGCGTACGGGGTGTCGCGCGGCATGCCCGGGCCGTAGACGTTGTGGTAGCGCAGCGTCCGGACGGATCCGCCGCAGGCGCGGGCCCAGGCGGCGGCCAGGTGCTCCTGGGCGAGCTTGGTCGCGGCGTACACGTTACGGGGATCACCCGGTGCGTCCTCCGCCACCAGGCCCGGCCGGAGCGGGGCCCCGCACGCCGGGCACGGCGGCTCGAACCGGCCCGCGTCGAGATCCTCCGGGCGCCGTGGACCGGGCGCCACGGTCCCGTGCTCCGGACACGCGTACCGGCCCTCGCCGTAGACCACCATCGATCCGGCCAGGACCAGGTTCCGCACTCCCGCGCGCGCCATCGCGGACAGGAGCACCGCCGTGCCGAGGTCGTTGCAGCCGGCGTACGCGGGTGCGTCGTCGAGGTCGAGCCCGAGACCGACCATCGCCGCCTGGTGGCAGACCGCGTCCACCCCGGCCAGGGCGCGCTCCACCGCTGCCGCGTCCCGTACGTCGCCGTGTCGGAAGTCGACGCCGGCCGGCAGGCCGGGAGCCGACCCCGAAGGGTGGACGGCGGGCAGCAGTGCGTCCAGCACCCGGACCTCGTGGCCCGTGGCGACCAGAGCGCGCACGACCGTCGAACCGATGAACCCGGCGCCGCCGGTGACCAGAATCCTCATGACCTGGGACGCTACCGGGCGATCTGCCCGCCGGGCCGTCGCGACGGGACGGTGTCAGCGATCCGTAAGGCCTGGCGTCCGAGACCGCGGAACGGATCGCCGCGTGGCGTTCCCCGACGAGTACGTGGAAATGGGGTGGAAATCGCACGGGTGATCGATAAGCTTCCCGCCGATCAAGCTGACAGGCAACGCGGCTGACGATCCGTCCGGTCCATCCGCCGTCGGCACGAACCTGAGGACTACTGATGAGCGACCCGATCATCGTCGTAGGTGCGGGCCCGGTGGGGCTGACCGCTGCGTTGGAGCTGGCCAGGCGGAGGGTGCCGGTGCGGATCGTGGACCGGCTGGCGGACCCCACCACGGAATCGCGCGCCATCATCGTGCACGCCCGCAGCCTGGAGATGTTCGAGCGGCTGGGCCTGGTGGACGTGCTGATCCGGGCCGGCGTCCGGACCACCGGGATGGAGATGCACGCGGACGGCGAGGTGGTCGCCCGGATCGCACTCGACCTGGTGGACAGCCCGTTCCCGTACTCGGTGACCATCGCGCAGACCGAGACCGAGCGCATCCTCACCAAGGCGCTCGCCGAGCACGGCGTCACCGTCGAGCGCGAGGTGACCCTGACCGGTCTCACGCAGGACGAGCACGGTGTCCAGGTGGTGCTGGAGCACGCCGACGGGCGCCAGGAGACGGCCGGCACCGGCTGGCTGGTGGGCGCCGACGGCGGGCACAGCCAGGCACGCAAACTGGTCGGCAGCGCCCTGGCCGGGAAGTTCAAGGGCGAGAAGTTCCTGATGGGCGACGTGAACGCCGACCACGACCTCGACCCGCACAGCATGTACACCTTCTTCTCGCCGCACGACGGCCCGCTGCTGGTCTTCCCCATGGAGGGCGACCGGCTGCGACTGATCGCGAACATCCCCACGGACGAGCAGCGCACCGCCACCCAGGAGTGGCTGCGGCAAGTGGTGGACGAGCGCGCCGAGCGCCCGATCCGCATCCGCGACTCCCGCTGGCTCACCGTCTTCGAAGTGCACCACGCCCAGGTGCCCGAGTACCGGGTCGGCCGGGTCCTGCTGGTCGGCGACGCGGCGCACGTACACAGCCCGGCCGGCGGCCAGGGCATGAACACCGGCATCCAGGACGCCCACAACCTCGCCTGGAAGCTCGCCCTCGTCAGCACCGGCCAGGCCGGCCCGGCCCTGCTGGACAGCTACCACGCGGAGCGCCACCCGGTCGGAGCCCAGGTGATCCAGTTCGCCGGCACGCTCACCCGGGTCGCCACCCTCGCCAACCCGATCGCGCAGAAGCTGCGCAACAAGGGGATGCACCTGCTCACCGGCCTCGCCCCGGTCCGCCAGGCGATGGCCGACCGCACCGAGGAGACCGCGGTCGCGTACCGGAAGAGCCCGATCGTCGTCCGGGGCCGGGGCAGCGGCGAACTGCACGCCGGCGACCACCTCCCCGCGGCCGGCCCGGAGCTGCGCGCGGCGCTCGCCGAAGCACACGCGCACGTACTGCTCACCGTGGCGGTCAACGGCTCGGCACCCGCACCGGTGAGCGGCGTGACGGTGCGTCAACTGCTGGTCGGGGCCGCCGCCACCGCCGCGACGGGCTACGACGCCGTGTTCCAGGACCCCGACGGCCACACGGCCACCCGCTACGGCCTGCCGAACGGCGGCCGGATCATGGTCCGCCCGGACGGCTACGTCGCCGCGATCGCCCCGCTGGACGACGACGCGCCGCTGCACGCCTACCAGGCGCTGCTGCAGGCGTAGCGCCCCGGCCGGGCCCGGGACGGCGGACGCGCGTACGAGCCGCCGGGGCGGAGGTGCCCCCGGCGGCTCGTACGGTGGTCGTGACGGTGGGGTCAGGCCGTGGGCCGGGCCTCGGGGAGCGAGGGGATGTCGGCGACGCTGTCCAGCACGTAGGTGTGCGGGTGTCCCTCGAAGTCGCCGAGGGTGAGCTCCCCGGTCAGCACGCCGATGACCACGCCGGCCCCGGCGTTGGCGCCGGCCTCGACGTCCACGACGGTGTCGCCGGCGGCCAGCACCCGGCGGGTGTCGATGACCCCGGTCTTCTCCATCGCCCGGTGGATCATGTGCGGCGCCGGGCGCCCGCGCGGGACCTCGTCCGAGGTGACGACCGCGTCGAGGTTGCCGCCCTCGCCGACCGACCAGCCGAGCGACTCCAGCAGCGGGTACGCGACGTCGTCGCTGAAGCCGGTGGTCAGGGCCACCTTGATGCCGCGTCGGCGCAGCTCGGCCAGGGTGGCCTCGACGCCGGGGATGGCCTGCGGGGGAGTGGCCCGGTAGGCCTCGCGCAGGAACGCCGCGAAGGCCGCGTAGCCGTCCTCGACGAGCTCGGGGGTCGGGGTGCCACCGCCGAGACGGACCAGGGCGGCGATGGCCTCGCGCTTGTCGGTGCCCATCCAGGTCTGCAGGTCGGCCTCGGAGACGGCCACGCCGGTCCGTTCGACGGCGGTGCGCAGCGCCCGGTAGACGGCACCGGCCTCGTTGACGGTGGTACCGGCCATGTCCAGGGCGGCGAGCTCGATCACGGTGTCAGTCCTCTTCGGTGCGGTAGCGGCCGATGACGGTACGGCCTTCGATGGTGTTCTCGATGGTGAAGGTGGCCATGGCGGGCAGGTAGCGGTCGTCGGCGTCCTCCAGCGGCACGCCCCGGCTCGACGTCGTGAGCCGCCGCACGCGCAGCAGTGGGTCGCCGACGGCGACCCGGAGGAGTTCGGCGTCGTGCGGCTCGGCGGCGACGGCGTCGATGGTGTGCCGGGCGTGGTGCAGGTCGACGTCGCGGCGCAGCAGTTCCTCGTAGACGGACCCGGTGTCCGGGTCGAAGTCGAAGAGGATGCGGCCGACCTCGTGGACGAAGGTGGAGCGCTCCAGCATGGCCGGGACGTCGTCCAGCAGCCGCAGCCGGACGAGTTCGACGACCGGCGCGCCCTCGGCGAGGCCGAGCCGGGCCGCCGCCTCCGGGGACGCACGGCGGCGGGCCACCTCGACGGTCGTCTGCCCGGGCTCGCGGCCGATGCTGCGGGCCCACTGGGTGAAGGACAGGAAGGTGCCGAACGGCTGGGAGGGCGCCGTGCGGCGGGCGACGGGCGGCTTCCCGCGTCCGCCGGTCAGGCTGCCCTCGTGGCGCAGCATGGCGAGGGCTTGGCGGACCGGGCCGCGGGAGGTGCCGAACTCGGCGCAGAGCTGCGACTCGCTGGGCACCGGCCGGCCCTCGGGCCACTCGCCGGACTCGATGCGGCGCTGGAACTCGGCGCCGAGTCGTTGGTGGAGAGGGGGGTCCTCACTTGTCTTCACAAGTCGACTATGACACTCGGCGGCGGGACTTCTCAAGGTGGGCCCATCTGGGCGTTTCCCAGGTCAACCGTTCCCCTCCGGTGTTCGTCGACCGGATGAACGGACGGTAACTTGTATAGACACCTCTTGACGTTGAGGTCGCCGAGCCCGGAATCTGGAGCCATGAGCAGCAGCACAGCACCCACACCCGCCTCCGCCGCCTCCCGTCCGCGCACGCCCGGCACACCCGGCCGCAGCGACGTGGTCATCGTCGGCGCCGGCATCATCGGCCTCGCCCACGCCTTCGAGGCACTGAGCAGCGGGCTGTCCGTCACCGTCGTCGACCGCGACCGGCAGCCCGTCGGCGCCTCGGTCCGCAACTTCGGCCACTGCTGCATCAGCGCCCAGGACGGCGACCTGCTCGCCCTCGCCCAGCGCTCCCGGCCCGGCTGGCTGCGCGCCGCCGAGGCCGCCGGGATCTGGGCCGCGGAGGCCGGCACCCTGGTGGTGGCCCGGTCGGCGACCGAGGCGGCCGTGCTGGAGGAACTGCGTGCCGAGCGCGGCGGCGACGCCGTCGAACTGCGCACCGCCGCACAGGCGGCGTCGCTGCTCGGGCGCGCGGACGGCGACGCGGGCGACCTGGCCGGCGGCGCGCTCCTGCCCGCCGACCTGCGGGTGAACCCGCGCGAGGCGGCGCCCGGCCTGGCCCGCTGGGTGGCCGAACAGCCGCGCGGCCGGGTCCTGTGGGGCACCGCCGTCACCGGCGTCGAACCAGGGACGGTCCACACCACACGCGGCCCGGTCCACGGCGACCGGATCCTGATCTGCGTCGGCCACGACCTGGACTACCTGTTCCCCGACATCGCCGAGGACCACGAGATCCAGCGCTGCCGCCTCACCATGGCGCGGGCCGCCGCCCCGGCCGGCTTCCGCACCGACTCCGCGGTGCTGACGGCCACGTCGATGCTCCGCTACGACGCCTTCACCACCCGCGCGTCCGCCGCCCGGCTGCGGGAGGAGGTCCAGGGGCACAGCGCCGAACTGCTCGAGATCGGTGCCAACGTGATGTTCGCCCGCCTCCCGGACGGCACGGTGCTGCTCGGCGACTCGCACCACTACGACGCCACCACCCCGCCGTTCATCGACGAGCACACCCACGAACTGCTGACCGGCGCGGTCGCCCGGGTCCTGGGCGTGGAACGCCTGCGGATCCTCGAACGCTGGCAGGGCGTCTACGCCAGCAGCCCCCGCGGCCCCCTGCTGGTGCGCGACCTGGCACCGGGAGTCCGCGCCATCTCGGTCACCTCGGGCATCGGGATGACCCTGTCCTTCGGCCTCGCGGCCGCCACCTTCGACGGCACCCTCGCCGCGACGGCCTGATCCACCCGACGTCCGTGGGACCGGACCCGGAGAACCGGGTCCGGTCACGCCTCGCCGCGTAGCACGTCCGTGTCCACTGACGCCCGTCGCGAGTCACGCGTCGCCTGTTCGGCGGACGCCTCGTTGGCCGGCCGGGGTGCTTTCGTGGATGTCAGAAGGCGGAGTTGGCGAACCAGTGGGCCAGCAGCGCGTCGTCGCCGGACACGTCGACGCGGTCGGCGCTGCGGTCGAGCCGGCCGTAGAGCATGAGCAGCAGGTCGGCGGCGGTGGCCTGGACGGTCGCGTCCGCGGTGGCCGGGTCCGCGGCCTCCTGTGCGAGGGCGAAGCCGTCGGGGCGCAGCCGGACCAGCCAGTCGCCCTCGCCGTCGGTGCTGGCGAAGCGGACGGTCCGGTCGTCGGCGCGCAGCTCGGCGGTCTTGGGCGCGAAGATCGCGGCGAAGGGCAGGTTGGTGAGGAACTCGGCCACGCCGTCGGCGGCGAGGGCCGGGTCGATGTCCGGGGTGAGGCCGAGCGCGAGTTCGGCGTCGACGCGGTGGACGAGGGTCTCGAACAGCATCCGGCGGACCCAGAACCGGGCGTGCTGGTCGGCGCCCCAGGCCCACATCGGCGCGTCGAGGTCGGTCTCGGCGAACGCCTGGGCGGCCTGCTCGGCGGCCTCGGCCAGCCAGGCCGGGTAGTCCTCCGCCCGTTCGGGCAGCTGCAGGTCGACGTCGCGGCTGCGCGGCGGCTCCTGGATCCGCTGCCGGAGCAGGACGGTGAACCAGCGCTGCACGCTGCCGGCGTGGCGGACGAGGTCGGCGAGGGTCCAGCCGGGGCAGCTGGGCACCGGGAGCGACGGGTCGGCGTGCCGGACGGCGGCGACGAAGCGGGTGGTCTCGGCGCTGACGGCCGTGCTGTGGTCGTGCGGGGTCATGAACGTGTCTCCGGGGAGTGCGGGCCTCGCGGCGCCTTGGGAGGGCTTGCGCGCCCCAATGGTTCATCGCATGAAATAACGATGGCGACGCTAGGCCTGAAAGGTTGAGCTTGTCAAGCATCCCCGGGGTCGAGTGCCGCCAGCAGTTCCGGGCCCGACCACCGCCGCGCGCCGCCCGGACCGGCCCGCTCGGCCTCGCGGACCAGCGCGGCCAGCCGGGCGTTGGCCGGTGCCGCCCGGCCGTTCCGCGCGGCGAGCGCGATCACCTCGCCCTGCAGTGAATCGATCTCGGTCGGTCGGCCGCGCTGCAGGTCCTCCCACATGGACGAGCGGGCCCGGGCGTCGATCCGCAGACTGGCGGCGGCCACCCGCCGGAAGAGCGCGTCGGGCAGCCCGAGCACCCGGGGCATCCAGCGCGGTGGCACCGGGCCGAGCCGGGCGGGCGTGATCCCGGTCGCCCGGAACGCGGCGAGCGCCTCCCGCTGGCACCGGGCCAGGCAGGCGCGGTACGCCCGGGCGCCGAGCTCCTCGCGCAGCGGCAGTCCGGACAGGGCGTTCACCGCGTTGTTCAGGTTCATCAGCAGCTTCGTGGCCTGCACGGCGGGCATGTCCGCGCGCAGCGCCAGACTCAGCCCGCCGGCCCGGGCCGCCGCCGCGAACCGCCGGGCCGCCGGGGCGTCCTCGACCATGAGCGCACCCCCGCTGCCCTGGTGGACGGCGGCCGGACCGCTGCGCAGCACGTTGTACGGGACCATCCCGGCGAGCACCCGGTGGCCCGGCAGCTCCGCCCGCAGCTCCTCGGGGTTGTGCAGGCCGTTCTGGAAGCTGATCACGACCGCGTGGGCCGCCAGCCGCCCGGCCAGCTCGCGCGCCGCCGCGCGGGTGTCGGCGGACTTGACGGTCACCAGCACGTAGTCCGCCGTCGCGGCGGCGGCCGCGTCGGTGGCGACGGTCAGCTCGCGCACCTCCCGCCGTGCGTGGCCGGGGCCGGTCAGCGTCAGCCCGTCCCGTTCGACGGCGGCCATCGCGGCCGGCCGGCCGATCAGCGTGACGTTTGCCGCGCCGGCCAGCATGCCCCCGAGGTGGCAGCCGATGCTGCCGGCGCCGAAGACCGCGATCCGTGGTTCCTTGCTCACTCGTAGCGTCCTTCTGGCAGCCGGCGGTTCGGGGGATGGGAGACGGGTTCGGGGGATGGGAGACGGGGGCGAGGCGGGGTCAGTCGACCAGGTCCGGGTCGGTCGCGCCGATCTGCTCGAAGAGCGGCTGTGCCTGGAACCAGCCGGCCAGGTGGCTGCCGATCTGCCCGCGGGTGATCAGCGCCGTCTCCCGGTCGATGTGCTTGGGCGTCCCGGCCGCCATGGCGAGCAGCTGGGCCTGGCAGGAGCGTTCCATCGTGACGAACCACCAGACCGCCTCGGCGACCGACCGGCCGACCGTCAGCAGTCCGTGGTTCTGCAGGATCACCGCCTTGTGCGCGCCGAGCGCGGCCGCGATCCGCTTGCCCTCGTCGACCTCGTTCACCACGCCGCGGTAGTCGCTGTACAGCCCGTGGTCCTCGAAGAACGCGCAGGCGTCCTGGGTGAGCGGGTCGAGCGTGATGCCGAGGCTGGAGAAGGCCTTCCCGTGCAGCGAGTGCGCGTGGGCGGCCGCGATCGCGTCCGGGCGGGCCGCGTGCACCTGGGAGTGGATCACGAACGCGGCGCGGTTCACCGGCCGGTTGCCGTGCAGCAGGGTGCCCTCGTGGTCGACGAGGATCAGGTCCGAGGCCTTGATCATGCCGAAGGGCATCCCGAACGGGTTCACCCAGAAGCGGTCGGGGTGCTCCGGGTCGCGCACGGTGATGTGCCCGGCCACCCCCTCGGAGAAGCCGAACCGGCCGAACAGCCGGAAGCCGGCGGCGAGTTGTTCCTTGCGGTAGCGGCGCTCGTCCGCCACCGAATCGAAGCTCGGCGGCAGCGGCAGGGTGACTCCGGCGGGCAGCGGTCCGACGGCGGCGGCGAGCGCGGCGGGCAGCGGTCCGACGGCGGCGGCGAGCGCGGCGGGCAGCGGGTTGCCCGCGCCGGAAGGCGGTGGGGTGCTCATGGCCCAGAAGATACAATGATGTATCCGATACGCCAATGGATCCGATGAAGCCGACCGGTCTGATGGAACTGACAGATCTGCCGGAACCGCTGGATCCGACCGGCCGCCATCCGACCGAACCGGGACGCCACCGATGCCCAAGGGTGAGACCAAGCGACGCCCGCGCACCCGTGCGGCACTGCTCCAGGCCGCACTGGAGACCTTCGCCGCGCACGGGTTCCGCGCCGCCACCATCGAGCAGATCTGTGAGCGGGCCGGCTACACCCGAGGCGCGTTCTACTCCAACTTCAGCAGCAAGGAGGAACTGTTCCTCGCGCTGTTCGACGCGCACAGCGACCGGATCGTCCGGCGGATGACCGAACTGGTCGACTCCATCACCACCGAGGACCTCACCGTGCAGGCCCTGGTCGACGTCCTCTGCGAGGTCGAACCGGCCGAACGCGACTGGTACCTGGTCACCACCGAGTTCACCCTGCACGCCATCCGCGACCCCCAGGCCGCCTGGGTGCTCGCCCAGCACGACGCCCGGCTGCGCGCCCAACTCGCCCGTGCCCTCACCGACCACCTGGCCCGGGCCGGACGCACCCTCACCGCGGACCCCGACGAAGTCGCCCGCCTGCTGATCGCGATCCGCGAGGGCGGCCTGGCGCAGAGCTACGTCGAACCCGAGCGGCTGCCACCGGGCAGGCTCGAACAGCGCTTCCTGGCACCCCTGTTGACGGCGCTGACCGCGGATTCCGGAACGTCCTGACGTTCTCACAGGCGCCCCACGTCCGTACGGGCGACAGCAGGAGCCGGGTCAGGCGATCCGGCGGGCGCGTACGGCGCCGCGGCCGATGGCGTGGAGGCGGGCGGTGTCCGGGCCGGGTGGCAGCAGGGGTTCGAGTGCCCGCCAGGCGTCGGCGCACAGCCGGTCGGCGTCGCGTTCGCTCGCATCGACGGCGCCGCACGCCAGCAGGGTGTGGCGGGCTTCGTGGATGTCGGCTTCGGCCGCGTCGCCGTCGCGGATCGTGGTCCACAGGGCCTCGGCGGTGGGGCGGGGGAGCAGGGTGACGGCGTGGGCCAGTGGCAGGGTCACCTTGGCGTTGCGCAGGTCCTCGGCGACGTGCTTCGTGAGGGTGCCGTCCTCGCCCGTGACGCCGCGCAGGTCGGCGACGTCGTCGGCGATCTGGTAGGCGGTGCCGATCGCGGACCCCCAGTCCAGCAGTGCCCGGTTCAGGGCCGGGCCGACGTCGGCGGCGATCGCGGCGATCTGGCAGCACGCCCCCACCAGGGCACCGGACTTCAGCCGGTGGGTGGCGAGCACCAGCTCCAGCAGCGGGCCGTTGTCGCCGGCGGCCAGGGCCCGGTCCAGCTCGGGGTGGTGGCCCTGGATGTCGAGGGCCTGTCCGGCGTGGGCCGCCCGCAGGGCCGCGAGCAGGGCTTCGCGCATCCGGCCCTGCAGCGCCGGGTCGTCGGCGGCGCACAGGCCGATGGCCCGGTCGAAGGCGAAGTAGGCGCAGGTGCCCGCGTTCAGGGCGGCGGGCAGGCCGTACACCGCGTGTGCGGCCGGTTTGGCGCGGCGCATCGTCGATCCGTCCTGGATGTCGTCGACGACCAGGGAGCCGGTGTGGGCGAGTTCCAGGGCGGCCGCGAGGACGCCGAAGCGGTCGCCGTCGCCGCCGAGCAGGTCGACGACCCGCATCAGCAGGGTGGGACGCCACCGTTGCCCGCCCGCGTCCACCATGTGCCGCACGGGCTCGGCGAGGGCCTGGTGCAGGCGGCGGTCGAGGGCGTGCGCGGTGTCGGCCGACAGACCGCCGCCGTGCCCGTCCGGGAGCCACACGGCCAGTCCGCCGGGGGCGGGCGGGCAGAGCCGGTCCAGGTAGCGCTCGATCCCGCGGTCGGCCTCAGCAATCCGGTTCCCGGCGCACGCGCCGTCGCCGAACGGCCCGACGTCCTCGGCTGGTGCCATAACCATGCACTCACCATAGGGTTGGGCGCGGAGGAGGGGTAGACGCAACGCGGGCGGCCCGGGGAGGACTGAGCCGCGTCGAGGGCCGGGCCGCTCCCGGCCGTTCTCCGCGGTGGCCTCCACGGCGTACCTGCCGGATGTTCCACCGGTGTTCAAGCGCCCGCTCCTGACTGTGCCCCGTCATGGCCCTACGTTCCCTGGGGAACTGCGAGAAGGGGCTATGAACGAGACTCAACCGGCCGTACGCGCACGAGCTTTGACGAAGTGCTTCGGTGACGTCGTGGCGCTCGACGGGGTCGGCCTGGAGCTGGCGTCCGGCCGGATCCACGGGCTGGCCGGGCCGAACGGCGCGGGGAAGACGACGCTGCTCGGGCTGCTGCTCGGGCTGGCCGTCGCCGACGGCGGCGAGTTGGAGGTGCTGGGCCGGCCGGTCGGGCGGGTGTCGGCGGCGCCGCCCGGGGTGGCCGGGTTCGTGGACGGGCCCGGGCTGTACCCGTCGCTGACCGCGCGCAGGAACCTGGCCGCGCTGGCGGCGCTGCGCGGGCCGGGCACGGAGGCGGGGCGGATCGACGAGGTGCTGGCCGAGGTCGGGCTGACAGAGGTCGCCGACGACCGGGTCCGCGGGTTCTCGCTGGGGATGCGGCAGCGGCTCGGGCTGGCGGCGGCGCTGCTCACGGATCCGCGGCTGCTGGTGCTCGACGAGCCGTCCAACGGCCTGGACCCGGCGGGCAAGCAGCATGTGCACGGGGCGCTGCGGCGGCTCGCGGACGACGGGGTGACCGTCGTGCTGTCCGGTCATCGCATGGACGACCTCGAGGCGCTGTGCGACGAGGTCACGATCCTCGGGACCGGGCGGGTCCGCTACTCCGGCCCGCTGGGCGGGCTGGTGGCGGAGAGCCGCGCGTCGGACCACCGCCTGCTCACCTCCGATCCCGGGGCCGCGCGCCGGGTGGCCGCCGGGGTCGCGGGGGTGCGGGCGGTGACGGAGGCCGGGTCGCGGGGCGGGACGTCGGGCGGGGCCGGGGCGCTGGTGGTGCGCGCGTCGGGCCCGGCCGTCGAGGAGTTGGTGGCCGCGCTGGTGCGCGCCGGGGTGCGGGTGCGCGAGGTCGCGCCCGTGGTGCCGCCGTTGGAGGCCGCGTACCTCGCCCTGACCGGGCGGCAGGAGGAGGGGAAGCCGTGAGCACGGCCGTCGTGGGCGTCGGTGCCGTACCCGACGCGAGCCGGGTGCCGGTGCGCCGCGTGTACCGCTTCGAGCTGGTGAAGCTGGTCTCGCAGTGGCGGATCCGGTTGCTGATGCTGGCCTGTTGGATCGGGCCGGGGCTGTTCGTGGCCGCGGTGGCCCAGCAGGGGACGCTGCCGTCCGACACGCTGTTCGGCCGCTGGATGCACGCCACGGGCTGGGCCGGCCCGCTGGTCGTGCTGGGGTTCTCGGGTTCGTGGGCGCTGCCGCTGCTGACCTCGGTGGTGGCGGGTGACGTGTTCGCGGCCGAGGACCGGCTCGGGACCTGGCGGCACCTGCTGGTGACGGTCCGCTCGCCGCGGCGGATCTTCGCGGCGAAGGCGCTGGCGAGCACCACCGTCATCGTGCTGCTGCTGGCCGGGTTGGTGGCCTCGGGCACGGTCGGTGGCCTGGCGGCGGTCGGGAACGGTCCGCTGGTCGGCGTCGACGGGCACCCGCTGTCGCCGGCGGACGCGGCCGGGAGCGTGCTGCTGGCGTGGGGGTGCGCGCTGGCGCCCACGCTGGCGCTGGCCGCGCTCGGGCTGCTCGGCTCCGTACTGCTGGGGCGCTCGCCGATGGGACTGCTCGTCCCCGCGGTGGCGGCGGTCGCGATGCAGCTCGCGCAGATGCTGCCGCTGCCGGTGGCGCTGCGCCTGGCACTGCCCGGTTACGCCTTCGTGTCCTGGAACGGGCTGTTCGCCGGCCCCGTACGGCTCGACGAGCTGCTGGTCGCCGTCGCGGTCAGCCTGGTCTGGGCCGCGGTGGCGACCGGGGCGGCCTACCTGCTGTTCGTACGGCGGGACTTCACCACCGGCAGCGAGGACGGCGTGGGGCGCCGCGCGCTCGCCTTCGGAGTGCTGCCGCTGGCCGGGCTGCTCGCGCTGACCTTCGGGGCGGTCGCCGCGGCCACGCCCTCGACGGGCTCGGGGATCTCGCA
Source organism: Kitasatospora sp. NPDC034023 (assembly GCF_055575795.1). NCBI lineage: Bacteria > Bacillati > Actinomycetota > Actinomycetes > Kitasatosporales > Streptomycetaceae > Kitasatospora > Kitasatospora sp. NPDC034023. The sequence goes on from NZ_JBVIRY010000024.1 coordinate 74,580, forward strand.
GGCGAAGGTGCAGCGGTCGGTGGCCACCGTGTTCGCGCACCTGTACCGGCTGCAGACCGAGCAACTGCACCGCCCGGCCGTCACGGAGGAGCAGCTGCGGGTCACGACGGCGTGCGACCGCAGCGGCGGCCAGGTCGACCCGGAGGGGCCGGGCAACGACTGGCGCTGTGTCGTCACCTGGCACCTGCCCGGTACGGACGCGCCGGGGACGGCGATCTACCAGCTCGACGTGGCCTCGGACGGGCGGCTGATGGCCGACGGGGACGGGCCGAAGGACGTGAACGGCTACTTCCTGGTGCGGACCCCGTCCGGGGACGCGCCGAATCCGCTGTGGCAGTTCGACGGCCAGGTCGACCTGCTCTCCACCTGAACGAACCCGCCGATCGCACCGAACCCACCTAACCCAAGGAAGGGCTGACGCCATGCAGGTAACGCGTCGTCGACGTTCCCAGAAGGAGCACTTCGTCCTTCGCGGCCGCCGTGCGGGCCGCCGCGCCACACTCGTCACGGCCTGCGTCACGGCGGTGGCCGTGGCCACGGGCACGGCTTTCGCGACCACCCATCAGTTCGGCACGGACCAGGTCGGCCAGGTCACCGCCGACGGCCAGGTCATTTCCAGCGACCAGTACCTCGCCCCGTACGGCAGCCGGTCGGTGGTCGACGACGGCAAGCTGATGGGGTCCGCGATCAGCCCGGACGGCGGTCACCTGGCGGCCTCGGTCGCGGACGGCGACGCGGCGCTGGTCGTGGTGGACCTGAAGACCGGGAAGGTGCGGCAGCGCGTCGGCACCGCCGCGGTGGACGAACTGCGCATCCCCAGCGGTGCGGTCGGCCAGGAGTCCCCGGTGTACTCGCCGGACGGCAAGCAGCTGTGGCTGGGCCGGCTCGACGGCTACACCAGGTTCTCCGTGAACGCCGACGGAACCCTGGCCGCCCCGGTGGCTGTGCCGATCCCGGCCGAGGGCGACCAGCACGCGCTGGCGTCGGGGGCGGTCTTCTCGGCCGACGGCTCGACGGTGTACGCGGCGGTCAACGGGCAGAACCGGGTGGTCGCCATCGACGCGGCGAGCGGCGCGATCCGGCACAGCTGGACGGTGGGCAACGCCCCGCGCGGCATCGCGCGGGTCGGCCACCAGCTGTACGTGGCCAACGAGGGCGGGCGCGCGGCCACGGCCGACGACGACACGCTCAACTCCTACGGCACGCAGGTGCCGGCCGATCCGGCGACCGGTGCCACGACCACCGGCACCGTCAGCGTGATCGACCTCGCGGACCCGGCCGCCGCCGTCCGGTCCATCGCCGTCGGCCTGCACCCGACGGCGGTGTACGCCAAGAACGGCGTCCTGTTCGTCACCGACACCGGAAGCGACGAGGTGTCGGTGATCGACACCGCGCACGGCAGGGTCGTCCAGACCGTCTCGACCAAGCCGTGGCCGGAGGCCTCGGTGGGCTACGAGCCGACCGCGGTGACGCTCACCGACGACGGGCGGCTGCTGGTCACCCTGGGCCGCGCCAACGCGGTGGCCGTCTACCGCCTCACCGGCGCGCAGGAGCCGGTCGGCTACGTCGGCCTGCTGCCGACGGACTACTTCCCGGCGGAGATCGCCACGGTCGGCTCGAAGGTGGTCGTCTCCAACACCCGTGGCATCGACGCGCGGCGGCCCGACAGCACCGGCGCGCACAAGACCCACGACACCACCTCCAGCCTGACCCAGTTCACCCTGCCCGGCGACCGGGAGATCCGCTCCCGGACCGCCGACGTCTTCCGGCAGAACGGCTGGACCAACGGCGCGGTCAGGACGGCGAACGGCCACAAGGCGAAGGCGGTGCCGGTCCCGAACCGGATCGGCGATCCCTCGCCGATCAAGCACGTCTTCCTGATCGTCAAGGAGAACCGGACCTACGACCAGCTCTTCGGCGACGTGGCGAAGGCCAACGGCGATCCGAAGCTGGCCCAGTTCGGCGCGAACGTGACGCCGAACCAGCACGCGCTGGCCGAGCAGTTCGGGCTCTACGACAACACCTACGACATCGGCACGAACTCCGCCGAGGGCCACAACTGGCTGATGCAGGCCGACAATCCGGAGTACACCGAGTCCTCGGCGGGCGAGTACGAGCGCAGTTACGACACCGAGGACGACGCGCTGGGCCACCAGCGGACGGGCTTCCTGTGGACGGGCGCGCAGGCGGCGGGCCGGACGGTGCGCGACTTCGGGGAGTTCCACCAGTTCCTGACCAAGCCGGCCGACGCGAGCTGGCAGAACCTGTACTGCGACGCCAAGTCCATGGACGGGAGCGGCCAGGGCAGCGCGTACACGCTGAACTCGTCGTCGCCGATCCCGTCGCTCAACAGCGTGTCGGTGCCCGGCTTCCCCAAGTTCGACACCAGCGTGCCGGACCTGTACCGGTACCAGATCTGGAAGCAGGACTTCGAGCAGAACGGCCCGGCCGACCTCAACATGCTGTGGCTGTCCAGCGACCACACCGGCGGTCCGGCCGGCCCGGCCGCGCAGGTCGCCGACAACGACCTGGCGACCGGGAAGATCGTCGACGAGATCTCGCACAGCGAGTACTGGAAGGACTCGGCGGTCTTCGTCGTCGAGGACGACTCCCAGGCGGGCCTCGACCACGTGGACGGGCACCGCGCGCCGATCCAGATCATCAGCCCGTGGGCGCAGCACGGGGCCGTCGACAGCCGCTACTACACGCAGATCACCATGGTCCGCACCATCGAGCAGATCCTCGGGATCCGCCCGATGAACCAGAAGGACAGCGCGGCCAGCCCGATGGCCACGGCCTTCACCCGCACACCGGACTACACGCCGTACACGGCGGTGCCCAACCGGACCTCGCTGACCGACGGCCTGAAGACACCGCCCCCGTGCGGCGTCGACGTGCCCGGGGCGCAGGACCTCCGCGCGGCGGCGGTGCCCGCCACGACCGCGCCGCCGGCGGCGGAGCAGGCCGTCGCGGCCCAGTGGGAGGCCTGGAAGTCGCAGCAGCGGCTGACCGGACCGAACGCGGTGCCGGACCACGCGAACCCGGCGCAGATGGAGCACCTGGTCTGGTACCAGACGCACAACTGGACCATGCCGTACCCGGGCGAGACCGGGATCCACGCGCCGAACGACGTGCCCGGCGCCTACCTGCCGTCCGCGGAGACCGACGGCTGACCGGACTCCGACCTCCACCGGGGGATTCCGGTCCCGACCGGGGAATTCCGATCTCCGCGGGAAAAATCCGATCGCGCCCCGGGCCGGCCAACTCCGGTCCGGGGCGCGGTCGTTCCCGCGCGGGCGGCCGGCCGCTCCGAGCTGTGGCGCCGGTACGTTGGCAGGATCCTGACATCACATCAGGTTACTCTTGGGTAATCCAACGATGTCGCTCGGGTGAACATCCCCGGCCCCTCATGAAGGACCTGTACGTGCTCGATCACCAGTCCCGCCGTTCCGGACGCCGTCTCGCCGGATCGGCGCTGGCCCTCGTCGCCACCGTCTGCGCGCTGCCCGTCGCCCCCGCGTTCGCCGACCCGGCCCCCGCCCCGGTCCCGGCCCCGGCGGCGACGGTGTCGGCCCCCGTGCCGGCCGCGCAAGCCGACGCGACCCCGCACCTGGACGCGGTGGAACAGGCGTTGCGTCAGGTGTCCCCCGGCCTGGAGGGGACGGTGTGGCAGCGCACGGCGGGCAACCGGCTCGACGCGCCGGCCGACGACCCGGGCGGCTGGCTGCTGCAGACCCCCGGCTGCTGGGGCGACCCCTCCTGCACCGAGCGCACCGGCACCCGCCGGCTGCTCGACACCATGCGCGAGAACATCGCGCGCGCCACCCGGACCGTCGACATATCGACGCTCGCACCGTTCCCGGACGGCGCGTTCCAGGACGCCATCGTGGCCGGCCTCAAGGCCTCGGTGGCCGCCGGCAACGCGCCGCACGTGCGGATCCTCGCCGGGGCCGCGCCGCTGTACAACATCACCGCGCTGCCGTCGAAGTACCGGGACGAGCTGGTGGCCAAGCTCGGTGACGCGGCCGGCCGGGTCACCCTCGAGGTCGCCGCGATGACCACCGCCAAGACCGCGTTCTCCTGGAACCACTCCAAGCTGCTGGTCGTGGACGGGCAGAGCGTCATCACCGGCGGGATCAACAACTGGAAGAACGACTACCTCGACACCGCCCACCCGGTCACCGACGTCGACCTCGCGCTGAACGGCCCGGCCGCCGCCTCCGCCGGCGCCTACCTGGACACCCTGTGGGACTGGACCTGCCGCAACACCGGGGTGTTCTCGGCCGCCTGGTTCGCCTCCTCCCACGGCGCCACCTGCACCCCCGACCTGGAGCGGCGCCGCAACCCGTCGGCCGCTCAGGTGCCCGCCACCGGCGGAGTGCCGGTGATCGCCGTCGGCGGCCTGGGCGTCGGGATCCGCGACAAGGACTCCGCCTCCGCCTACCGCCCGGACCCGGTGCCCGCCGCCGACGACGTCAAGTGCGGCCCGATCGGCCTGCACGACAACACCAACGCCGACCGCGACTACGCGAGCGTCAACCCGGAGGAGGCCGCCCTGCGCACGCTGATCGCGAGCGCCGGCAGCCGCATCGACATCTCCCAGCAGGACGTGACCGGCACCTGCCCGCCGCTGCCCCGCTACGACGTGCGGCTCTTCGACCTGCTCGCGGCCAAGATGGCCGACGGCGTCAAGGTCCGCATCGTGGTCAGCGACCCCGGCAACCGGGGCACGGTCGGCAGCGGCGGCTACTCGCAGATCAAGTCCCTGAACGAGATCAGCGACACCCTCGCCGCCCGCCTCACCGCCCGCCTCGGCGACCCGGCGCAGGCGAAGGCGACCATGTGCCACAACCTCCAGCTCGCCCCCTTCCGCGCCGCCGCCACCCCGACCTGGGCCGACGGCCACCCCTACGCGCTGCACCACAAGCTGGTCTCGGTCGACGGATCCGCCTTCTTCATCGGCTCCAAGAACCTCTACCCGGCCTGGCTGCAGGACTTCGGCTACGTCGTCGAGAACCGCGCCGCCGCCGCGCAGCTCGACCAGCAGCTGCTCGCCCCGCAATGGCAGTACTCGCAGGCCGCCGCGACCGTCGACTACGCCCGCGGCCTCTGCCAGGGCTGACACCTCGCCGCCCTGACGGCCCGTCGGGCCACGCTCGCCGGACCCCGGCCCGACGGGCAGTGCCGCGCCCCCTGCCCGTCGACGGGCAGGGGGCGCGGTGGAGAGGTGCCCGGCTTCGAGGTGGCGGGCAGATCGGCCTGTTCCCGCCTACCTCGGCGTCCCCGTGAACTTCAGGTCGATGACCTGGTAGAAGGCCCGGGCGGTGTCGGCGACCTCCCACACCGCGAGGAGCACCTGGTGCCCCGTGCGGGTGGGCAGCACCATGGTGTGCGTGGTCGGGATCGGCGGGTTGAGCTCCTCGCCGCAGGACCAGTACGGCTGGCAGGTGAGTTCCACGCTGTGGAACGGCTTCGGCTCGAACTGCGCCCTGCTCAGGGGCTTGGCCGGGTCCCAGTCCGCCTCCGTGATGAAGTAGTTCCACCGGCGGGTCTTGTGGGCCATGGCGTAGTTCCACACGACGGCCAGGGACTGGCCCGGGACGACCTCGTGGCTCCGCCACTCCCGGCCGTCGGGGTCCATCGGCTCGTCCAGCTGCGTGGCGTCCTTGCGGTTGGCGCTCGCGATCCGCCCGTCCATCGGCGGGATGTCGTTCCGGACGTCGTCGGGGGCGACGGGGTCGGCGAGACCGCCCTGAGTGGCCGGGAAGAACTTGCCCGACTCCATCTCGTTGGCGATCCACTCGGGCAGGTAGAGCGCCGCCCGGGACGCCGGATCGGTCACCCGGCCGTGCCGGACTTTCATCGCCTCGCCGCTCATCGTCGACGCTTCGGTGCCGGGCTTGGCCTGTTCCTTGCTCATCGGAAGTCTCCAGAGTGCGATTCCCCCCATGGAAGGCCCGGATCACACCGGGCCGCGTGCGGGTACCGGACGATCAGTCGGGCGCCGGGGCACGTTCCCCACTGAACACCGGGCATCCCGCCGACTGCATCCGTGCCTGGCCCGTCGGAATGACGGTGGCCGCGTACGGCGCGGTTCCTCCGTTCGAAGGGCGACGCGTGAACGCGTGGGCGCGCGGCAGGAGAGTTGAAGGCGGGCCCTGTAGCGGTGATCCGCTCCGAGGACGATGATGTCGCGGTGCGCCGCGCCGACGACCGCACCCGCCGCTTCGGCGCCCGAACCGCGTGTGAACCGTAGGAGTCCCACCCGTCCCGGGCCGGGCCGAGCAGCCCTCCGCCGCTCGGCCCGGACCCGCACCTTCGGAGGTGTCATGCTGAACCTGTCGGTCCTGCTCGAGGATTCCGCCCGTACGCACCCGGACCGTGACGCGTTGGTCCTCGGCCCGACGCGGCTCACCTACGCCCAGGTCGACGCCGCCGCGAACCAGGTCGCCAACCTGCTCGTGGAACGGGGGATCCGGCCCGGTGACCGGGTGGCGCTGAGTTGTCCGAACCTGCCGCAGTTCCCGGTCGTCTACTACGGCATCCTCAAGGCCGGCGGGGTCGTCGTCCCGCTGAACATCCTGCTCAAGTCGCGGGAGGTGGCCTATCATCTGCGCGACGCCGAGGTGAAGGCGTACTTCTGCTTCGAGGGGACGCCGGGCCTGGCCATCGGCGAGGAGGGCCGGAAGGCGTTCGACGAGGTCGGGACCTGCGAGGACTTCTTCCTGATCACCGCCGATCCGGCCGCGCCCTCGCCGATCGAGGGGACGGAGACCATGGGCGCGGCGCTGGCCGGGAAGTCCCCGGTGTTCGACGCGGTGGCCACCGAGGCGACCGACACCGCCGTCATCCTCTACACCTCGGGCACCACCGGTCAGCCCAAGGGCGCCGAACTCTCCCACGTGAACACGGTGATGAACGTGCTGGCCTGCAACCGGATGTTCCGGAGCACGCCGGCCACGGACAGCCACGTCCTGTGCCTGCCGCTGTTCCACACCTTCGGTTCCACCGTCCAGATGCACACCGGCTTCTCGACGGCCGCGACCCTCCACCTGGTGCCGCGCTTCGACGCGGAGGAGGTCGTGCGGCTGATGAACACCGAGGAGATCACCTTCTTCGCCGGTGTCCCGACCATGTGGTGGGGTCTGCTGGGCGCCCTCACCGATGCCGTCGACGTGGACCGGATCGCCCGCAACCTGCGCATCGGCGTCTCCGGTGGCGCCCCGATGCCGGTGGAGCTCCTCAGCCGGGTCGAGGGGCGGTTCCGCATCCGGATCCTCGAGGGCTACGGCCTCTCCGAGACCTCGCCGGTGGTGACCTTCTCCGACCCCGAGCGCGAGCCGCGCCCCGGTTCCATCGGCGTGCCGATCTGGGGCGTCGAGCTCATGTTGATCGACGCCGACTGGTCGGAGGTCACCGAGCCCGGCGCCGTCGGCGAGATCGCGGTCAAGGGCCACGCCGTCATGAAGGGCTACCACAACCGGCCCGAGGCCACCGCGGCCGCGATCAGGGACGGCTGGTTCCGCACCGGCGACCTGGCCCGCCGGGACGCGGACGGCTTCTACTACATCGTCGACCGCGCCAAGGACATGATCATCCGGGGCGGCTTCAACGTGTACCCGCGCGAGATCGAGGAGGTGTTGATGACGCACCCCGCGATCGGCCTGGCCGCGGTCGTCGGCGTGCCCCACGAGAGCCACGGCGAGGAGGTCAAGGCGTACGTCATCCTGAACCCCGATGCCCGGGCCACCCCCGACGAACTGATCGCCTGGGGCAGGGAGCAGATGGCCGGCCACAAGTACCCGCGCGTCGTGGAGATCGTCGAGACCCTGCCGATGACCGCCACCGGCAAGATCCTCAAGCGCGAACTCAGGTGACCGGCCGGCGGTCGAGAACGGACCCCGGGCGGGCGGACTGCAGGCGGACCCTAGGCGGGGAAGCTGTCGATGAACGCCTCCCGGCCGCCGGCCAGGTCGAGGGGCTCGAGCTCGGCGTCGTAGTCGACCCACCAGACCACTGGTACGGCGGGCGCCAGTTCGTGCAGCGCCGCGTAGATGACGGTGAGCGGCGCGGAGTGCGGTTCCCGGTCCTCGAAGGAGAAGGCGCCGTGCCGCAGGTTGTACGACACCTCCGCCCACCGGCCGGGCTCGACCTCGGCGTGGATCTCCAGGAAGTGCTCGAAGGCGCCGCTCACCGTGGCGTCCGGCCAGTGGCGGCGGACGCAGTCCTTCAGCTGTTCGCCGGTGAAGGCCCACGGTCCGGCCTGCTCGCGGTCGGCGCTGACGTAGAAGGTGGCTCCCACGGGGTGTTCTCGCTATCTCTCGGTGCTGCGGGTCGGGTGCGGGCCGGGTGCGGTCGGGTGCGGGCCGGGTACTTCGGTCGCGGTCACGGTCACGGTACGACGCGGACGTTGCCGGTGACGCCCTTGGCGGTCATCAGGGCCTGGAAGTAGGAGCTGGCCTTGCCGTCGTTGGTGATCAGCTCCAGGTGGTTGACCTTGTTGCGGGGGTCCGTCAGCGCCGACGCGTACTTGTCCAGCTTCTTCGCCTCGCCGTCCATCGTGTTCTCGTACACGAAGTCGAAGACGCCGTCGGCGTTGTCCAGCCGGAACGGGGACTTGCAACTCTTCTGCTGGCCGATGTACTTGGCGTCGATCGCCGCACCGTCCTCGGGGCGCACACCGTCGGCGTCCATGCCGAGCTCGCGTCCGGTCTCCGGGTCGGTCACCGTGGTGTACAGCCGGTACTCGGTCGACCCGGCCACCCGTACCTGGTAGCCCCGGCGCGCGTCGATCTTGGGATCGCCCTTGACGGAGGGGCCCAGGGCCGGGAAGGTACGGCCGTCCTGCTGCATCTGCGTCATCCACGCCCGGACGGAGGCCTGGTCCTGCGGCGACAGCGCCGGGAAGGGGCTGTTCGGGTCGCGGGGCAGCGGCGGCATGCCGGGGGTGACGGTGAACGGCGGGGGCTTGGGCGTGGGGGCGGCCGCGGCGTCGGTCGCCCCGGCCAGGACGACGGCGGTGGTCGTCACGGCGACCACGCCCGCGCCGACGGGGATCAGGCTCGCCGCCGCGGAGTCGACCACGGCCGCCGCCTCGGCCAGCACGGCGAGTTCCGCGCTGCCCTCGACGGCCGCGGTCATGGCGGCCGCCGCGGTGCCGGCCTCGGCGACGATCGCGGCCTCGCCGCCGGCCGCCGCCACGTCGGATCCGCCGAGCGTGAAGACGGTCAGCAGGAGGCCGGCCCCGGCGACGACGCCGGCGGCGATCGCGAGGTCCTCCAGCTTGTCGCGCAGGTCCTCGACGTGTTTGGCGTACGACTCGCAGGCCTGGCCGAGCTTGTTCGCGGCGGTGGCGAGGCTGTTCAGCAGCGGGCCCTCGGTGGCGTTGCCGTCGTGCACCTTGGCCCAGTTCTGGGCGAAGGAGGTGACGGCGCCGGAGGTGCTGGAGGCGGTGACGCGCAGAACCCGCTTGTCGCCTTCGGTGCCGAGTTTGCCGACGAGTTCCGCGAAGTGCCTCCAGTCGCTCGCGGCCTGGCGGAGCTTGCCCGGATCGCCCTGCGGCCAGAACTTCTTGAGGAGGTCGTGGACGGCGCCGCTGTCGTTGTGTCCGGCCGCGGAGTGGAGCTTGGCCTTGGCGACCTCCTCGTCGCACTGCGGGTCGGCCGATTCCGGGAGCTTCTGCGGGGCCATCATCGAGGCCGCGATGTCGGCGTCGGTCTGGAGGTAGTTGATCGCCATCGTGTACAGGCCGTTGGAGGTCTGGCCGAGCTGGCCGACGACCTGGGCCATCGCGTCGACGAGCTTCTGCGCGGCCGGATCGTACGTGGCGGCGAAGGCGGTGCCGGCCTCGTCGTCGCCCGCCATGCCCGCGGTGCCGTCCAGGGCGAACACCACGCTCCGGTAGATCTGGGCGGCGGCGTTCTGCAGGTCGGTGAACCCGGCGGACGACAGCAGCATGTCCGCCGGTTTGACGTGAAAGTCCGTCATGGTGTCCCCCCGATATGTCCGGACATTCACGGTAGCAAGCAACACCGACCGCGGCTGCCCTCGGGCCGGAGATCAAAACCGCCGCCCGGCCCGCCCGACCCGAAGGTCGAGCGAACCGGGCGGCGGGTGTCACGGAACGGGCCGAGCCGCGCCGGGTCCGTCGGAGCGGGCCGAGCGGGCCGAGCGGTTCGAGTCGCGCCGGGGGTCAGCGCAGCCCGGCGAAGAGGTCGGTCTCCGGCACGGCCGCGCCGGTGGCGTCCTTGACCCGGACGAAGGTCTCCACGCCCCACAGCTCGTTGAAACGCTCCTTGCCCATGCGCAGGAAGAAGATGTTCTCGCCCTGGCTGGCGTGCGCGGCGAGGGCGTCGAACTTCTGGTCGCCGAACTCGGTGGTGTCCACCCAGGTGGTGATCTCCTCGTCGGGGAGGCCGATCTCGGGCAGTTCGGCGGCCTCGGTGGGCTCGGGCTCCTCCCGGTCCGTGCCGAACTCCCGCATGATCTCGCCGAACCGCCGCATCATCGAGTGCGGCGCCGTCGTCCAGTAGACCTTGGGCGTCATCCCGGTCAGTTCCAGTGCCGCCATCGTGATGCGGTGTGCCTGGATGTGGTCGGGGTGGCCGTAGAACCCGTTCTCGTCGTAGGTGACGACCACATCGGGCTGGTAGTGGCGCATCAGTTCGGCGAGGCGGGCGGCGCCGTCCTCGACCGGCGTCCGCCAGAACGAGCCGGGTGCGTCATTGGTCGGCCAGCCCATCATCCCGGAGTCGGCGAACTCCAGCAGCTCCAGGTGGCTGACCTTCAGGACCTCGCAGCTCGCCTCGAGTTCCTGCCGGCGCATCGCGGCGACGGCCGCCGGGTCGTGCCCGGGGTCGCCCGGCTTGACACCGCCAGGTCCGTCACCGCAACCGCCGTCGGTACACGTGACGAGGACCGTACGGATGCCTTCCGCCGCGTACCGCGCGAGGACACCGCCGGTTCCGCTGGCCTCGTCGTCGGGGTGGGCGTGTACTGCCATCAGCGTCAACGGCCGGTCAATCATGAAAACCATCCTCCGGTCTGGAAAGTGCTCGCTCCGAGTCTGCGCTACGACGGCACACGGCCACCGCGCATTATCGGGTAACCGACCGGACGGGCGCCGACTTCCCGAACGCGGACACGGAACGGACACGGACACGGAGACGGACGCGACGACGGAGACGGACCCGGAGGTGGAGGCGGGCGTGGAGGCCGGTCAGTGCGTGGAGTCCGGCGGGAAGGGGGCCGGGTAGGCCTCGGCGAAGTCGGCGGAGCGGGAGACCTCGCGCCACTTGGTGTCGTCCGCGAGGAGCCGGCGGTCCATGGCGATGGAGCCCTCGGCCGCGTTGACCCCGAGGGGCAGGTGGTGGGGGATGTCGCGCCGCTTGGCCATCCGCACGAGGATCTCGGCGGCCCGGACGGGGTCGCCGGCGACGCCGGCTCCGTCGCTGTTCTGCCGCAGCCGCTGGTTGACGGCGCCGACCGTCTCGGCGTAGGCCTCCGGGACGTCGTGGACGACCATCGAGGCCCCGGCCCAGTCGGTGCGGAAGCCGCTGGGTTCGACGACCAGCACCCGCACGCCGAACGGCGCGGTCTCGGCCCGCAGGACGCGGCTGAAGCCGTCGATGGCGAACTTCGCCGCCTGGTAGGACGCGATGCCCGGCGAGCCGCCGACCCTTCCGCCCATGGAGGAGAACTGGATGACCAGCCCGCCCTTCTGCTCGCGCAGCAGCGGGATCGCGGCCTTGGTGACGTGGTAGACGCCCCAGAAGTTCGTCTCGAACTGGGCGCGGAAGTCGGCGTCCTCGGTGGTCTCGATCGGCGAGACGTTGGCGTAGCCGGCGTTGTTCACCAGCACGTCGATCCGGCCGAAGTGTGCGTGCGCCTCGGCGAGGGCCGCCCGGGCGGCCTCCGGGTCGGTGACGTCGAGTGCGATCGGTCGGACCCGGTCGCCGAACTCCTCTACGAGGTCGGCGAGTTGCTCGGGGCGGCGAGCGGTCGCGGCCACCCGGTCGCCGGCTTCGAGGGCGGCGCGGACGAGGGTGCGGCCGAAGCCGCGGGAGCTGCCGGTGATGAACCAAGTCTGTTCCATGCCGTTAGTAAAACACCGTTGCGGTATTACCGCAACACTGTTGCGGTAATACCGCAACGGTGTTGTTCTACGATGGGCGGGTGGAAGCAGCAGCATCGGAGTTCCAGCGGGCGCGCTCGCCCGAGGCCAAGCGCCTGCGCGAGGCCTCGATCCTGGAGGCGGCCCGGGCACTCGGCCGGGAGCGCGGCATCCGGGACGTCTCCCTGACGGACATCGCCGCCGCGGTGGGCATGCACAAGTCGGCGCTGCTGCGGTACTTCGAGACGCGCGAGCAGATCTTCCTGCGGCTGACGGCGGAGGGCTGGCAGGACTGGTCGGACGCGCTGTCCGAGCGGCTCCGGGACGCCGCGGACCCGGGTCCGGCCGCCGTGGCGCGGGCGTTCGCCGCCACGCTCGCGGCCCGTGGCATGTTCTGCGACCTGCTCGCGCACGCACCGCTCAACCTCGAACGCAACGTCTCGCTCGACGCGGTGCGCGACTTCAAGCTCGCCACCCGCGCCGCCCGTGAGCCGATCACCGCGGCCGTCCGCGCGCAGGTGCCCACCCTGAACGACCAGGACGTCGTCGACCTGATCGCCACCGCCGTCGCCCTGGCCGGGGCGATGTGGCAGATCGCGAACCCGGGCGCAGAGGTCGCCGCCCTCTACCGCAGTGACCCGCGCCTCGCCCACGCCGTCATCGAGGTCGAACCCCGGCTGGCCCGCATCCTGACCGCGACGATCCTCGGACTGTCCGCGGGCGCGGGTTCCGCGCAGGACTGACCGGCGGTCACGCCGCCGCAGGAGTGCGGAGGCCTCCCTGGTCAGGGCGCACCGACGATCAGCGCGTGCGCGCCGCGTTCGCCGCGTGGAACGGATCCTCCGGGAGCAGGGCGAGGCCTGACATCTTCGCGGACACCACGCAGGGACGGCGGTGGGCTTCCGTACCGGCCGCGGCGCCCGCGGTCGTGACCGGGGAACAGACGGCGAGGAGCGCGCAGGCAGCGGTGACGCGCAGCAGGGAATTCCGGCGGGAGGGTGTCATGGCCGGAGTATCGGCCGGGCCTGCTCCGACCCCCGGACGGCGGCGGCCGACCTGCGGGAACATCACCCGTCGAGCTGCCCGGCCGACGCGTGGCCCGTGGTACCGCGGTACTACGGGCGCGTCGATGATCGGCCCCCGGTACCACGGATCCGGCCGCCCCTGCCCCTAGCGTGGAAGGCGAGGGCGGCCGGGACGGCCCGGCCCCGGAGCACAGGGATGACCGATGATCGAGGCACACCAGCTGACGAAGCGGTACGGCGAGAAGACCGCCGTCGACCGGCTGGACTTCACGGTCCGGCCGGGCACGGTGACGGGCTTCCTCGGGCCCAACGGGGCGGGCAAGTCCACCACCATGCGGATGATCGTCGGTCTCGACGCCCCCACCAGCGGAACGGTCCGCGTCAACGGCCGCCGCTACGCCGAGCACGCGGCGCCGCTGCAGGAGGTCGGCGCGCTGCTGGAGGCCAAGTCGATCCACCCGGGTCGCTCCGCCTTCAACCACCTGATGGCCCAGGCCCACACCCACGGCATCCCGCGCGGCCGGGTCGACGAGGTCATCGAGATGACCGGCCTGCAGTCGGTGGCCCGCAAGCGCGCCGGGGCGTTCTCGCTCGGCATGGGCCAGCGGCTCGGCATCGCCTCGGCCCTGCTCGGCGACCCGGCCACCGTGATGCTCGACGAGCCGGTCAACGGCCTCGACCCCGAGGGCGTCCTGTGGATCCGCAACCTCCTCACCGGGCTCGCCGCCGAGGGGCGCACCGTCTTCGTCTCCTCGCACCTGATGAGCGAGATGGCCCTGGTCGCCGACCACCTGATCATCGTCGGACGGGGTCGGCTGCTGGCCGACACCACCGTGCAGGAACTGGTCCGTCAGGCCGGCGGCGACGCGGTCAAGGTCGCCAGCGCCGACCCGGCCGGGCTGCGCTCCGCGCTCGCCGGACCGGGAGTGGAGATCACCGGCCGGGCCGGCTCGGAGGAACTCCTGGTCACCGGCCGCACGGCCCGCGAGATCGGCCTCGCCGCCGCCGAGCAGGGCATCGCGCTCTTCGAGCTCACTCCCCGCACGGTCTCCCTGGAGGAGGCGTTCATGGAGCTGACCCGCGACGCCGTCGAGTACCACGGCACCACCACCGCCAAGGCCGCCGACACCGTCGGCACCGAAACCCCGAGGAGCGCGGCATGAGCGTTGTCGCACCGAGCCCGACGTCCGCGCCCGCCGACCTCCGGCCCGCCCGCCCCGCGTACAAGGTGACCGCACTGCGCGTGCTGCGCTCCGAGTGGGCCAAGCTGTGGTCCCTGCGCTCCACCTGGATCACCCTCGGCCTCGCCCTGCTCTTCCTGGTCGCGTTCGGCCTGATCGCCGCGTCCCAGTTCAAGTCGCGGATCAGCGAGGGCCGCCCGATGGACCGGGACTTCGCCACCGCGAGCGCGCTGAGCCTGTCCCTGTTCGGCACCAACTTCGCCCAGCTGGCACTCGGCGTCCTCGGCGTCCTGGTCGCCGCCGGCGAGTACTCGACCGGCATGATCCGCTCCACGCTCGCCGCCGTGCCGCGCCGCCTGCCGGTGCTGTGGTCCAAGGCCGCCGTGTTCGGGGTGATCGCGCTGGTCCTCGGTACCGTCGGGGTGTTCGCCACCTTCCTCGTCGACAGCCGGATCCTCGCCGACACCCGCGCCGCGATGACCCTCTCCGACACCGGGGTCGTGCGCGGCCTGCTCGGAGCCGGGCTCTACCTCGCGCTGGTCGGCGTGATCGGCGTCGCGCTGGGCGCGCTGCTGCGCTCGGTGGCCGGCGGCATCGCCGTCCTGGTGGCCTCGCTGATGCTGATCCCCGGGCTGACCTCGCTGCTGCCCAGCTCCTGGCAGGACGACATCAGCCCCTACCTGCCCAGCCACGCGGGCGAGGCGATGTTCGCCCTCCAGCACGACAGCACCACGCTGTCGCCGACGGCCGGACTGGTCGTCTTCCTCGGCTGGACGGTGCTCGCCCTGACGGGAGCCGCCGTGCGCCTGGTGCGCACCGACGCCTGAGGCACCAGGCGTCAGGCCTGATGCCTCAGGCACGGCGCCCGAGACACGAGGCACGAGGCCTGATGCCTGAGGCACGGCGCCTGCGGCACGAGGCCTGAGACAATCGGAGTGCGGCGCCGGGACAGACCGGCGCCGCTTTCCGCGATCGCGCAGCACAGACGTCCGACCAGGGAGGTGCCACCGGTGAGCGAGCACGCCACCTCCACGGGCCCGTTCACCGGAGCCGAGGTCCTGTCCGGCCCGCTGTTCGCGCGCCTGGCCCGGATCGGCCAACGGGTGCGCCAGGCGGACCGCGACCACCCCTGGGTGCTCGACGCCGCCGTGGTCGTCGCCGCCGTCCTGCTGTTCTGCCTGCCGGACCTCCTCCCCGGGCACGGCGAGGGCCCGCGCGAGCACCGGATCGTCCTCGCCCGGCTGTCGCTGCCCGCGACGCTGGCCCTGCAGGCGGGCCTGGTCGTCCCGCTGCTGTGGCGCCGCCGCCGGCCCACGGCGGCCTTCGTCGCGATCATGGCGGTCTTCGTCCTGCAGTGGTCGCTGGGCGTCGGCCTGCGCGCCGACGCCGCCCTGCTGATCGCCCTCTACAGCCTGGCCCTGCACGGCCGGCTACGGCACCTGGCCTGGTCCTGCGGGGCCATGGTCGGCGCCGTCGCCCTGGTCGCCGTGGCCGTCTCCGGTGGGGGGCTGCCCGTCGGCGACGCCCTGTTCTTCCTGTTCAGCGCCGCCACGGCGGCCGTCGCCCTCGGCATCGCGGTACGCATCCGGCGCGCCCAGCTCGCCGGACTGCGCGAACGCGCCGCCCGCCTGGAGATCGAACGCGACCAGCGCAGCCGGCTCGCCACCGCCACCGAGCGCACCCGGGTGGCCCGCGAGATGCACGACATCATCGGCCACAACCTGTCCGTCATCGTCACCCTCGCCGACGGCGGCGCCTACGCGGCCCAGGCCGCCCCCGAGCGCGGCCGGGAGGCCCTGCTGCTGATCGGCGACACCAGCCGCCAGGCACTCGGCGAACTGCGCCGCATGCTCGGCGTCCTGCGCGACCAGGGCGACGAGACCGCCGAATTCACCCCGCAGCCGGGCATCGCCGACCTCGACGGGCTGTGCGCCCGCATCCGCGCCGCCGGACCGCAGGTCGTGTACACGGCGGCCGGCGACCTCGACCGCCTGGACCGCGGCATGCAGCTCATGGCCTACCGCATCGTCCAGGAATCGCTCACCAACACCCTCAAGCACGCCGGCCCCGACACCCGGGCCCACGTCACCCTGACCGCCGACACCGACCGGCTGCGGGTCCGCGTCCAGGACAGCGGGCCGCCCCCCGACGCCCGCACACCCGCGCACCCCGGCGGCGAAGGCCACGGCCTCGCCGGCATCCGTGAACGCGCGGCGCTCTACGGCGGCACCGTCACGGCTGGCCCCGGCCCCGGTGCAGGATGGAGCGTGGAGGCCGTACTCGACCTCACCCCCGACCCGACAGGCGGACCGACGTGACCACCGTCCTCATCGTGGACGACCAGCCACTCCAGCGGTACGGCTTCCGCATGCTGCTGGAGAGCCAATCCGACACCGAGGTCGTCGGCGAGGCCGCCCACGGCGGCGAAGCCGTCCGGCTGACCGCCGACCTGCGACCCGACGTCGTCCTGATGGACATCCGCATGCCCGGCATGGACGGCATCGAGGCCACCCGGCAGATCGTCGCCAGCGGCGGCCGCTCCCGCATCCTCGTGCTGACCACCTTCGACCTCGACGAGTACGCCCACGCCGCGCTGCGCGCCGGAGCCAGCGGCTTCCTCCTCAAGGACGCCCGCCCCGAGGAGCTGCTCTCCGGGATCCGCTCCGTCGCCGGGGGCGACGCCGTCGTCGCCCCCGCCATCACCCGGCGCCTCCTCGACGCCTACGCCCACCGCCTGCCGATCCGCCCGCCCGGCACGGCACCCGCCGCCGACCCCAGGCTGGAAGCCCTGACCGACCGCGAACGGGAGATCCTGATCGCCGTCGCCAACGGCTGGACCAACGGCGAGATCGCCCAACGCCTGGTGCTCGCGGAGTCGACCGTCAAGACGCACGTCAGCCGCGTCCTGGCGAAGATCGGCGCCCGGGACCGGGTACAGGCGGTGATCTTCGCGTACGACCGCGGCCTGGCCCGGGCACAGCCGCCGGTCTGAGCGGGCACCCGCCGGGTTCCCGGGGTGGTCACTCTCGGTCGCTCGCGTGGTGATCCGTCGGGCTCCCGGGTGTCCGGCGGCGGTGCGGTGGGCCCGGGCGCAGGACGACGGCGCCGGCGGCGAGCCAGCCGGCGGCGAGGAGCCAGCCGCCGAGGACGTCCAGGGGCCAGTGCACCCCGAGGTAGACGCGGGTGAGGCCGATCGCGACGGCGAACACGGCGGCGCCCGCGATCGCGGCCCCGGCCCGGGCCGGGCGGGCCCGGGCGACGGCCAGGGCGAGCAGACCGGCGCTGACCGTGGCGGTGAAGGAGTGGCCGGAGGGGAAGGAGAACCCGGACGCGTCCGTCGCCCAGTTCATCCGCGGCGGCCGGGGCCGTCCGCAGGCGTGCATCACGCCCAGCCGCAGGAGCTGGCCCGCGATCAGCCACAGCACGGGGCCCGTCAGCTGCAGGACGGCGCGGCGCGGGGAGCGCGGCGCGGGCGCGGCGCGGAGGGTGACGGCCCCGGCGGCGAGGGCGAGGAGGTAGGGCACCACGCCGCTGCCGAGCCAGGTGAGGGCGACGGCCGTGCTCCGGGCGGCGGCCGGCCGGTGGGTGACACTCCAGTCATTGGCAGCCCGCTCGAACGGGTACGGTGCCCAGCCGTGGGCGGCCGTCAGCACGGCCACGACCGTGAACAGCACGCCCGCGATCCCCGCGACGAGGAGCCACCGGCGCCCGCCGTCGGCCGCCCGCGCATCGGGTTCGGGCGGGCGGGCAGGTCCCGGCGGGGGGTTCATCGAGCACGACGCCTTTCCTCGGGAACGGGGCTCGGTCACCGTCGGGGTTCGGTCGCAGCCGCCTCCGGTCGCGTCCGGTCGCGGCCGCCGACCGGGGGACGGCGACGCCAGGCCCTATGCTCGCGGCGCGCACCGTCCGGCGGGGCGCAGCCACGCCACGGCGGCCCCGACGACCCGTCGCCCGCTCTCCGGGCGGCCGGCTGATCAGCCGGCCGCCGTGATCCCCGCGTGCCGTAGGGCGGACCGGGCCGCGTGGATGCCGCACAGGCCGTGGACGCCGGCGCCGGGTGGGGTGGCGGCGGAGCAGAGGTAGACGCCGGGGATGCCGGTGGCGTACGGGTCGAGGGCGGGGCGTGGGCGCAGGACGGTCTGGAGCGGGGTGTTGGCGCCGGTGCTGATGTCGCCGCCGACGAGGTTGGCGTTGTGGCGCGGCAGTCGGCACGCCGGGGTGACGGTGGTGGCGAGCACGCGGTCCCGGAAGCCGGGGGCGAAGCGTTCGAGTTGGGCCAGGATCTGCCCGGAGGCGTCTCCGTCGTAGCCGTGCGGCACGTGGGCGTAGGCGTACACGGGGTGGGTGTCGCCGCGTGAGCGGCCGGGGTCGGCGAGGTACTGCTGGGCGACGAGGACGAAGGGGCGTTCGGGCATCCGGCCGTGGGCGGTCTCCCGTTCGGCGTGGGCGATTTCCTCCATGGTGCCGCCGAGGTGGACGGTGCCGGCCCGGCGGCAGTCCTCGTGGCGCCACGGGACGCCGTCGGCCACGGCGAAGTCCATCCGGAAGGCGGCCGGCCCGTGCCGCCAGCGCCGGTAGGCGCGTCGTACGCGTGGGGGCAGTCGGTCGCCGCAGATGTCCGCTGCCGCGCCGGGGGCGACGTCCAGCAGGACGAGCCCGGTCGGCGGCAGTTCGGCGAGGGAGCGCACCGGGTGCCCGGTTTCGAGGTGTCCGCCGAGTTCGGTGAGCCGGGCCGCGAGGGCGGCGGTGATCCGGCCGGAGCCGCCTCGGGCGACGGGCCAGCCGCGGTGGTGGGCGGCGGCGAGGAGGAGCAGGCCGACGGCGGAGGTCAGCGGGCGTTCGAGGGGCTGGAAGGCGTGCGCGGCCGCCCCGGCGAACAGAGCCCGGGCCCGGTCGGTGCGCCAGCGCCGGGCGAGCACGGTGGCGGGTTGCGCGGCTCGGCGGCCGAAGTCGGCGAGCAGCAGCGGGTGTCGGGGTACCCGCAGGAGCGGGCGCAGGGCGTCGTC
Organism: Kitasatospora sp. NPDC034023; assembly: GCF_055575795.1. NCBI lineage: Bacteria > Bacillati > Actinomycetota > Actinomycetes > Kitasatosporales > Streptomycetaceae > Kitasatospora > Kitasatospora sp. NPDC034023. The sequence continues at coordinate 93,904 of NZ_JBVIRY010000024.1, forward strand.
GGCGAGGGCGTCGAAGTGCTCGCTCGGCCGGGTGAACACCCGCAGCCAGGCCTCGGCGTCGGCGCCGAGCGCGCGGGCGCTGTCCCGGACCGAGCGCAGGGCCACGGCCGCGTTCCCGTCGTCCAGGGGGTGTGCGAGGTCCACGTCGGGCCAGGCCCAGTGCAGGCCGTGCCGGGCGAGGTCGGGGGAGCGCAGCAGTGCGGAGGCCACGCCGAAGGGGTGCACCGCCGAGCAGTGGTCGTGCAGCAGGCCGGGCAGGGTGGTCTCGCCGCTGCGGGCGCCGCCGCCGATCTCCTCGGCGGCTTCCAGCACGGTGACCGCGAGCCCGTGCACGGCGAGCGTGACGGCGGCGGCCAGGCCGTTGGGACCGGAGCCGACGACGACGGCCTCGGTGACGGGGTGCCTGGGCTGCCGCGCCTCCACGGGACCCACCGGTCACCGTCCCTTCCCGGCCCGAGCTTGCCCGGGGCCGTCCGCGGGCCGCGGCGTTCCGGACGTCGGCCATGGTCTCCCACGGTAGGGGCCGTCTCCTCCCACGGTAGGGGACCGGGGCGGCCGGCCCCGCTCCCGCCGCCGTTCCAGGCCGAAATCGAGGCCGCCCTCGCCGCCCGCCGTTCCCGAGGGCACGCCCCCGGGCAGCCGGCTCGCCGGCGATGACGTGGTGAGTCGCTCGCGGACCCGGACGTGACCGGAGCGGGGTCAAGGTCCGGTCGGGATCGGAGGGTCAGTCCTCGAGGGCGACCACCGTGGTGACGGCGGTGAAGAGCAGCCAGGCGAGGATGGGGAGGGCCAGGGTGACGACGAGGGGCCACTGGGCGAGGCAGAGGGTGAAGCTGCCGAGGAGGGAGACGAAGGCGATCCCGAGGGCGGTGGCCGGCGGTACCGCCTGGGCGCTCGCGCTTGGCCAGGCCAGGCCGTACAGGGTCAGGGCCGTCCCCGCTCCGACCAGGAGGGCCACCTTGAGGCAGGTCAGCCAGGGGATGTCGGGTACCGAGGCGCGGTGCCCGTGCCAGGAGACCTCGACCGCCCGGCCGTTCCAGATCTTCAGGTCCACGTCCGTGCCGATGGCGACCTCGTCGTAGAAGGCCTCGCCGACGTCGAAGGTGTGGCTGCGCGCCGTTTCCCGGGCCACGGTCAGCTCGTAGCTGGTGGAGTCGCCGCTGTTGTCGACCTTCCCCGCCGTGACCTTGCCCGTCTCGTGGCGTACGCAGGCCGCGCCGGGCGCGGCCGCCGCCGTTCCGCAGTCCGGGGCGGCGAGGTAGGCGTCCACCGAGCGGTAGCCGCCCACGAACCAGCTGAAGGCGACGAAGACGGTGGCCAGGCCCGCCAGCAGGAGCAGGCCCCGGGCCAGCGTGCGGCCGACCGCCGCCAGGACTCGGGGCCGGCCGGGCGGCCGCGCGTCCTTGATCCGAGCGTTCATCGCAACCCCCATCGATCGCGTCCCGGGCACCTCCCCGATGCCCAGTGGGGATGATTCCAGGGAGACGGCTGACGGGAAAGCAGACCGGGCTCCTTGTAGCGCAGTTGTGGAAATCCGGCCGGGTCCGCTGGTCAGCGCAGCAGGAGGCCCGCGAGTTCGTCGAGCAGTTCGGTGACCCGGCGGGCCTGGTCCGGGTCCGGGACGGCCTTCGAGATGACCGGCTCGGCGGGCTGCGCGACGCGGGCGCGGATGGCGGTCCGGGCGCGCTCGGAGACGGTCAGCAGGGTGCGCCGCCCGTCGGCCGGGTCGGCGGCGGCGTCGAGCAGGCCGGCCTCGCGCAGTCGGGCGACGGAGACGGAGACGTGGCTCTGGGCGAAGCCGGTGCGGACCCGGATCTCCTGGACGGAGGTGGCGGGGTGGCGGTACACGTCGGAGATCACGGCGATCCCGCCGGCGGTGAGGTGCGCGGAGGCCGGGTCGGTGATCATCGCGCGGCCGAGCTCGGTCAACCGCTTGCCGAGTCTGAGGAGTTGCACGCCGTCCATGCCGCCATAATACATCTTCACCGATGTATCGGTGGCGATGTACATTGCGGGCATGACGACCTCCGAACCGCTGAGCCCGGTGTCCCGCACCTCCCTGTCCGTCGCCCGGGTGCGGGCCTACGAGAGCGCCCGCCCCGACCCGCTCTTCGTCGACCCGTACGCCGCCGCCTTCGTCACGGCCGCCGCGCTGCCGCTGCCCGCAGCCGGCCTGGGCAGCGGCCTCGCCAGGGCCCTGGTCGCGCACGGCATCCTGCGCACCCGCCACTACGACGACCGCCTCCTCGCCGCCGAAGCCGACCAGGTCGTGCTGCTCGCGGCGGGCCTCGACACCCGCGCCTACCGGCTGGACTGGCCCGCCGGCACCCGGGTGTTCGAACTCGACCTGGCCCCGGTGCTGGCCTTCAAGGAACAGGTCCTCGACGGGCTCGGTGCCGCGCCGAGGAGCGAGCGCACCACCCTGTCCGCCGACCTGCTGGACCCGCACTGGCCCGCCCGGCTGGTCGAGGCCGGGTTCGACCCGTCGCGCCGCTCGGCCTGGCTGGCGGAGGGCCTGCTGGTCTACCTCACGCCCGAGGAGGCCGCCGGACTGCTCACGGCGGTCGCCGGCCTGGCCGCCCCCGGCAGCCGCCTGCTGACGGAGAAGGGCGGGGACGTCAGCGCCGCACCGCACGAGCCGTCCCTCGCCCACATCACCGACCTGTGGCGCGGCGGCCTCGGCCCCGACACCCACGGCTGGCTCGACCGGCACGGCTGGACCACCGCACTCACCCCCCTGGACCAGGTCGGGGAACGCTACGGCCGCCCGCTCTCCGGGCCCTCCACCAGGGGCTTCATCGAGGCCGTCCGACGCACGGACGGCTGAGCCCGCGCCCGGCCCCGCCCGCTGCCCCCGACCCGCCGCAGGGCCCGGACCAGCGGCGGCGGCCACCACCGCGACATGTCCATGCGCTGGTCGATCGTCCAGTCTGGCCGCCCGAGGCTGGTGCGTGCGACCACTCGTTCCGCCCGGTGGCGCGTTGCTTCAATCGCCGTGTCGATCAATCGAGCAATCGAGGACGGTGACGGAACGTGGACCTGAACACGGTGGTGGAGCTGCGCGACGCGCGGCGGCGCGGGAGCTGGCGCCCGGGGGACGCCTGGCTCGGCGGCGGGACGTACCTGTTCTCCGAGCCGCAGCCGCACATCCGGCGGCTGATCGACCTGAGCCGGATGGGCTGGGAGCCGGTGCGGCTGACGCCCGCCGGCGACCTGGAGATCGCGGCGACCTGCACGATCGCCCAACTGTCGCGCTTCGCCCGGACCCTGGACCGGCCGACGGCCCCGCTCGTCGAGCAGTGCTGCCGGGCGTTCCTCGCGTCCTGGAAGATCTGGCACATGGCCACCGTCGGCGGCAACCTGTGCAACGGGCTGCCGGCCGGGCCGATGATCTCGCTGACCGCCGCCCTGGACGGCGTCTGCACCCTGCTGTCCCAGGACGGGGGAGTGCGCGAGGTCCCCGTGGCGGACTTTGTCGTCGGCGCGGGGGTGAAGGACCTGCGCCCCGGTGAACTGCTCCGCTCGATCCTCCTGCCCGCCCGGGCCCTGGAGCGGCGCACGGCCTTCCGGCAGGCCTCCCTCTACGGGCTCGGCCGCTCGGGCGCGCTGCTCATCGGCACCCGCGACCCGCTCGACGGCGAGCTGGCGCTGACGGTCACGGCCTCGACCGTGCGCCCCGTCCGGCTGCGCTTCCCGCTGCCGCCCAACGCGGCGGCGGTGCGCGAGGCGATCGGCTACGGCATCGCGCCCGAGGAGTACGTCGACGACATCCACGGACACCCCGCCTGGCGGCGGCACATGACCTTCCGCCTCTCCGAGGAGGTCCGCCGCGAACTGGTCGACGGGCACCACGCCGACGAGGAGGACGGACGGTGAGCTTCTCCATCCGGGTCAACGGCGAGGACTTCGACGCCGAGCCGCGCGCCGGCCAGTGCTTGCGCACCTACCTGCGCGACCGCGGCTGGTTCGGGGTCAAGAAGGGCTGCGACGCGGGCGACTGCGGCGCCTGCACCGTGCAGGTGGACGGCGAGCCGGTGCACAGCTGCCTCTACCCGGCGCTGCGCGCCGAGGGCCGGGCCGTCACCACCGTGGAGGGCCTGGCCGAGAAGGGCGGCGAACTCCACCCGCTGCAGCAGAAGTTCCTGGACGCCCAGGGCTTCCAGTGCGGCTTCTGCACGGCCGGCATGCTGATGACGGCCTCCGCCTTCGACGAGGAGCACCTCGCCGACCTGCCGAGGGCGCTGAAGGGCAACCTGTGCCGCTGCACCGGCTACCGGGCGATCGAGGACGCCGTCCGCGGCGTTCGGCACACCGAACGGCCCTGCGCCGGCCAGGCCGTCGGCCGCAGCCCGGGCGCCCCCGCAGGGCCGCAGGTGGTGACCGGCACCGCCCGCTACACCTTCGACCTGGCGGTGGACGGGCTGCTGCACATGAAGCTGCTGCGCTCGCCCCACCCGCACGCCCGGATCACCGCCATCGACACCTCGGACGCGCTGCGCGTCCCCGGCGTGGTCGCGGTGTTCACCCACGAGGACGCGCCGGACAGGCTGTACTCCACGGCCCGCCACGAGCACCCGACCGAGGACCCGGACGACACCCGGGTGCTGGACGACGTGGTCCGCTTCGTCGGCCAGCGGGTGGCCGCCGTGGTCGCCGAGAGCGAGGGTGCCGCCGAGGAGGGCTGCCGGAGGATCGCCGTCACCTACGAGCGACTCCCGTACGTCCTGGACCCGGAGGAGGCGATGCGGCCGGGCGCCCCGGTGATCCACCCCAAGGGCCCGGAGTCCCGGATCGCCCGGCCCGGGGACAACGTCTGCGGCGAGGCGCACGGCGAACTGGGCGACGTCGAACGGGGCTTCGCCGAGGCCGACGTGGTCTACGAGGAGACCTTCCGCACCCAGCGGGTGCAGCACGCCAGCCTGGAGACGCACGGCTGCGTCGCGTACTTCGAGGAGAGCGAGGAGACGGGGGAGGAACGGATCGTGGTGCGCTCCTCCACCCAGGTGCCCTTCCTCACCCGGCGCGCCCTGTGCGACCTCTACGACCTGCCGATGGACAGGGTCCGGGTGGTGGCGGGCCGGGTCGGCGGCGGGTTCGGCGGCAAGCAGGAGATGCTCACCGAGGACATCGCGGTGCTGGCGGCGCTGCGGCTGCACCGGCCGGTCAAGCTGGAGTTCACCCGCGCCGAGCAGTTCCACGGCGCCACCACCCGGCACCCGTTCACGATCACCGTCAAGCTGGGCGCCAGGAGCGACGGCACCCTGACGGCCCTGCGCTTCCGGGTGGTTGCCGACACCGGCGCGTACGGCAACCACGGGCCGGCCGTGATGTTCCACAGCATCGGCGAGTCGATGGGCGTCTACCGGGCGCCGCACAAGAAGGTCGACGCCTACTCCGTCTACACCAACGCGGTGCCCGCCGGCGCGTTCCGCGGCTACGGTCTCGGCCAGGTCACCTTCGCCGTGGAGTCGGCGATGGACGAACTCGCCCGGCGGCTGGGCCTCGACCCGCTGGTGCTCCGGGAGAGGAACGTCATCGGCCCCGGCGAGCACATGGAGGGCCCGCTCGGCGAGGAGGAGGACCTCCACATCGCCTCCTACGGACTCGACCAGTGCCTCCAGGTGGTCCGCAACGCCCTCGCGCACGACACCAGCGCCGAACTCGCCCCCGAGGGCTGGCTGGTCGGCCAGGGCTTCGCCATGGCGGCCATCGCCTGCGGCCCGCCCGGCGGCCACATCGCCGACGCGACGGTGAAACTGCTGGAGGACGGCACGTACGACATCGCGGTGGGCACCGCGGAGTTCGGCAACGGCACCACCACCGTGCACCAACAGATCACCGCCGGAGCCCTCGGCACCACGCTCGACCGGATCTCGATCCGGCAGTCCGACACCGACGTGGTGAAGCACGACACCGGCGCCTTCGGCTCCGCCGGGACCGTCGTCGCGGGCAAGGCCGTGATGAAGGCCGCCGACGCGCTCGCCGAGCGGATCCTCTCCTTCACCGCGGAGTACGCCCGCACTCCGCGCGGCCTGCTGCGGCTCACCGCCGACGCGGTCGAGTGCGACGGGCGGGCGGTCGCGCTCAAGGAGGTCTTCGAGGCGGCTCGCGGGCAGGGCGTGGAGCTCAGTGCCGACGGCCACTTCGGCGGCTCACCGCGCTCGGTGGCGTTCAACTCCCAGTGGTTCCGGATCGCGGTGGACCCGGACACCGGTGAGATCCGGATCCTGCGCAGCGTCCACGGCGCCGACGCCGGCAAGGTGATGAACCCGCTGCAGTGTCGCGGCCAGGTCGAGGGCGGCGTCGCCCAGGCCCTCGGCGCGACGCTGTTCGAGCAGGTCCTGGTCGACGACCGCGGCGAGGTCAGCACGGCGGCGTTCCGCCGCTACCGGCTGCCCGCCTTCGCGGACGTGCCGCGCACCGAGGTGCACTTCTCGCAGACCTCGGACGCCATCGGGCCCTTGGGTGCCAAGTCGATGTCGGAGAGCCCGTTCAACCCGGTGCCGGCGGCCTTCGCCAACGCCCTGCGGGACGCCACCGGGATCCGCTTCACCGAGGCGCCGTTCCTGCGGGACAAGGTCTGGCGGGCCCTCGACAAGCACCGCCGGCGGCCCGCGGCGCCGTGAGCGGGAGGCGGCCCGGGACGGTCCGGGACGTGGCCCGGGAGGCGGCCCGGGGCAGTCCGGGCGGCGGTCCACTGTCGGGACCGCCGGACCACGGCCCCCTCCGCAGCCCTCGCCGTCAGGTGATCACACAAGAGGAAAACCGCACCCTAGTCCTTGTGTTTACGATGCCTGATACGCGTCAGCCATCGCATGTGCGAGACCCCCATGCCGCACATGGCGCACAAGGAGCAACAACATGATCGTCGGAGACCTCCTGGAGCTGGACGACCTCCACATCGAGGTCGCCTGGGCGAGCCCCCACCAACTCGACCGCGAGGTGACCGGCGTGACCTCCACCGACCTGCAGGACCCGGCGCGCTACCTGCAGCGCGGCGAACTGGTCCTCTCCGGACTGGTCTGGTGGCGGCCGGACGAGAGCCAGGCGGCGATGCGCTTCGCCAACTCGCTGCGCACCGCCGAGGTCGCCGCGCTCCTCGCCGGCGAGGGCACCCACGGCACCGTCCCGCCGGAACTGGTCGAGGCCTGCCGCCGGCACGGCGTACCCCTGCTGTCGGTCCCGGCCGGAACCAGCTTCCGCTCCGTCACCGACCGCGTCTACCTGCGCCTGTGGGGCGACCTTCAGGCGCACGCCGAGGGGCAGGCGGCCCTCCCGGCCGCCGCCCGGCGCGCCCTGACCCAGCTCCTCCGCACCGAGGCCTCCCTGGACGACCTCCTGGAGCGGGCCGTGACCGACCTCGGACTGCCCGGCTGCTTCCTGACCACGGGCTCCGGCCGGGTGCTGGCCTCCTCGGAGCACTCCTCTGCGCACTCCTCGGCGCACACCTCTGCGCACTCCTCGGCGCCCTCCGCATCGCGAACCGCAGCCCGAGCCGCGGCCACGCCCGTCCCGGTCGGCCCGCCCGGCGAGTCACCCTTCGACGGCTGGCTGCTGCAGCCCCACACCGAACCCGGCCCCACCGCCACCGCCATGCTGCACGGCCTGGCCGAACTGCTCACCCCGCTCGCCACCCGCGACCGGGCCACCGCCACCGCCCAGCGGCAGACCGGCACCCGGCTGATCGAACTGCTCGACTCCGGCGCCGACACCGAGGCCGAGGCCGAACGCGCGCTCGCCCTCTCCGGCCTGCCCCCGCACCAGAGCCTGACCCCGGTCGCCGCGCGGATCGACGGCGCCCCCGCGACCTGGACGGCCGCCGCCCTCGCCGAGGCCCTCCACGAACTGTCCGCCCCCTTCGTCGCCGCCCCCGACGGCCGGGGCGGCGCGGCGGCCCTGTCCCCGGCCCCGGAAGCCCGGATCGCGGAGACCCTGCAGCGCGTCCTCCCCCGCCTGGAAGCCGGACTGACCGGCCGACGGCGCCTGCGCCTGGGCATCGGCTCCACCGTCGAACCGGCCGCCGGGGCCCTCAGGACCGCGCTCGTCCAGGCCCGCTACGCGCTCCACGTCGAGCCGCCCGGGACGGTCGGCCGCTGCGCGCGGATCACCTCCCTCGAAACGCTGCTCCGGGGCGTCCCCGCCGAGATCACCGCGGACTTCCGCCGCCGGCTCCTCGCGCCGCTGATCGAGCACGACCGGACCAACACCGTCTCCCTGCTGGACACCCTGGACGCCTTCCTCCGGCACAGCGCCTCCTGGTCCAGGACGGCCGAGGCACTCCACCTCCACGTCAACACCGTGCACTACCGGATGAAGCGGATCGAGGAGCTCACCGGCCGCAGCCTGCTGAAGCTGGAGGACCGGCTCGACCTGTGGGCGGCGCTGCGCTGCACACCCGCCTGACGCCGCAGGCCCGGCCCGCCCGGCCCGCCTCCGCCCGGTCGCCGCTGGTCCGGTCCTCGTCCTGGCGCAAGCCGTCCTCCTCCTCGAAGCGCTCCGTCCGCCCGGGGCGGCTGCCCAGGCGTAGCCGGGCCGAAGCTCGCCGTCACCCGTTCGGGGCGTTTCGGCGCCCGTCGCCGGGCTCTCACCAGGCCGCGGGCTCGGGGGGCCAGGTGTCGGCGGCCAGCACGCCGGTGGCGTAGGCGCGGGCGACCAGGGCGGTGCGGTTGGGCACCCGCCAGCGCCGGGAGAGCCGGGCGAGGTGGTAGTTGACGCCGTCCGCGGTGAGGCCGATCTCCCGGGCGATCTGCGCGGTGGTGGCGCCCCGGGCGGCCGCGGCGAGGATCCGGGCCTCGACCGGGCTGACCTCGACCTGCGGGCCCGGCGGCGGCACCTCCCGGGGTGCCTCGACGGTCCGCAGGGAGAGCAGCAGGTTCGGGGTCTGTTCCGGGGTGTCGCCGACCAGGTCGACGGTCATCTCGCCGTGCCGTTCGCCGCCGTCCGCGGGCGTCCAGGAGACCCGGGCCGGGTACCGCGAGCGGCGGTGCAGCCGGACCGCCTCGGCGAGTGCCTGCAGCGTGTCGCTGTCCTGGAGGGTGAAGAACTCCAGGATCTTCCGCTCGCGCAACTGCCCCGGCAGCAGGCCGAACTCGGCCGCCATCGCGCGGTTGACGATCAGGACCCGGCCGCCGAACTCGACCACCGCGATCGGCATCGGCACGTGGTCGAGCAGGCGCAACGCCCGGTTGCGCCAGATCACCGCCGCGTCCTGCGGGCTCCCCGGTACCGGACCGCAGTCCTCGGTCGGTTGCATCTCCGGCCTCTCCTCCCCGTGGCATCCGCGCAGCCGGAGCTGACGGTTCGTAGGCAAGCCCGCGGACGCTCCGGGTACTACACAATCATGTAGTGATCACGGCCGGTCCTCCCTCCCGGTGGGCACAGAGTGGGAGAGCCGAACTTTTCCGCTGCGGGAGGGACCCACCATGACCGAGATGATGACCGAGACGAGGAACGGGGCAAGCGACGGGGCGACGGCCGAAGCCGGGGCCGAGACCCGGGACGGAGCCGGGAGCGGAGCCGCGAGCGAGACCCCGGCCGTCCCCCTGGTGGACATCTCGTCGGCGCCGCCGATCGCCGCCCCGATGCTGCGGACCATGGAGCTGGCCAGAGCGCACGGCCCGGCCTTCGTCCAGCGGCTGCACGGCCGGGACACCCTGGTGGTCAGCGGCCTGGAGCTGGTCGAGGAGCTGGCCGACGAGACCCGGTTCACCAAGTCGATCGGCCCGGGCCTGGTCAACGTCCGCCAGTTCACCGGCGACGGCCTGTTCACCGCGTACAACGACGAGCCCAACTGGGCCCGGGCGCACGACATCCTGATGCCCGCCTTCGCGCTCGGCTCGATGCGCACCTACCACCCGGTGATGCTGCGGGTGGCCCGCCGGGTGATCGACTCCTGGGACCGCCGGGAGGCCGCCGCGCTGCCCGTGGACGTGCCCGGCGACATGACCCGGATGACGCTGGACACCATCGGGCTGGCCGGCTTCGGCTTCGACTTCGGCTCCTTCGAGCGGGACGAACCGCACCCGTTCGTCGACGCGATGGTGCGCTGCCTGGAGTGGGCGATGACCCAGCTCACCCGCGACCCGGAGCTGGACCACAGCGAGCGCGACGCGGCCTTCCGGGCCGACGCCGACTACCTGGCCAACGTCGTCGACGAGGTGATCGCCGCCCGCGCCGGGGAGGACGAGCAGGGCCCGGCCGAGGACCTGCTCGGCCTGATGCTCGGCGCGGTGCGTCCCTCCGACGGCACCCGGCTGGACGCCGAGAACATCCGCAACCAGGTGATCACCTTCCTGATCGCCGGCCACGAGACCACCTCGGGCGCGCTGTCCTTCGCGATGTACTACCTGGTCAAGCACCCGGCCGTGCTGCGCGAGGTGCAGCGGGAGGTGGACGCCCTCTGGGGCGGCCAGGCCGACCCGGAGCCCTCGTACGAGGACGTCGGACGCCTGCGGTACACCCGGCAGGTGCTCAACGAGGCGCTGCGGCTGTGGCCCACCGCGCCCGCCTTCAGCCGCGAGGCGCGCGAGGACACCCTGCTCGGCGGACGGATCCCGCTGCGCGCCGGGGAGACGGTCTTCGTGTCGACCCCGATGCTGCACCGCGACTCCGCGTGGGGCGACAACCCGGAGCTGTTCGACCCGTCCCGGTTCGACACCGAGCCCGAGGCGGCCCGCTCCCCGCACGCCTTCAAGCCCTTCGGCACCGGCGAACGCGCCTGCATCGGAAGGCAGTTCGCGCTGCACGAGGCCACCATGCTGCTCGGCATGCTGGTCCACCGCTACCGGCTGATCGACCACGCCGACTACCGGCTGACCATCAAGCAGACGCTCACCATCAAGCCCGACGAGTTCACCCTCGGCCTCGCCCGGCGCACGCCCGTCCCCCCGGCCGCCGAGCCGGCCACCGGCGCGGACCCGCGGACCGGCGCGGCCGCCGAGCGCCCCGGCCGGGTCCGCCAGGGCACCGGGCTGCTGCTCCTGCACGGCTCCAACTACGGCGCCTGCCGCGAGTTCAGCCGGCAGCTCGCGGAGGCCGCCGCCGACCTCGGCTGCGACACCGCGATCGCCCCGCTGGACGCGTACGCGGACGGGCTGCCCACCGACCGTCCGGTGGTGATCACGGCCGCCTCGTACAACGGGCAGCCGACGGACGACGCGGCCCTCTTCGTCCGCCGCCTCCAGGAGGACGGCCCGGAGGACGGCGCTGCCGGCGGCGTGGCGGACGGCGTGGAGTACGCGGTGCTCGGCATCGGCGACCGCACCTACGCCGCCACCTACCAGCGCGTCCCCGTCCTGATCGACGACCGGCTCGCCGCCCTCGGCGGCACCCGGCTGCTCGCCCGCGCCGAGGCCGACGCCTCCGGTGACCTGGCCGGCACCGTGCGGCAGTTCACCGAGGCGCTGCGCGTCGCCCTGCTGGAGCGGTACGGGGACGCCGACGCCCCGGCCGCGCCGTGGCAGGAGGCCGCGTACACGGTGACCGAGGTGGCCGGCGGTCCGCTGGCCGCGCTGGCCGCCCGGCACGACATGACCGAGCTGACCGTCACCGCCGTCGACAGCCTGACCGACCCCGGCTACCCCCGGGTCAAGCGCCTGGTCCGGCTGGCCCTGCCCGAGGGCGCCGGCTACCGGACCGCCGACCACCTCACGGTGCTCCCGGCCAACGACCCGGCTCTGGTCGAGCGCGCGGCCAAGCTGTTCGGCGCCGACCCGCAGACCGTGCTCAACATCGTGGCCCACCGGCGCACCGGCCTGGCCCTCGACCGCCCGCTGACGGTGCGCGACCTGCTCACCCACCACGTCGAGTTGCAGGACCGCCCGACCGCCGAGCAGCGCGCCGCGCTGGCCGCCCGCAACCCCTGTCCGCCCGAGCAGGCCGCGCTGCGCGCGCTGCCCGAGGACGACCCGCGCACCCTGCTGGACCTGATCGAGGACCACCCGGCCCTGCAGGGGAGCCTGACCTGGCCGGTGCTGCTGGAGCTGCTGCCGCCGATCAGGCCCCGGCACTACTCGATCTCCTCCTCGCCGACCGGCGGCGCGGGCGAGGTGGACCTGATGGTCTCCGTGCTCAGCGCCCCGGCCCGCTCCGGGCGGGGCACCTTCCGCGGCACCGGCTCCGGCCACCTCGCCCGGCTCGCGGTCGGCGACACCGTGCTCGCCCGGGTCCAGCCCTGCCGGGAGGCGTTCCGGATCGGCCACCGCACCCCGGTGATCATGATCGCGGCCGGCACCGGCCTGGCGCCCTTCCGGGGCGCCGTCGCCGACCGCCGCGCGCTGCTCGCCGACGGGGCCGAACTCGCCCCCGCCCTGCTGTACTTCGGCTGCGACGCCGCCGAAGCGGACTACCTGCACCGGGCCGAGCTGGAGGCGGCCGACCGGGCCGGCGCGGTCTCGATGCGGCCCGCCTTCAGCGAGCGGCCGCAGGACGGGCGGCGCTTCGTGCAGGACCGCCTCGCGGCGGAGGCCGCCGAGGTCTGGGAGCTGCTCGCGGCGGGCGCCGAGGTGTACGTGTGCGGCGACGGCGGGCGGATGGCGCCGGGCGTCCGGGCGGCCTTCCGGGAACTGCACCGGGAGCGGACGCCGGGGGCCGACGAGCAGCGGGCGCAGGCCTGGCTGCAGGGACTGATCGAGGCCGGGCGGTACGTCGAGGACGTGTACGCGGGCTGACCGGGCCGCACACGGCCGCCGGCCCCGCTGCTGCGCGCAACGGGGCCGGCGGCTGGTCGGTTCGTCGGTTCGTCGGTTCGACGGCTCAGGGTCTGGACGGCAGGGTCCGGGCGGCTCAGGGTCTCGACGTCTCAGGGTCGCGGGGGATCAGTACACGTTGACCCCGTACGCGGCGAGCGCCGCGTTGACCGGCTGGAAGAAGGTCGTGCCGCCCACCGTGCAGTCGCCGCTGCCGCCCGAGGTGATGCCGAGTGCCTTGGCGCCGTCGTAGAGCGGGCCGCCGGAGTCGCCGGGCTCGGCGCACACGTCGGTCTGGATCAGGCCGCGCACGGTGCCGCCGCCGCTGTAGCGCACGGTGGCGTTGAGCCCGGTGACCTTGCCGCCGTGCGTGCCGGTCGTCGAGCCGGTGCGCTTGACCGCCTCGCCGACGAACGCGTTCGGCGCGGAGGTGAAGCCGCCGGGGTGGCTCAGGGCGGAGTTGTCGTAGCGGACCAGCGCGTAGTCGTGGCTCGGGAAGGTCGAGGCGACGGTGGCTCCGACCGACGTCGTGCGGGCGGCGTCCGTGTACCACTGGGGGGCGACGTTCCCGCAGTGCCCGGCGGTGAGGAAGTAGTGGGCGCCGGCGTCCGCCACGTTGAAGCCGAGCGAGCAGCGGTACTGGCCGCCGTAGATGGCGTCGCCGGCGGCGAGCAGCGGGGCGAGGGTGCCGGGGACGCGGCGGACGGTCAGGACGGACGCGTCGCCGCCGGACGCCTGGGTGATCCGGTCGAGCGCTTCCGTGGACACGGTGCTGTCGGCGGTCACCACGACGCGTCCGGCGGCCTCGTCGACGTACCACGCGGTGCCGTCGACCTCGGCGTGCAGGACGGCGTCGCTGACGGCCGCGAGCTGTCCGGGTTCGGCGGTGTGGGTGGGGGCCGCCGCGGCGCCCGGCACGGCGACCGCGGTGGCGGTCAGCAGGCCGAGGGCCACGGCGAGCAGGCGGGTACGGCGTCGAGTGGTGCCGGTGCGGGGGGTCCCGCGCTTGGTCCTCACCGATCTCCTCCTGGGAGTACGGCCCCTGGGGGGTTGGGGGCCGGGAGGCGCGGTCAGACGGTGGGCGGGCTCCGGCTGTGCTGTCCGGTAGCACGACGGATGATCTGCCCCTGACAGGCGCTGACCGGAAGTATCAGGAAACGGACGGTTCGGTACAAGCTTCCTGACCGGGTGTCGGCGGATTCCGCAGCCGGTATGACTGTCCGTCAATTCAGCGCTGTGCGGGGCGATCCGATGAAAGTGTTATCGCTGCGGCCCGGTGGGGTCTCCCAGGCACGGGAACGGACGCACGATGCCGCGGGTGAGGTCCGCGGCGGGGCTGCGGAGTTCGAGATGGGGCGCTCCGCGCGGAGGCGCGGCCTCCACCGCGTCCGTTCCCGCCGCGCCGCCGGATCGTCCCGTCCGGCCGGACGCGCCCGGCGGTCCGCACGTTTCCCCCACGACGGCGGACCGCCGGGGCCACCGCTCGGATCACCGAACGGGTCACCGCCGGGCGTTCGCGGCGGCCTGCTCGCGGGTGAGCCGCCACACCTGCTCCTCGCCGGTCTCGGCCGGAGCGATCGCCTCGGAGGGGCGACGCAGGTGCACGGTGAAGCCGAGGCGGGCCGGGATCGCGCCGCTGGCCCGGTTGCCCGGGTCGTGGACGATGTCGACGCACTCGACCCCAGGGAGGTCGAAGGCCTGGTCGACCAGGGCCGCCGCGGCCCGGGTGGCCAGACCGCGCCCGATGGCGGCGGGGTGGAGCCAGTAGCCGATCTCGAGGCCGTCGTCCGGGGCGTCGTCGCGCCGGTACAACCCGCAGGCGCCGACGATGGCGCCGTCCAGCACGATCGCGTAGGCGAAGTCCTGCCCGCTCGCCCAGCGCTCAGCCCGGGTGGCCAGGTACTCGGTGGTCTTGGCGCGGCTGTGCTCGGCCACCCACGGCATCCACGGCCGCAGGTGCTCCACCGACTCCTCGATGACCGCGAAGAACTCGGGGAAGTCGGCCTCGCCGGCGAAGCGGCGCAGCGTCACCTCACCCAGGTCGATGACGTGCCGGGGGCATTCCGGGGGTGCCGGGGACTCCGTGCGTTCCGTGCGTTCCATGGACAGAGGATGGTCCGCATCCGTCTCATCGGGCAAATGGACTGGGGCACGGCGGCCGGGCGGCGGTGAGGCCTCCTCAGGTCCGTTCGCCGACGGACCCGGGGAGGACGGACACGGCGTGCCGCCGCAGCAGGACGGCGGCCTCGCGGTCGGTGACGTCGTGGAACTCGTCGTACCAGGGGCCGGCGTGCGCGTAGCGGGGCAGGTGGAGGCAGACCAGCTCGTCCACGTCCCGCCGCAGGTCGGCCGCGATCCGGGCGTCGCCGACCGGCGCCGCGAGGATCAGCCGGTCCGGGTGTTCGGCGGCGACGGCGTGGACGGCGGCGCGGGCGGTGAGCGCGTCCGTCAGGCCGTCGAAGACCAGGACCGCGGTCCGCCCGTGCAGGGGGTGCCGGGACCGGCCCTGGCGGTACAGCGACTCGCGACGGTGCACCTCGACGCGCTCGCGCTGGACGCTCGCGCCGAGCTGCGCCGCGGTGACACCGAGGATCGTCAGGGTGTACCGGTCGAACAGCGGCGGGTCGCGGTCGGCGATCGCGCCGATCGGGTGGTCGCAGCCGGGGACGACCAGCGGCCGGACCACTGCGGCGTCGAGCGGGGCGTCCAGGGCCCCGGCGACCTCCGCGGCCACCGGCAGCCCGCCGGGGGCGAGGCCCAGGACCACCACCCGGTGACGGGACCGGCCGTCGAGGAGCGGGGCGAGCCGCTGGGCGAGCTGGTGCCCGGCGGTGCTGCGGTCACGGGCGGCTCGTCCTCCTCGGGGTTCTCCCGCGTGCCCTCTCGGGGTTCTCGCGGTGGCGGCCGTGTGCGTGCGGCACCGGCCCCGCCACCGGGGCGGCTTCCCCGTCACGGCACGCTCTGACGTCCGGCCCCGCGGTTCCGTCACGTCCGGCAGGGATTCCCTGACGTCCGGCCCCGCGGTTCCCTGACGTCCGGCCTCGGCGGTTCTGCCGGTGTGGCCACGGCGAGCCGGGGCAGACGCGGGTCGTGGACGTCCGACGGACAGCGCTTCCGGCCGTCGCTAGGCGGCGGCCGGGTCCGGGGACGGCCGTCCGCGCGGCCCGCCAGGGCGCGCGCGATGATGGTCCCGACGGCGCACCGCCGTCCCGACCCGACCGGGAGCGAGCCATGCCACGGCCATCCGAGGGGCCATCCGAGAAACCCTGCGAGCCCGCCGGAGACCACGCGTTCGGCGACCTGCGCGTCGCGGTGGCCGACGAGGGCCCGGTACGGGTCGTCACCGTGGCCGGGGAACTGGACCACGACACGGCCGATGCGCTGCGCGCCGCGCTCGCCGGGCCACCGCCGGACGGCGTCGAACGGATCGTGATCGACTTCACCGACCTGCGGTTCTGCGACTCGACCGGCCTGAACGTCCTGCTCCGCGCGCACCTGGACGCGCAGGCGGCCGGGCTGCGGCTGGAGCTGGCCGGCCCGAGCCCCGTCGTGGCGCGGCTCCTCGCGGTCACCGGGGCCGACACCGTGCTGCGGATCCACCCCGACCTCGGTTCGGCGCTCAAGGCGCCGCGGGGCACCGCCGGGCCCGCCGCTCCGCCCGAGCGGACGTGAGGAGGGCGGCCGTGGACCGGCTCGGCGACGGCGAGCTGCCCGGACCGGAGCAGATCCGGCGTCTGATGCTCGCGGGCAGCGCCGGTGCGGTGCAGCGCAGCCGTGCGTTCAGCCGGCAGGTGCTGCGGTCCTGGCACTGGCTGCCGACCGCCGACGAGGAGCGGCAGTTGGTGGTCGAGGACGTCCTGCTGATGGTCTCCGAGCTGGTCACCAACGCCTGTCTGCACGCCCCCGGCGGCCCGCGTGAGCTGCGGTTGCGCTGGGACGGCGAGCGGCTGCGGGTCGAGGTCGCGGACGCGAGCCCGGTGCCGCCGAGGCTGCGCCCGTACGCCGACCCGGGTCGGCCGGGCGGGCACGGGCTGCGGGTGGTGGACCGGCTCTCCCGGTCCTGGGGCTCGGAGCCGGAGGGCGGCGGGAAGCTGGTCTGGCTGGAGGTGGCGGGCCCGCCCGTCGGCTCCGTCCGGGGCTGACGGCTGCCCCTCGGCGCCGCAGCTGTCCCTCCCGTCCGCCCCGTCCGCGGCCTCGGGTGTTTCCTTCGGCCCGAACGGGATAACCGCGCTGTCGCAGGCGTCAGCGGGCAGGGAGCACCGGGCTCCGGGGCCCGGACGCGGCGAGAGGAGCCCGAGGCTCATGACGAAGCGCCCGCAGTGGGCCGGGAACCCGGCCGCCGATCGGGTCGAAGGGCTCGTCGTCGAGGCCAGGCCGTGGGCCCGGGGCACCGTGCTGGTCCTTTACGGCGAGCTGGACCTGGACTCGGTGGCCGACCTGCGGTCCGCCGTCGAGGGCGCCCTCGCCGGGCCGGCCGCCGTCATCGTGATCGACTGCGCCGGGCTGGAGTTCTGCGACTCCACCGGGCTCAACGCCCTGCTCCGGTCCAAGGCCCGGGCCGCCCTCGAGGGGAGCCGGTTCGAGCTGGCCCGGCCCAGGCCGCTGATCCTGCGCATGCTCGAACTCACCGGGGTCACCGACGCCTTCGTGATCCGCGAGGCCGTGCCGGACTGAGCCCGCCCGGCGCGGCTCCCGTCCGGGCCGCCTGCATCGTTTCCCTTCCCCCGGCCTGCCCGCCTGCCCCGGCCCGCACCGCCTGCCCCACCTGCGGCCCCGGTGCCCGCAGTGGCACAGTGGGAGCAGGGCGGTGGACCCCGCCGTCCCCGGACCCGAGGTGCCCGGACGGCGCACCCCGGCCGTGTGAGCGATCCGGACGGTGGACGGATGGACGAGCACCCGGTACCCGGCGCCGCGGCGGCCGACCCGGCCGAGCAGGCGCTGCGGCAGTTGCTCGCGGGACTGACCGCCGTACGCGACGGGGACTTCCGTACCCGGCTCGCCCCGGACCGGCCGGGCGTGCTCGGGGAGATCGCCGAGGTCTTCAACGGGATGGCCGACCAGCTGGCCCGGGTGACCTCCGAGGTGACCCGGGTGGCGCGCGAGGTCGGCACCGACGGGCGGCTCGGCGGCCAGGCGCAGGTGCCGGACGCGGCCGGGACCTGGCTGGACCTGACCGACGCGGTCAACGCGATGGCGGGCAACCTGTCCTGGCAGGTGCGCAACATCGCCCAGGTGACCACGGCGGTGGCGCGCGGCGACCTCACCCAGAAGATCGAGGTGGACGCTCGGGGCGAGATCCTGGAGCTCAAGAACACCGTCAACACCATGGTGGACACGCTGTCCTCGTTCGCCGCCGAGGTGACCCGGGTGGCCCGCGAGGTCGGCAGCGAGGGCCGGCTCGGCGGGCAGGCGCAGGTGCCGGGCGTCGCCGGGACGTGGCGCGACCTGACCGACTCGGTGAACGTCATGGCCGACAACCTCACCGCCCAGGTCCGGGCGATCGCCTCGGTGACCACCGCCGTGGCCGAGGGCGACCTGTCGCAGAAGATCCGGGTGGACGCGCGCGGCGAGATCCTCGAGCTGAAGGAGACCATCAACACGATGGTCGACCAGCTGTCCGCCTTCGCCGGCGAGGTCACCCGGGTGGCCCGCGAGGTCGGCACCGAGGGGAACCTCGGCGGCCAGGCCACCGTCCGGGGCGTCTCCGGGACGTGGAAGGACCTCACGGACAACGTCAACGTGATGGCCTCCAACCTGACCGGCCAGGTCCGCTCGATGTCCGAGGTGGCGACCGCCGTGGCCAAGGGCGACCTGTCCCGGAAGATCACCGTCGAGTCCAAGGGCGAGGTCGCCGCCCTGGCCGACGCGATCAACACCATGGTCGACACCCTGTCCGTGTTCGCGGACGAGGTGACCCGGGTGGCCCGCGAGGTCGGCACCGAGGGCATCCTGGGCGGCCAGGCCCGGGTACCCAACGTCGCCGGGACGTGGAAGGACCTCACCGACAACGTCAACTTCATGGCGCACAACCTGACCAGCCAGGTACGCAACATCGCCCAGGTCACCACGGCCGTCGCCGAGGGCGACCTGACCCGCAAGATCGACGTGGACGCGCGCGGCGAGATCCTGGAGCTCAAGAACACCGTCAACACCATGGTGGACACGCTGTCCTCGTTCGCCGCCGAGGTGACCCGGGTGGCCCGCGAGGTCGGCAGCGAGGGCCGGCTGGGCGGCCAGGCCCGGGTGGAGGGGGTCGCCGGCACCTGGAAGCGGCTCACCGAGAACGTCAACGAGCTGGCCGGCAACCTGACCCGGCAGGTCCGGGCGATCGCCGAGGTCACCAGCGCCGTCGCGGCCGGCGACCTCACCCGCTCGGTCAGCGTGGACGCCTCCGGCGAGGTCGCCGAGCTCAAGGACAACATCAACGCCATGGTCGGGTCACTGCGCGAGACCACCCTGGCCAACCAGGAGCAGGACTGGCTGAAGTCCAACCTGGCCCGCTTCTCCGCCGCCATCCAGGGCCGCCGGGACATCCGCTCCGTCGCCGAGATGATCACCGACGAGCTGACCCCGCTGATCGGCGCCCAGTACGGCGCGTTCTTCCTCGCCGTGGAGGGCGAAGCCGGCACCGAGCTGGCCCTGATCAGTGCCTACGGCCGCCCGGCCGGGGAGGAACGGCGGGTGCGGCTGGGGGAGGGCCTGGTCGGACAGGCCGCCCGCACCCGGCGGACCGTCCTCGTGGACGACCTGCCGCCCGGCTACGCCACCGTCGCCTCGGGCGCGGGTGCCGCCGACGTCCGCTCGGTCGTCGTCCTGCCGATCGCGCTGGAGGAGTGGCTGATCGGCGTCATGGAGTTCGCCTCCGTCCACTCCTTCACCGAGGTCCACCGCGACTTCCTGGAGCAGTTCACCGAGGCCTGCGGCGTCAACATCGGCACCCTGCTCGCCAACGCCCGCACCGACGAGCTGCTCGGCGAGTCCCAGCGGCTTACCGCCGAACTCCAGGCCCGCTCCGAGGAGTTGCAGGAAGGACAGCAGGAACTACGGCGCTCCAACGCCGAGTTGGAGGACAAGGCCGCCCTGCTCGCCCAGCGCAACCGCGACATCGAGGCGAAGAACCTGGAGATCGAGCAGGCCCGCCAGGAACTCGAGGAACGCGCACGGGAGTTGACCCTGGCCTCGATGTACAAGTCCGAGTTCCTGGCCAACATGAGCCACGAGCTGCGCACCCCGCTCAACAGCCTGCTCATCCTCGCCCAGCTGCTCGCCGAGAACACCGGCGGCAACCTCACCCCCAAACAGGTCGAGTACGCGGGCGTGATCCACTCGGCCGGCACCGACCTGCTCCAGCTCATCAACGACATCCTCGACCTCTCCAAGGTGGAGGCCGGGAAGATGGAGCTGACCCCCGAACCCTTCGCCGTGCGCGAGCTGCTGGAGTACGTGGAGTCCGGCTTCGAGCCGCTGGCCGACCAGAAGGGCCTCACCTTCGAGGTGACCGTCGGCCCGGCGGTCCCGGAACGGATCGTCACCGACCAGGCCCGGCTGCGCCAGGTACTGCGCAACCTGCTCTCCAACGCCGTCAAGTTCACCGACGCCGGCCGGGTCGAACTGCGGATCGAACGCGCCGAAGGGCCGGACCTGCCGCCCGAACTCGGCCGCCCGCAAGCGGCGGTGGCCTTCCACGTCGAGGACACCGGGATCGGCATCGACCCGGACCACCTGGACACCATCTTCGGTGCCTTCCAGCAGGCCGACGGCTCCACCGCGCGACGCTACGGCGGCACCGGCCTCGGCCTGTCGATCAGCCGGGAACTCGCCCGGCTGCTCGGCGGCACCATCACCGTCCGCTCCACCGCCGGACGGGGCAGCAGCTTCACCCTCTACCTGCCGCTCGGCGCCCCCGAACAGCCGTCGGACCACGACCCGCACGCCGCGCCGCAGGTCCTGGTGGTCGAGCCGGACCCGCCGGCCCTGCTCTCCCAGCTCGCCCGCTCCGCCGCCGCCGAACTGGGCGGATCGGCACCGCCGGTGCGGGTCGACGGGGTCGGCGACGAGGCCGCGCTGCGGGACGCGCTCGCCGGCGGCCCGTACCGGTGCGTGCTGCTCGACCTCGCCCGCTCCGCCGGCCTCGCACCCGCCCTGGCGGAGGCCGCGGCGGTGGGCACACCCGTGCTCGGGTACGGCGGCGAGGGCGACACACCCGGGAGCGTGGAGCGCGCCCGGGGACTGGACGACCTGCGGGAGCGGCTGATCCGGCTGCTCGACGACGGGCCGTCGGCGGTGGGGGAGGCGGCGGCGAAGGGGGAGGCGGGGGCGCAAGGAGCGGATCCCGTCCAGGACCCGGCGGCCCCGCCGAGGGCCGACCCGCTCGCCGGACGGACCGTGCTGATCGTCGACGACGACATCCGCAACGTCTTCGCCCTCACCGCGGCCCTGGAACAGCACGGGCTGACCGTCCTGCACGCCGACGACGGCCGCGCCGGACTCGACCTGCTGCGTGCCCACCCGGAGACCGACCTCGTCCTGATGGACGTCATGATGCCCGGACTCGACGGCTACGCGGCCATCGAGGCGATCCGCGCCGACACCCGCTTCGACCGGCTGCCCGTCGTCGCCGTCACCGCCAAGGCCATGCCCGGCGACCGGGACCGCAGCCTGGCCGCCGGCGCCGACGACCACGTCACCAAGCCGGTCGACACCGTCCACCTGCTCGACCGCATGCGGACCCGGCTGGACGCCTCGTGACCACGAGCCGACCGGACCCGCCATGACCGCCGCGCGGGAACCCGCGGACCGCCCGGAGCCGCAGCCCGTGGGCGCCGCCGCGGGGCAGGAACCTGCGGGCGACGCGGCGCGGGAGGCCGCGGACCGCGCGGCCCGGGCGTTGGCCGAGACTGTCCGGCGGCTGCAAGGGGCCGCCACCCGGGCACACGCCGAGGCGCGGACCAGGGCCGCCGTCGACCTCGCCACCGGCATCCTGGCCGAGCGGCTCGGCCTGCGGGTCGCCGAGGCCGCCGCGTACCTCGCCCGGCTGGCCCGGGAGGCGGGCGTGCCGGTCGCCGGGCTGGCGGCGGACATCGCCGGGCTGCCGGAGCCGGCCCCGGAGTCGGCCCCCGAGGCGGGAACCTTCGGGGCCCCCGGCGCCGACCCGCGCGACCTCGGTGCACCCGACGTCGGTACGTCCGACCTCGGTACGTCCGACGGCAGTGCGTCCGACCTCGACGCGCTCGACCCGGACCTGCCCGACACCGGCCCGCCCGTCGCGCCCGCGCTCGCCGCCGCGTCCGACCTGCAGCGCGCCGCCGAGGCCGTGCTGGACCAGACCGGCGCGGCCCTCGGCGCCCGTGCCGTGGCCGTCTGGCTGCGGCTGCCCGGCGGCGTGCTCGCCCTCGCCGCGCACGCCGGGCTGTCCGCCGACGAGACCGCCGCCTGGGACCGGGTGCCGCCCGGCGTCCTCACCCCCGCGCAGTGGGTGATCGGCGGCGGGGTGGCGCTGTGGCCCGGTGAGCCGGGGACCGACGCGCCCTCGGTGGGCGTCGGCTCCGCCCGGGCCGTCCTCCCGCTGGTCGACCAGGGCCGCCGCCGGGGCGCCCTGGAGCTGGTCTGGTCCGGCTCCGCCCCGGCGCTCGGCCCGCCCCAGCACCGCCGGCTGTACGCGCTCGCCGACCTCTGCACGACCCTGCTCGGCCCGCCCCGCGAGCCCGTGACGCCCGAGGAGACCGCCGCCCTCCTGGAGGGGCTGCTCACCCCCGCCCTGCTGCTGGAACCCGTCGTCCGGGACGACCGGGCCGTCGACTTCACCATCCGGCGGTTCAACGCCCGGTTCCGCGACCCGCTCGGCCGCCCCCGGGACACGCTGGAGGGCGCCTCGCTGCTGGAGTCCTACCCGGTCGCCTGCGCGGCGGGCCTGCTCGACCGCCTGGTCCACGCCTACGAGACGGGCACGCCGTGCCCGGCCGAACGAGTCCGGCTGGCCTTCCAGGACACCGGGCCCGCCGGCCCCGCCGCCGCCCTGCTCGCGGTCGTCCCGCTCGGCGGCCGACTGCTGGTGTGCTGGCAGCTGGACGACGAGCGGGCCGAGGAGGACGAGCGGACCGCACTGCTGCGCCAGGCCCACCGGCTCGTCCGGGTGGCCGGCTTCGAGGAGCGGCCGGTCGAGGGCCGGATCCGGTGGAGCGACGGGCTGCGCGAGCTCTACGGGCTGCCGCCGGACGCGGCGCCGGTGCCGCTGGCCCGGCTCGCGCGGCACACCCACCCGGACGACCGGCCCGCGATCCGCCGCCTGCTGGACACCGTCCGGCACCGCCACCGCACCGCCTCGGCCGTCATCCGCCTCGACCGGCCCGACGGCACCCACCGCTTCACCCGGGTGATCGCCGAGCCCGTACTCGACGACGCCGGACAGCTCACCGCGATCCGCGGCGCCTACCACGACGTGTCCGCCCAGCACTGGACGGAGGTCGCGCTCGGCGCCACCCGGGAGCGGCTCGCCGACAGCGAGCAGGAGTCCGCCGAACGGGAGCAGCTGGCGCTGCGGCTCCAGCAGGCCATCCTCCCGGCCGCACCGCCTCCGCTCGGCGTCACCGGTGTGCACGCCGCCGTCCGCTACCGCCCCGCCGCCCAGCGCGACCGGGTCGGCGGCGACTGGTACGACGTCATGCCGCTGCCCGACAAACGGGTGCTCCTCGCGGTCGGCGACGTGGCCGGACACGGCGTCGGCGCGGCCACCGGGATGGTCGCGCTGCGGCACGCCCTGCGCGGCCTCGCGGTCACCGGCGCCGGCCCGGGCCGGCTGCTGGAGTGGGCCAACGCCGTCGCCCTGCGCGAACCCGGGCAGGTCACCGCGACCGCCGTCTGCGTGCTGCTCGACCCGGCCGACGGCGAGCTGCGCTGGGCCCGGGCCGGCCACCTGCCGCCGATCCGGCTCGGCGCCGACGGCGCCCACGTGCTGCCCCTGCCGCACGGCGTGCTGCTCGGCGCCCTGGACGACGCCCAGTACGGGGAGAGCACCGCCCGGCTCGACCCCGGGGACGTCCTGCTGCTCTACACCGACGGGCTGGTCGAGCGCCGGGACCGCCCGGTCGAGGAATCCGTCGAGCAGCTGATCCGCGCGGCCGGAGCCCCCGGCCCGGACCTGGAGCAGTACCTGGACCGGCTGCTCGAACTCAGCCCCGCCGACACCGACGACGACACCTGCCTGATCGCCGTCCAGACCGAGTAGGGCCACGGGGCAGCACCGGGGGCCGCAGGACACGGCCCGTTACGGACCGCACGGTCCGGGTAGGCGCGACCTGTCGGGGGCGCAGAACGGGACGGAAGGGACCCCCATGTTGCTGCTAGGACTTCTGCTGATGTCGGCGTCCGGCGCGTTCGTCGGGCTGCTGATCGCGGACAACCTCTCCGGCGGGCCCGACTACCAGGTCACGATCCTGGGAAACGACCTCGTGACGCTGAACACTCTGGGCGTCTTCCTCTCCGGCGTGGCCCTCGCGCTGCTCTTCTGCCTCGGCCTCGCCCTGATGCGGTCGACCCGGCGGGCCGGGCGTGCGGTGGGTGCGGCGCGACCGGCACGGCGCCGGGTGGCGTACCGGGAGGCCGAACCGGTGGAGCCGGTGGAGCCCGTCGAGCGGGTGGAGCCGGTACGGCGGTCCGCCCCTGCGGACCGCACGGCGCCGGTCGACGGCGAGCGGGCCTACGACGACCGGCGCGCCAACGACGAACGGGCCTACGATGAACGGGCCTACGACGAACGGGCCTACGGTGAGCGCTCCTACGACGACCGCCGCGCCAACGACGAACGCGCCTACGGCGACCGCGCCGCCCAGGCGCCGGGCTCCGACGAGGGGTTCGCGCGGCCGGATGAACCGCCGTCAGAGGAACAGGCCGCCGAGCAGGGTGGCCGGGAGGCGTCACCACAACCGGGAGGCCGGATCCGTCATCTGTTCGGCCGCTGACCGAAGCCCGCACACGGACCGAAGCCCGTCGAGTCGGCACGGAGGAGAGGCGATCGCATGTCGAGGGCCCGGGCGCCCTCCGTCGGCCCGGCCGCGCAAGCGGTGCGGTTGCCACTCGCGGGCCGGCGAGGGGCGGCGGCCGAGGCGCGCGCCGTCACCGCCCGGTTCCTGGCCGACGTGCCGGACCGGGCCGTGGTCGCCGACGCCGTGCTGCTGGTCTCCGAACTCGTCGGCAACGCGCAGCGCCACACCGCCGGCCCCGGCGCACTGCTGCTCGTCCGGAGCGACGGCGCGCTGCGCATCGAGGTCAGCGACCCCAGCCGCCGCCCGCCGATGCCCCGGGCACCGTACGGCGACGACGGATCGGGGGGCCTCGGACTGTTCCTGGTGAACCGGCTCAGCCGGCGCTGGGGCTGGCGCCCGCTGGGCCCAGGGAAGGCGGTCTGGTGCGAGCTGCGGATGCCCGCGCAGCGGTGTCCGCCGGGCCCAGGCGGGTAGGTGCCCCGAGTAAGCCGTCCACGGCGGACCCGGCAGCCGCCCCACCGGGGCGAGCGCACCGGGACAAGCCCGTAGAGCCTGCCCATCCACCACGGGAGGCCACCATGGACCTCGCGTTCCTCACCCCGCTGCTCGACCGGCCCGGCCCCTGGGCCACCGTCTACCTCGACACCGACCGTGCCACCGAGGACGCCGTCCGGCGCCGGGCGCTGATCGACCGCGCCGCCGTGCGGCGGCTGGCCGACGCCGGCACCGACGAGGACACCTGCGCGGCCGTCCGCGACCACCTGGCCGCCGAACCCGCCGCCGGCTCCCCGCCCGGGCGGGCGCTGTTCGCAGCCGACGGTGAGGTGGCCCTGGACGTCCCGCTCGCCGTCTCCCCGCCCGACGTGGCCGCCACCTGGGCCCCGCTCCCGCACACCAGCCCGCTGGTCGGCCTGCTGGACGACGCCGCGCCCGCCTGCCTGCTCGCCGCCGTCGACCGCACCGGCGCCACGCTCGAGCGGTACGAGCTCGGCCGCAGCGACCCGCTCGGCACGGTCGAGAGCCCGCAGTGGCAGGGCCGGGGACACCGCGCCCCGCCCGCCGACCGCTACGAGTGGCACTACCGGCACCGCGTCGAGGACACCTGGGACCGCACCGCCGGGATCATCGCCGACCACCTCGCCCGGGTCTGGCCGGACAGCGGCGCCCGCCTGCTCGTCCTCACCGGGGACGCCCGTGAGCGCCGGGCCGTCC
Organism: Kitasatospora sp. NPDC034023; assembly: GCF_055575795.1. NCBI lineage: Bacteria > Bacillati > Actinomycetota > Actinomycetes > Kitasatosporales > Streptomycetaceae > Kitasatospora > Kitasatospora sp. NPDC034023. The sequence continues at coordinate 119,783 of NZ_JBVIRY010000024.1, forward strand.
ACGACCGGCTGCCGAGGCAACTGCAGTCCCTGACCGTCGAGTTGGAAGGCAGCGGCCGGTCCGACGGGAACATCGGCGAGGCCTTCGGCCGGCGCCTCGCCGAAGCCTGGGACGACCACCGCGCCCGGCACCTGGCCGAGGTGCTGGAAACCTTCCACACCGCCGTCGGCCGCCCCGGTGAGCACGGCACCGACAGCGCCGGCACCGAGACCGCGCCCGGGCCGGCCGCCCGGGGCATCCCCGCCGTGGTGAGCGCCGCCCGGCAGCACCAGCTCGCCGCGCTGCTCCTGCAGGCGAGCGGCCACGACCCGGAACGCCCGGTGTGGACCGGTCCCGAACCCGAACACCTCGGCGTCCACCGGGCCGACCTGCGTAGCATGGGCGTCGCCCACCCGGCGCAGGCCCCCGCCGCCGACGCCCTGCTGCGCGCCGGCGCGGCCTCCGGCGCCGAGGCGCTGCTCGTCCCGGACACCGTCCCCGGCCCGCCCGGAGGCCTCGGCGCGGTCCTGCGCTGGCCCGCCTGACGGCCGTTCGCCCCACCTGACGGCGGCGCGGCCCGCCTGACGGCCGTTCGCCCGCTACCGCTCGCCGACCCCGGGCAGCACCGGCTTCACGTCCAGCACCGGGGTGCCGTCGATGGCCTCCAGGTCGCTGACCCGCAGCCGCAGGCCGTCCACGGCCAGGACGGTGACCCGGTGCAGCCCGATCGGGTTGGGCCGGTCCGGCGAGCGGGTGGCGAACACCCCGGTCTCCGGCCGGGAGCGCTCCCCGCGCGGATGCACCGCGAGCACCTCCCGGTCGGCCCGGTCCAACCAGGTCAGCAGCAGCACCTCCTGGCCGACCGCCAGGTCCCGCAGCCCCCGTCCCACCGACGCGTCGAACGCCACCCACGCGGCCGGCCCGCCCTCGTCCCCCTGCCGGGGCGCCCCCGCCCGCTCCAACAACGGCGACTCCACCCGCCCGATCACCCGCACCTCGAAGCTCTGCTCCGGCTCGCCCCGCCCGGGGAAACCCGTGTCCGTCATTGCGCCCTCCGTTGCAGTCCGGGACTCCGTCCGCCAGCACCGTAGCGGGCCCGACCGTCGGCGGCCGGGGGCTCGGCGGCGGGTGTCAGGAGCTGATGCCGACGGCGTGGCGGTAGGTGGCCGGGTCGGGGAGGAAGTCCAGCATGGCCCGGGCCACGTCGGCGCGGGGCATGCTGTTGCCGGCCGGGCCGGCCTCGACGGCGTGGCGGTATCGGCCCAGGCCGGGCTTGTCGGTGAGGCGCGGGGGCCGTACGGCCGTCCAGTCCAGGCCGCTGTCGCGCAGGACGCGCTCCATGGCTTCGAGGTCGGTGTACACGTCCTTGAGGACCGCCCACAGCAGGGGTCCGAACAGCTTCGCGGTGGCGAAGGCCTGGCCGGTCCCGGCGCGGTTGAGGGGCGCGGCGCTGACGACGAGGAGGCGCCGGACCCCGACGGCTGCCATGGCGGTGGCCGCCGCGCGGGCGGAGGTCGAGGCGGGCTTCAGGGGATCGGAACGGCCGGCCTGGCCCATGCCGGAGAGGACGGCGTCGGCGCCCTCGATCACCGGCTTCAGGGAGGCGGGGTCGAGGGAGTCCGCCCTGACCACGGTCAGCCGGTCGTGGTGGACGGTCAGCCGGGCCGGGTCGCGGACGGCGGCCGTGACGTGGTGTCCGTCGGCGAGCGCATGGGCGACCAGATGGCGGCCGACGCCGCCGGTGGCGCCCAGAACAGCGAGTTTCATGACCCCTCCCGGGGGTGGGTGAGTGCTCACTTCCTTCTTCTTCGATGGTGAGTGAGTACTCACCCACCTGTCAAGGTAGGATCACGTCCATGACGCATGACGGACATGACGGAACCGAGCCGCTCACCGGGGCGGCGCTGACCCGGGCGCGGGTACTCGACGCCGCCGCCCGCCTGCTCGGCACGGTGGGGCTCGTCCGGGCCACCACGAAGGAGATCGCCCGAGAGGCGGGCTGCTCGGAGGCGGCGCTGTACAAGCACTTCCGGGACAAGGAGGAGATCTTCGTCCGTGTCCTGCGCGAACGCGCCCCGCGTCTCGCGGCCGCCGTCGCCGAGCTGCCCGGCCGGGCGGGGGAGGACACGGTCGGCGAGCACCTGGAGGCGGTGGTCCGGGTCGCCGTCCCGTTCTACCGGCAGTCGTTCCCCATGGCCGGATCGCTCTTCGCCAGCCCCGAGCTGCTCGCCGCCCACCGCGCCAAGCTCGGCGACTCCGGCCCGCACCACGTCGGTGTGCACCTGGCCGACTACCTGCGCGCCGAGCAGCGGCTCGGCCGCGTCTCCACGGCGGTCGACCCGGACGCTGCCGCGATGCTCCTGATCGGCGCCTGCTTCCACCGCGCCTTCCTGGAGCTCTTCTACGCCGGTGAGGGCCCGGCCGAGGCCATCCGTCCGGCCACCCTGGACGAGTTCGCGACCGCGACGGTGCGGGCCCTGCTCGACGGAATCCGGTGACTCGGCACCATCCGCTGACTCGACGGCCTCCGGTGGTCAGTGGCCCGAGGGCGACGGACGCTCAGCGTCCGGGCGCGAGGTAGCGGCGGCCCGGTATCTGCTCGAAGATCAGGTTGGTCCGGGTCTGGGCGACCGCCGGGTGGGTGGTGAGGTGGTCGACCACGAAGTCGCGCAGCGCCTCGGGGCCCGCGACGCCGACGTGCAGCAGGTAGTCGTCGGAGCCGGCCATGTGGAAGACGGCCAGGACGCCGGGCAGGTCGGGGGCGGTGCTGCGGAAGCTCTCGTTCTGCTCGCGGGTGTGGGCGCGGAGCCGGACCGAGATCATCGCCTGGAGCGGCAGCCCGATCGCGGCGGGGTCGAGCTCGGCGCGGAAGCCGCGGATGATGCCGCGTTCCTGGAGCGCCCGGACCCGGGCCAGGCAGGTGGAGGGGGCGATGCCGACGGCCGCCGCGAGGGCGTTGTTCGGGAGGCGGGCGTTGTCGGCCAGGGCGCGGACGATCGCCCGGTCCACGTCGTCGACCGGTGCCCGCCGGGCCTGCGGATTGTTCGGCATGCCCGCCAGGATGGCAGCCGTTTCCGCAGATTCGCAAACCTGATCGGCCCCGGGTCGAATGTTCTTCGGAGGAGCTTCCCGTGGGCGGCGAAAGGTTCCATCCTTGCCGCGACCGGCGAACGCCCGTCGCCACCCACCGTGAGCCCGGAGTGCCCTGCCCATGAGCCCGACCGCGTCCGCCACCTTCGCCCCGGCCGCCGACCCGGACGCCGCCGCCCCGACGGCCGTCGACCCCGGCCCGGAGCTGGCCGGCGGCGACTTCGCGCTCCCGGCCGGCGGACTGGACGACGCACAGCGGCTCCGCGCACTCGACGCGGTCGACGAGTACCTGACCCGCAAGCGCAAGCACCTGGTCGGGTACCAGGCCACCCAGGACATGCAGGGCACCGCGCTGGACCTGGCCCGGTTCATGCCCAACAACATCAACAACCTCGGCGACCCGTTCCAGAGCGGCGGCTACAAGCCCAACACCAAGGTCGTCGAGCGGGCCGTCCTCGACTACTACGCGAAGCTGTGGCACGCCGAGCGCCCGCACGACCCGGCCGACCCCGAGTCCTACTGGGGCTACATGCTGTCCATGGGCTCGACCGAGGGCAACATGTACGCCCTCTGGAACGCCCGGGACTACCTGAGCGGCAAGGCGCTGATCCAGCCGCCGACCACCCCCTTCGACGCGCTGCGCTACGTGAAGGCCACGCCCGACCGGTCGAACCCGAACGCGCACCACCCGGTGGCGTTCTACTCCGAGGACACCCACTACTCCTTCGCCAAGGCCGTCCGCGTCCTGGGCGTCGAGACCTTCCACGCCGTGGGCCTGGAGAAGTACGCCGACGAGTGCCCGCTGGTCGACCCCGTGACCGGCCTCCGCACCTGGCCCACCGAGGTGCCGTCCAGCCCGGGGCCGTCCGGCCTGTCCTGGGACGGCCCCGGCGCGATAGACGTCGACGCCCTCGCCACACTCGTCGAGTTCTTCGCCGCCAAGGGCCACCCGGTCTTCGTCAACCTCAACCTGGGCAGCACCTTCAAGGGCGCCCACGACGACGTCCGCGCGGTCTGCGAGCGGCTGCTCCCGATCTTCGAGCGGTACGGCCTGGTCCGCCGCGAGGTGGTCTGCGGCACCGACCCGGTGACCGGGGAGCCGCTGGTCGACGTGCGCCGCGGCTTCTGGATCCACGTGGACGGCGCGCTCGGCGCCGGCTACGCGCCGTTCCTGCGCCTGGCCGCCCAGGACCCGGGGGCGTACGGCTGGACCCCCGAGGTGGAGCTGCCCGAGTTCGACTTCGGCCTGCGGCTGCCCAGCGCCGAGTGCGGCGAGGTCGACATGGTCTCCTCGATCGCGATGAGCGGCCACAAGTGGGCCGGTGCGCCGTGGCCGTGCGGGATCTACATGACGAAGGTGAAGTACCAGATCTCGCCGCCGTCCCAGCCGGACTACATCGGCGCGCCGGACACCACCTTCGCCGGCTCCCGCAACGGCTTCTCCCCGCTGATCCTCTGGGACCACCTGTCCCGGTACTCCTACCAGGACCAGGTGGACCGGATCCGCGCGGCCCAGGAGCTCGCCGCCTACCTGGAGCGGCGGCTGGTCGCCATGGAGCAGGAGCTCGGCGTCGAGCTCTGGCCGGCCCGTACCCCGGGCGCCGTCACCGTGCGGTTCCGCCAGCCGAGCCCGGAGCTGGTGGCCAAGTGGTCGCTGTCCTCCCAGGACGTGCTGCTGGTCCCGGGCGACGAGACCACCCGACGCAGCTACGTGCACGTCTTCGTGATGCCCTCGGTCGACCGCGCGAAGCTGGACGCCCTGCTGGCCGAACTCGCCGAGGACCCGGCGATCCTGGGCCTACCGGTCGAGGACGCTCACCGGTCCCCGGCGTTCGGGTAGGCGTTGACGCCCTGCCCGTCGATGTCCGCCCCCCACTCGTCCGCACCGACGGCGCCCACGCAGTAGCCGACGCCCTGCACGGTGCCGCCGGCCTCCTGGCACTGCTCGGCGGTGACGTCGTACGGGAGCGCCCAGGCGGGGGCGCCGGCGGCGCAGACGAGGAGGGCGGCCGCGAGCGGGACGGCCAGGCGGGCCGGCGGTGAAGTGATCATGCGCCCTACGACAGCACGGAGTCGGGACGACGGCGAGTCCGGAGCGGCCGTTCGCCGCCCACCAGGTCGGGTCGCTCTCCGCGGGACTGCCGGACTGCCGGACCGCCGGACTGCGGGACTGCGGGCCTGCGGGCCTGCGGGCCTGAGCGGGCTGTGCGGCCGAGCGGCTTTGGTTCCCGGCTGCCCGACCAGGCATGATCGGGGCATGGTCGAACGAGTCATTGCAGCGTGTGACGGAGCAGCCAAGGGCAACCCGGGCCCGGCGGGCTGGGCGTACGTGGTGGCGGACGCCCAGGGGGCGCCCCAGCGCTGGGAGTCCGGGGCGCTCGGGCACAGCACCAACAACGTGGGCGAGCTGACGGCGCTGCAGCGGCTGCTGGCGGCGACCGACCCGGCCGTGCCGCTGGAGGTGCGGCTGGACAGCACCTACACCCGCGACTCGGTGACCAAGTGGCTGAAGGGCTGGAAGCGCAACGGCTGGAAGACGGCGGCCGGCAAGCCGGTCGCCAACCAGGAGCTGATCCAGGCGATCGACGCGCTACTGGAGGACCGGGACGTCACCTTCGTCTACGTCCCGGCCCACCAGGTGGACGGCGACCCGCTGAACGCCATCGCCGACAAGGCCGCCAGCGACGCCGCCCGCACCCAGCGGGACGCCTCCGGCACCGCCGCCGACCTCCCCGAGCCCGACCCGGCCGCCGCCCCGAAGCCCCGCACCACCCGCACCGCCTCGGCCGGCAGCCCGGCGAAGCGCGCCTCCTCGGGCACCGCCCGTACCCTCGCCGCCCGCTACCCCGGCACCTGCCCGTGCAGCCGCCCGTACGCCAAGGGCGACAAGATCACCAAGGTCGGCAGCAGCTGGGGCCACCCGGAGTGCGTCGCCGCCCACGCCTGACAGCGGGTACCTGGACCGCCGTCGCGCTGAGTCCGCCGGGGCTCCCGTCCGTACATCCCGGTGGGAAGGTCCCGGCGGAGCCGGAGGTGGGTGCGGTGATCGTCTCGGAGACGGCGGAGTTCCATGTCGGGGACCGGGTGTGGGTCTACCGCGAGTCGTCCTATGCCGCGGTCGAGAGCGCCGTCGTCGTGGCCGCCCCGGTGGACCGCAGCCTGCGGCTGGAGTTCACCGACGGTCACCGCAGCCATCTGCGGTCAGGCCGGGTCGAGTTGTCGGCCAGGCGTGCCGTGCAGGCGGTGTAGGGGCGGAACGCGATCGGCCGGCCGCAGGTGCGGCCGGCCGGTCGTGGTGGCGGGGTCGAGCTGGATCAGCTCTCCTGCGTGATCTCCTTGATGTCCTCGAAGCTCATGCCGAGCGAGTTGAACGCGCGGGCCTGGGACTCCGGGACGCCGAGCTTGGCGAGCTCCTTGAGCTGGGCGTCGGTCAGCGGTGCCGCGGCGGTGGCCGGGCCGCCCTCCGGGGCGAGGCCGCCGCCGGGGCCGGCGGCGAGGCCGAGCACCGCCTTCGTCAGGTCCGCGCTGGTCATCTTCACCGCGCCGGCCGGAACCTGGACGTTCGGGGCCGACTGGTTGAAGGCGAGCTTCACCGGGAAGTTGACGCCCGGCTCGATCTTTTCCTGCAGCTGGGCGAGGTCGAACGTGGCGGAGGAGAAGGCGCCGTTCTTCAGGTAGAGGTCGACGCCGACCTTGCGGTCCGGCACGTCGCTCGGGGCCTGGCTCGGGAACTTCCCGAACTGCTGCGGGAACTTGTCCGCGACCGGCTTGACGGCCTTGAACATCTCGTCCACCAGCTGGCGGGCCGGGGCGCTCAGCCAGATGTGCTCGGCGCCGTCCTTCTTGCCCTTGTCCTCGTACGTGACGGTGCGGCTGAGCACGTCCTTCAGCGAGTTGACGAGCTGTTTGGCGGCCTCCGGGTCGGCGGTGGGCGCGGCGCTCGGGGTGGCCTTCTTGCCGTCGTTCTTCTTCGCCTCGTCGGCGAGCTCCTGGAGGTCGAGCGAGACCCACGTGCCGGCCAGCACCTCCTTGACCGGGCCCATGTCCGGCGGCAGGTCCTTGCTGACGGCGTCCACCTGGGACGGGTCCTCGCCGACGAGCTTGACCAGGCCCTTGGCGTCGACGTGCAGGTAGCCCTTGGCGTCGACCTGGCGGTACTCCAGCAGCGCGGCGCCGTTGCGGTCGGAGAGCACGTAGGAGATGCGCACCGACTTGTCGAGCGTCAGGTCGTTGCCGGCGGCCGAGCCCTTGGCGCTCTTGAAGGCGTCGATGTCCTTGAGCGGCTTGTCGGCGGAGACCGCGACGGCGAGTGTGAGCCCGGACAGCGCCTTGGCGCTCTTCTCGTCGATCTGTCCGTCGGCGCGCTTGCCTCCGGCGCCCTTGCCTCCGACGCCCTTCTCCCCGGTGGCCTTGGCGAAGGCGACGATCTGCTCGGGGGTGGCGTCAATGGAGAGCGCGAAGCCGGCCGACTTGCCGTCACCGACCTTGTCGAAGGCCTTGGACACCTTCTGGGCGGCGGAGAGCTGCTCGACGGTGCCGCAGGCGGCGAGACCGGTGGCGAGGACGGAAGCGGTGACGGCGACGGGTATCGCACCGCGAGCGGCCTTGCGGATGGCGGTGTTGATGGTGCAACTCCTGTGTGACTGGGCCCGATCGGACTGACGGGCCTTTCCTCCCCTGCGGCATGCAGCGCCACAGCGCCTACACAGGTGAACACATTATCAGCAAGTAGTCACACGATTATTTGGCCCAGGCTTTAACCAATCCGGCCCGAGAACGCCCGATGTGGCCTGATCCGTCGTCCGCCCGCCGGGCGATGGCGGTGGCCGCCGCGCTGACCAGCGGAAACATGGCAAAACCTTTGCCGAGAAGGGATGTTCAGAGCCCGCCCACCACCTGCTAGCCTCAGCCGATTTCCCGCCGGGCAAGGTCGGCGGACACGACGGGGTAAGAGGTACCGAAAGCATGGCAATACGCCGGGCGAAGCAGAAGGCCCAGGTCATCGAGAAGCTCTCGCAGGTGGCGCCGCCGGGGGAGACGTTCATCGCGTGCGTGCACGTGGAGACCGGCCCCAGCCCGTGGCTCAACGCGGTCTTCGACGAGGTGCCGCTGCTCGGCCTGATCGTCGCACTGACCCGTCAGTTCTACTTCCTGACGCTCACCAACAGCTCGATCGTGGTCAACACGGCCAGCCGCTGGACCAACCGCCCCGGCGAGGTGGTCGCGGTCTTCCCGCGGAACGCCTTCCCGGTGAGCCGGGTCAAGCGGGCCTCGATCTGGAGCTCGATGTACCTGCAGCTGCCCACCAGCACCAAGCCGACCCGGCTGAACATCCACCGCTACTGGCGGGCCGAGATGGACCAGCTGAGCACGGCCTTCCCGCCCGGGTCGATCGACCCGTCCTCGCAGCCGTTCGAGCTCGCGCCCACGGGCATGCCGTACCCGGGGCAGCCCGGCCAGGCCTACCCGCAGCAGGGCCAGCCCTTCCCGCAGCAGCAGGCCTACCCGGCGCCGCCCGCGCAGCCGTACCCGCCGCAGCAGGCCTACCCGGCCCCGCCGGCCCAGCCGTACCCGCCGCAGCAGCAGCCGTACCCGGCGGCGCAGCCCTACCCGCCGCAGCAGGCCTACCCGGCGGCCCCGGCCCAGCCCTACCCGCCGCAGGCGTCGCCCTACGGCGGCCAGCCTGGCTACCCCGGGCAGCAGTGACCTCGCCGTAGGCCGCCTGAACACGCGTCGGCCCCGGCTCCCCGATGGGAGCCGGGGCCGATCGGCTTTCCGCGACTACTGCCCCTGCAGGGCGACGACGACGAAGACCACCACGACGACGACGATCCCGACGAGCACGCCGATCACCGTCGGCGTCAGCCGGTCCCGGAACTGCTTCGCCGGCTTCACCCGCTGCGTCGCGTCCGTGCTGTACTCCCACCAGTTCACCAGTCGCCGGAAGTTCACCTCGAAGTCCGCGGCCGGGTAGATCGCGCTGGTCTGCAGGCCCGGCAGCGAGCGGCGCCGCCCGTCGGTGAGGTGGATCCGCGCCGCGTACGACGTCGAGCCGTTGCTCTTGGTCTCCCGCACATCGATCCAACGGACCTCGTGCCACGGGTAGGTGCGGCCGCGGCCGACACCCCAGCAGACGGTGACGCCGTCGCCGCCGACCCGGCTCCAGCAGCGCCAGCTCAGGACGAAGGCCGGGACGGCGAGCACCAGGGTCCCGAGGAGCAGCCAGAGTGCGCCCCAGGTGCCGAGCTTCATCCCGCCGAAGACGAGTTGGAGCACGATCACGACGAGGAGCGGCCCGAGGTTCGACCACGAGGGCCGGAACAAGTCCTTCCCCCGGAAGATCAGTTCGTTCACACGGCGCAGATTACGCCTGCGCCCCCGGGCCGGAACAGGGGGGTGCGGATCACTTCCCGGGGACCTCCTCGCCCGCTACCCGCGGCCCTTCCGACCGGCGGTCGCGGCCGTCTCGCGGAGGGTGCGGCGCGCCGCACCCAGGGTGAGCAGGCCCCACAGGACGGCGGCTGCGGCGGTGACGTAGAGGCCGCCGCCGCGGAAGGACAGGTCCTCGTCCAGCGAGGCCGGCGGGGCCCAGCCCTCCGGGTCGACCAGCACGTTCATGGCGGTGCCGACGTCGGACCTGCCCGAGCAGCCGAAGCCGCCGACCTGGCCGTGCGGCAGCGGCTGCCCGTCGGCGCGGCGGATGTCGCAGGTCCAGCTCACCTTCCCGCTCCGGTCCTTCGCGCTGTGGGCGCCGGTGACCACGACCTCGGTCTTCACCGCGCGATGGGACAGGATCTGCGCGCGGATGCTCGTCGTCGGAAGCACCATCAGCAGCACACCGAGCAGGACGGCCGGCCAGATCACCCAGCCGCGGGCCCGGACGAACCCCATGCCGATGATGCCCGTCGACAACACCAGGAACGCGGGGATCGTGCAGAGGAGCTGGTAGTCCGGGTCGGTGGCGATCGCCAGCAGGCCGACCATCAGCACCGGGGTGAGCAGCCCGACCAGCCACGCCGTCCGGCGGACCGCCCGCGGCGACAGCTTCGGTGCCGGGCGCCTGCGAACCCGCTTCGGCGGCCGGACCGCCCCTTCGGCGAGCGGTCTCTTCTGCTTCTTCCTGCCTGCCATGTGGCCCCCGTCCGGTGGTGCGGTGGTGCGTTCTTTCCGTGCCCTCTGCCGTGCCCATTGCGGCGCCCGTTTGCGTTGCCCGTTTGCCGTGCCTGCGACAGTGTGACCGCAGCCCCCGACGGCCGGAAGAGCGGGGGCAGGCAGGGCGGTCCGGTGACCGCCTGTCCGCTGGTTCGTGCGGGTGTTACCGGCGGGTTCACCGAATGCTCGCCCGACGTCTTGCGGTCCGTGCCGACCGGCACGTTGGATACACAACATCCCGCGACCCGACGGGTCCACGACACGCCCCACGGAGCCCAGATGCCGCTGTCGTCCGTCCGCCGTGCCCTCGCCGCCGGTGCCGCCGCCACCGTGCTCGCCACGCTCGGCGCCGCCCCCGCCTCGGCCGAGAGCGCGCCGGCCCCCACGTCGACAGAGAAGAGTGCGCTCCCGCTCGACGTGCTCACCTACAACGTGTTCCTGATGAGCACCACGCTCTACCCCAACTGGGGCCAGCAGTACCGGGCGCAGGCGATCGCCTCGGCGGACTTCTTCCAGGGCCACGACGTGGTCGTGCTGGAGGAGGCCTTCGACAACGGGGCCTCCGACGCGCTGACCGCGAAGGCCTCGGCCGCGTACCCGTACCACACGCCCGTGGTCGGCCGCTCCACGAGTGGCTGGGACGCCACCTCCGGCAGCTACAGCTCCACCACCCCCGAGGACGGCGGGGTCACCCTGCTCAGCAAGTGGCCGATCCTGCGCAAGGAACAGTACGTCTACAAGGACGCGTGCGGCTCGGACTGGTTCTCCAACAAGGGCTTCGTCTACGCGGTGCTGGACGTCGACGGCCGCCGCACCCACGTGGTCGGCACCCACCTGCAGTCCACCGACTCGGGCTGCACCAGCGGCCAGGCGGCGGACATCCGGGCCAAGCAACTCACTGCGATGCGCGGCTTCCTCGACGCCAAGCGGATCCCGGCCGGCGAGCCGATCGTCCTCGCGGGCGACCTCAACATCGACTCCCACGGCTCCGAGTACCAGGCGCTGCTGGACAACGGCAACCTCGCCCCGGCGTCCGCCCGCACCGGCTGGCCGTACTCCTTCGACACCGCCGACAACTCCATCGCCGCCTACCGCTACCCGGGCGAGCCCAAGGAGGACCTCGACTACGTGCTCTACCGCGCCGACCACGCCCGCCCGCAGCAGTACACCAACCAGGTCGTCCGGGAGCACAGCGCGCCCTGGACGGTGAGCAGTTGGGGCAAGAGCTACACCTACACCGACCTCTCCGACCACTACCCGCTCGCCGCGCACTGACGACGCTCGGGCTGCCGAAGGGGCAGCGGGGTGTGGGATGCGTCACCGTCACGCCCCGGAGGCGGTTCGGCCCCTTACGATCCTGAACGCCGAGGTCGGGCGCCGTCGTACCCCGGCGGCGCCCGCCCGGTGACCAGCGATCGGCCCGAGGAGAAGCGCACGTGACCACCCCCACCACCGCGCCCGACAGCTACTACCAGCGCACCGGCGAGAACCGCTACAAGCCCACCCTCCAGGCCCAGGGCGCCTGGCACCCCGACGAGCAGCACTTCAGCCCGCTCGGCGGCCTGATCGTCCACGCGATCGACCAGTACCGTGCCGGCCGCCCCGGCAACGGCCTGGCGCTGACCCGGATCAGCTTCGACATACTCGGCCTGATCGCCCTCGAGGAGTTCGAGGTCACCGTGGAGACCGTCCGGCCCGGGCGCACCATCGAACTGGTCGAGGCCACCGTGGTGATCGGGGAGCGCGCCGTCGTCCGGGCCCGCGCGTGGTTCCTCGCCGAACTCGACACCGCCGCCATCGCCGGGACCCACGACCAGCGGCTGCCCGCGCCCGAGGAGTTCGAGCCCTGGACGATGAGCGGGCTGTGGGGCGGCGGCTACATCTCCTCGATCGACGTCCGCCGCCGCGAGACGGCCCCCGGCCGCGCCGCCGCCTGGATCTCCAGCCGGGCCGGATTGGTCGCCGGGGAGCCCAGCAGCCCGCACGCCTCCTTCATCGCGCTGGTGGACACCGCCAACGGCATTGCCGCCCGGCAGGACCCCACCGAGTGGATGTTCCCCAACACCGACCTGACGATCCACCTCCACCGCCGCCCCGAGGGCCCCTGGACCGGCCTGGACACCAGCGTCAGCTTCGGCCCGGCCGGTCACGGTGTCACCAGCACCGTCCTGCACGACGAGCACGGGCCGGTGGGCCGCGCCGAGCAGATCCTCACCGTCCGCCCGCAGAACGGGAGTTGACCGGCCCGACGATCGCGCCGGTCAACCCGATGCGGCCGTGATGCCCCGAAGCGCCTCCGACGGCGCCGCCCTCCGAGGGGGCGGCGCCGTAGCGGTGTGCGCTCAGGAGGGCGGGCTTACGCGGGCAGCGAGTCCATGAAGGAGCTGACGGAGAAGACCGCCCGGCCCGGGCCGGCCGGGCCGTAGCCGGGCGGCGAGGAGAGCCCGAACTCCTCCAGGGTCGCGCGGTAGGTCTGCAGCAGCCGGATGTGGTACTCCAGCGGTGCGCCCTGCGGGTTGGCCTTGCCGAGCGGGGTGGTGGGCTCGGGGCACCAGGTGGTGAAGCGCGGGACCACGCCGTGGGACGTGAAGAAGCGCAGGCCCTCCTCGGTGGAGGTGATCGCCTCGTCCACCGTGGTGAAGCCGAAGGGCTCGGCCATCTCCACGCCCGCGACGAAGTTGGGGATCACGTTCTCCGGCCCGAACACCTCGGTGGAGTCGAGGATCCGGCGGTGCCACTCGTCGCGCCCGACGTAGCGCTCCTTGCCCGGGCAGTACAGCTCGAAGAGCCGCCGGTCCCACACCTCGAAGTTGGGGTGGTAGATCCGCACGCCGTAGTCGTGGAAGCGCTGGACGTCCTCGCGCGGCAGCGCCTGGGCCACCACCTTGCCGATCCAGCGGCCGGGGAAGCGTTCCTCGATGGCCTTGGCGTACTGCCCGTAGAAGTCGGCCTCGTCCCGGCCGCCGACGTGCGAGGTGATCGCGCCGCCGGTGAGGGTGTACGCCTGGGAGGCGCGGGCGGTGTCGTGCTCGTCGATCAGTGCCAGCGCCTCCAGCACCTCCTCGACCGGCTTGACCCCGGTGTACGGGCGGCCGGCGGCCTTGTGCTGGCGCCAGTTGTGGTTGATGTCGCAGTACTGGCACTCCTCCTTGGCGCCGAAGTACTGGCAGACCCGGAACACCGTGAGGTAGATCAGGTAACCCCACTGGATGGTCGGGGCGACCTCCATCACCGACTTCCCGTTGGCCAGCGTGTGCCGGTAGTAGTCGGGCATCGGGGGCAGACCGACGTCGGCGATCCGCGCACCGTCCAGGTAGAGGCCGAGCGTGCCGTCCTCCCCGGCGCCGACCCGGTACGGCGAGTCCGGGTTGACCCGCACCGACACCACCGTGCGGCGCAGCCCGTACGGCCCGCCGGTCAGCACGATCTCCTCCGGCGGCCGGTTGAGCGCGGCGGCGCCCAGCTCGGGCAGGGTGCGGTGGTCGAAGGAGAAGATGAAGTACGACTTCGGCTTGACCTCGCCGCCCCCGTCGGTGCCGGCACTGCCGCTGAGCGCGGACTCGTCGAAGGCCATGCCGCCCCGCAGCAGGTCCTCCTTGATCACCGCCTCCCGGGGCACGTCGGGATAGCGCTCCATGAGCCCCTCGATGAGTGCGGTGCGGCTGCGGGCCTGGCTCTCCATGCGCTGGTCTTCCTTCCTGGCTCCGATCCTCCACGGAGCCGTGGCCATTCTTCTCCCCCTTACGCGCCCGGCCGTGCCCGGCCACGCGAAGGAAGACCGACAGGTCGTCGACGATGTCGGCGGCACGGGGGAAGCTCCGGGCCCAGGGCGTGTTCGAGGAGTTGGGCCGACCAGAGGATCCCGCCGGCCCAGAGGTCGGCCGGCCCGCGTTCCAGCGGGTTCTCCGGAGCGAGGTCGGCCATCTGCATTCGAACAAACCCCGCCGCGAAGGGCACAACGCCGACGGCCGGAACGGGACACGGGTGGGGTGCGCCGGGTTGACGCGGGGGGCGGGGGCGTCGAGGGGGTCGATGCGGGGCGGGGCGCCCTGTGTGCTGAGCGGGCAGATGCATGACAGGGGCGCAACCAAACGCCGCCAGCATGAACGTTCACCCTATCGGGTGTAGAAGATCGTCCGTTGCGTTCCGGAACGGGCCTTCGCGCCTACGGTTGGGAATCGAGCGAAGACGGGGTCCGTCGCCAGGAGTTCCCTTCGCGGCGGGCGAGATGACGACCCGTCATATCGCGCGATCCTTCTCAGAGGAGGCTTCATGCCCCTGTGTGTCCGAGCGGACTCACCACCCGGGCCCGCCGCCGCCCCGGCGGTGGGCTCATGAGCTCCCCGGCGATCGAGCGGATCCTGCGCGGGCCCACCGGACTGGGCACCGCCGGGCTGCAGTTGAGGCCGCAGGTCCCGGCGCCTGAGGCCGCGACGCCTGAGGCCGTGACGCCTGAGGTCCCGGCCCCCGAGGTCGCAGCCCCGCAGGTCGCGATCCCCGAGGTGTCGGCCCCCGAGGTCGCAGCCCCGCAGGTCGCGATCCCCGAGGTGTCGGCCCCCGAGGTCTCGGCTGCGGAGACCCCGGTGTCCGAGGCCGTGGTGTCCGAAGTCGTGGTGCCCGACGTCCAGGTGCCGCCTGTCCCTGCCTTGTCCCTTCCCGCCCTGTCCCTCCCCGCCTTGTCCGTCCCCGCCCTGCCCGGCGTGGCGGCGCTCGGATCGGCCGCGCTCGGGGTGGCTCCGGCTGCCGAGGCTCCGAGCGGTGGCAAGCCCAGGACCGGCGACCCCATCCCCGGTCTCTACCACCACCCGATCGCCGAGCCCGACCCGGTCCGGGTGGAGGCGCTCAGCCTGAAGATCAAGGCCTGGGCGATCGACGAGATCGAGCTCTACCCGCCGGAGTGGGAGAAGGACTTCGACGGGTTCTCCACCGGGCGCTACATGGTGGCCTGCCACCCCGACGCACCCAGCATCGACCACCTGATGCTCGCGGCCCGCCTGATGGTGGCCGAGAACGCGGTGGACGACTACTACTGCGAGGACCTCGGCGGATCGCCGGTCGGCCTGGGTAGCCGCCTGCTGCTCGCGCACACCGCGATCGACCCGCTGCACACCACGCCGGAGTACCACCCGGCCTGGGAGGCCTCCCTGTCCGAGGACGCCCCCCGGCGCTCGTACCGCTCGGCGATGGACTACTTCGTCCGTGCCTCCACGCCCTCCCAGTCGGACCGCTTCCGGCACGACATGGCACGGCTGCACCTGGGGTACCTGGCCGAGGCGGCCTGGGCGGAGACGGACCACGTGCCGGAGGTGTGGGAGTACCTGGCCATGCGCCAGTTCAACAACTTCCGCCCCTGCCCGACGATCACCGACACCGTCGGCGGTTACGAGCTTCCCGTCGAGCTGCACGCGTTGCCCGCCATGCAGCGGGTGATCGCGCTCGCGGGCAACGCCACCACGATTGTCAACGACCTGTACTCGTACACCAAGGAGCTGGCCGGCCCCGGCCTGCACCTGAACCTGCCTGTGGTGATCTCGGAACGCGAGGGCGTCTCGCGCAAGGAGGGCTACCTGAAGGCCGTCGAGGTCCACAACGACCTGATGCGCGCCTTCGAGGCCGAGTCGGCCGCTCTGGCCGTCGCCTGTCCGGTGCCGACTCTGGTGCGCTTCCTGCGCGGTGTGGCCGCGTGGCTCGACGGCAACCACTACTGGCACCAGACCAACACCCACCGCTACACCCTGCCCGGCTTCTGGTGACCACTCGCCCCCGGCGCTGACACCCGAGCTCGGCGACGACACCCGTGCTCGGTAACCATTCTTAAGAACCTTGGAGTTGACCCATGTCCCTGACCGACGACCGCACCACCTCCGGCAAGGCCATCCCCGGCCCGGCGACTCCGTACCAGGGCGACATCGCACGCTACTGGGACCACGAGGCTCGCCCGGTCAACCTTCGTCTGGGCGACGTCGACGGCCTCTACCACCACCACTACGGCATCGGCGAGATCGACCAGGCCGCGATCGGCGACCCGGCCGACAGCGAGCGCGAGAAGAAGGTGATCGCCGAGCTGCACCGCCTGGAGTCCGCCCAGGCCGACGTGCTGCTCGACAACCTCGGCGCCATCCCGGCCGACGGCACCCTGGTCGACGCCGGCTGCGGCCGCGGCGGCTCGATGGTGATGGCCCACCAGCGCTTCGGCTGCCGGGTCGAGGGCCTGACCCTCTCCACCCAGCAGGCCGACTTCGGCAACAAGCGCGCCGCTGAGCTCGGCATCGGCTCGTTCGTCCGCTCCCGGGTCGCCAACATGCTGGACATGCCCATCGAGACCGGTTCGGTCGCGGGCTCCTGGAACAACGAGTCCAGCATGTACGTCGACCTGCACGACCTGTTCGCCGAGCACTCCCGGGTGCTCAGCGTCGGCGGCCGGTACGTGACCATCACCGGCTGCTGGAACCCGCGGTACGGCCAGCCGTCGAAGTGGGTCTCACAGATCAACGCCCACTTCGAGTGCAACATCCACTCCCGCCGCGAGTACCTGCGGACGATGGCCGACAACCGTCTGGTGCCCCAGGCCGTCATCGATCTGACCCCGGACACCCTGCCCTACTGGGAGCTGCGGAACACCACCTCGCTGGTCACCGGCATCGAGGAGGCGTTCATCGAGTCCTACAAGGACGGCTCGTTCCAGTACGTGCTGATCGCGGCGGACCGGGTCTGATCGCGGTCTGATCGACCGAAACACCGACGGCGGCCTCCCTCGCACCCGCGGGGAGGCCGCCGTCACGTGTGCGGGCTCGCTACGGCCGGGTGAAGGTGAGGTGCGTGACGCCGCTCGGGCCCGTCACCGCCTCGGTGCGGAACCGCTGCTCCAGGCCCTCCAGCCCCGCCCAGAGCGACTCGCCCCGGCCGAGGACGATCGGCACCACGACCACGTGCAGGTGGTCGATGAGGTCGGCCTCCAGGAAGGCGCGGACCGTGCTCGGGCCGCCGCCGATTCGCACGTCCTTGCCGCCGGCCGCTTCGCGGGCCTGGCGCAGCGCCTCCTCGGGCGTCGCGTCGATGAAGTGGAAGGTCGTCCCGCCCTCCATCTCGAGCGTCGGGCGCGGGTGGTGGGTGAGCACGAAGACGGGGGTGTGGAACGGCGGGTTGGAGCCCCACCAGCCCTTCCACTCCTCGTCCTGCCAGGGGCCGCGCTGCGGGCCGAACTTGTTGCGGCCCATGATCTCCGCGCCGATGTCGTCGCCCCAGGCGCGGGCCATCGCCTCGTCCACGCCGGTGTCGCCGCCCTCTTCGCCGTGCATCCGCCGGAACGTCCGGGTGTTGAAGAACCAGCCGTGCAGCCGGTGGGCGGCGTGGCCGAACGGCGCGTCGAGGCTCTGCCCCTCGCCCGTGCCGTAGCCGTCGAGGGAGATCGAGAAATTGTGGACCCGGACCAGGGACATCGGCTTCCTCCGCCGCTCGGCGCCTCGGTGCGGGCGGGCCGCACCCTGTTCGCGAGCCCACGCTAACCCGCGGGTCCGACACCCTGAGGCTCCGTCACCGTCTCTGGCGTGGCGTGGCGTGGCGTGGCGGGGGCGGTGGCGGGGCGGAGGTGTGGGCGATGGGCCGCGAGTGGCGGATGTGGAGGAGGGGGAGGGGACCGGCGGAGAAGCAGTGCGCCCGTCACGCTATTGTCGGGCCTTCTTCACGCGGAGCACGCCCAGGTGGGCGATGCTTCGTCAGGCTGCCCGGAGGAGGGCAGCCGGCACGTTCCGAACCTCGGGGGGTTCCCATGACCGTACGCCGTACTCTGTCCGGATTCCTGGCGGCCGGCCTGCTCGCCGGCGCGGCCGCGCTGATCACGACCGTCCCGGCGGGCGCCGCCCCGAGCGGGACGGGCGACCTGCCGTTCGGCTCGGCCACCACCGTCGGCCTGCACAACACCTACGACCCGGCCGCCTTCCCGTACCTGGCTCAGGGCCTGGACACCGGCACCGGGATGATCGAGCTGGACCTCTGGCCGAACATCGTCACCAAGGAGTGGAAGGTCAGCCACTCCAACCCGCTCGGCAACGGCAACAACTGCACCGCCGCGACCACCCCCGCCCAGCTCTACAGCGGCGGCACCAACAAGAACCTGGAGAACTGCCTGGACGACGTCCGGGTCTGGCTCGCCGCGCACCCGGCGGCCGGGCCGCTGGTCATCAAGCTGGAACTCAAGCCGGGCTTCTCCGCCAACCTCGGGATGGGCCCCGACCAGCTGGACGCCCTGATCGCCCAGCACCTCGGCTCCGCCGTGCTGCGCCCCGCCGACCTGCTGGCCAAGCCGGGCGGCGGCTCGTACGCGAGCCTCGACGAGGCGGTGCGGGCGGGCAACTGGCCGAGCCGCTCGGCGCTGGCCGGGAAGGTGCTGCTGTACGCGATCCCGGGCACGGTCGAGCTGGGCAACCCCTTCGACACCCTGCACACCGACGTCGAGTACGGGCGGCACCTGCGCGACCTGGCGGCGGCGGGCCGGCTCGGCCAGGCCCAGGTGTTCCCGGCCGTGCTGGGCGCCGCGGCCGGCGACCCGCGTGGTCAGTACACCGGCGCGGACGCCTCGATCCGGCCGTGGTTCGTGGTCTTCGACGGCGATGCGGCCACCTACGTCAACGGCATCGACACCGCGTGGTACGACAACGCGCACTACCTGCTGGTGATGACCGACGCCCACAAGGTCGCGCCGGAGATCAGCGGCACCGACCCGACGGCCGACCAGGCGCGGGCCCGCGTCGAGCAGTTGGCCAAGGCGCACGCGAGCATCGTGTCGAGCGACTGGCGCAAGCTGCCGGCGACGCAGTCCCTGGTCCTGCCGCGCGGCTGACGGCGTGACGCCTGCGGGCCCCGGATGGGCCCGCAGGCGGCCGGCCGCCTGCGGTAACCGGCCAGGTCACGTCACCTTCGGGTACACCGAGTTGACCCGAGGTGAAGAGTTGGATCATCACCGGCAAGCAGTACCACGAGGACTACTACACCGCCGACCACTACGCGACCTTCCGCAAGGTCGACTTCGGCTGCTGACCCGGCCACCGCTCCACCGCAGGGCCCCGGCGCCACCCCGCGCCGGGGCCCGTCTGCTTCACCGCCCGCTTCACCGTCCACTGCGCCGTCCACTGCGCCGTTCGTCTCGCCTGCGCTGCCCGCTGTACCGCCCGTCTCGCCGTCCGGGGCCCCGTCCGCCGACCACCCACCGCCGCGCGGTAGCGTCGGCGCCGTACTGTCCGACTCCGGGAGGTTCCCGTGCCGCAGATCCTGGTCGATCACTCGGCCGAACTCGACTTCGACCGCGCGGCCTTGGCCGACGAGGTCCACCAGGCGATCACCGAGGTCATCGATACGACCGTGTCGCAGTGCAAGACCGTCTTCCGTCCCGCCGCGCACCACCGGGTCGGCGACGGCACGACCGGCGAGGCCGTGGTCCTGGTCGAGGTCAAGATCCTGGTCGGCCGCACCGCCGAACAGCGCGCCGAGCTGACCAACCGGGTCCTCGGCGCCCTCCGCTCCCGGATAGCCGAGCCCGCCGCCCTCGGCGTCCAGGTCACCGAACTCGACCGCGACACCTACCGGTTCGTCCACCACCCCGGGCACTGACCGGCGGCGGACGCACAACGGTCCCGGGCGCCCGGCCGGTCGGCCGGGCACACGGGACCGCTGTCGTTCGGGCGGGGGTCAGTCCGTGGGGCAGTGGGTGCCCGCCGTCGGCACGGTGCCGTCCACCAGGAAGGCGTCGACCGAGGCGCGGATGCACTTGCTCGCGCCGTACGCGGTGTGGCCCTCGCCTTCGCGGGTGAGCAGGACGGCGTTGCCGAGCTCGGCGGTGAGCTTCTCGGACCACGCGTACGGGGTGGCCGGGTCGCCGGTGGTGCCGACGACCACGATGGGCGTGGTGGCCGTCGATGTGATGACGTGCGGCTTCTCGGTGGCGCGGAACGGCCAGATCCGGCAGTCCGGGTCGAAGAGCGCCGCGAGTGGGTCGTGCTTGCTGACCAGCGGGGCCTTGGCGGCGAGGTCGGTGAGCGAGGCCTGCAGCTGGTCGCCGGCCGGGGCGTCGGTGGCGCCGTCGGCGCAGTGGATGGCAGTGTAGGCGTCCACGGAGGGGGTGTAACGGCCGTCCTTGTCACGGCCGTTGTAGCCGTCGGCCAGGGCGAGCAGGTCGTCGCCCTTGCCGCGTACCATCGCCCAGCCGAGGGTGTTGCGCAGCCCGCTCCAGGCCTTCTCGCCGCCGTAGAGGCGGCTGATCACGCCGGTCCACGCCGCGCTGGAGGTCAGGGTGCGGCCCTTCGCGGTCTTCAGCGGCTTGTCCTTGAGCCCGTCGAGGAAGTCGGCGAGCTTCTGCGGGGCCCGGCCGGCGTCGGTGCCGAGCGGGCACGGGTCCTTGGTGACGCAGTCGGCGGCGAAGGCCTTCAGGGCGCGCTCGAAGCCGGCCTCCTGCTCGATGTTGTGCTGGACCAGGGAGAAGGAGGGCGAGGTGGCGCCGTCCAGGACGAGCCGGCCGACCCGGTCCGGGAACTCCTCGGCGTAGAGCGAGCCGAGGTAGGTGCCGTAGGACATCCCGAGGTAGCTGAGCTTCTGGTCGCCGAGGGCGCCGCGCAGCACGTCCATGTCCCGGGCGGTGTTGCGGGTGCCGACGAAGGGGAGCAGCTGGGCGTACTTGGCCTGGCAGGCGTCGGCGAGCTGCTTGCCGTGGTCGGCGCCGGGCTCGTCGGTGTTGAGCCAGCCGTCCCGGGCCTGGTCGTCGAGGCACTTGAGCGGGCTGGTGCCGGCCACGCCGCGCGGGTCGAAGCCGACGATGTCGTAGCGCTCGTGCAGCGGGCCGTCGAAGCCCTTGGAGTTGTACGTGACCATCTGGACGCCGGAGCCGCCCGGGCCGCCCGGGTTGAGCAGCAGCGAGCCGATCCGCTGGTCGGGCTTGGTGGCGGGGTTGCGGACCACCGCGACGTCCAGGGTACCGGTGGCCGGGGCGCTGTAGTCGAGCGGGACCTTGAGGGAGGCGCACTGGAGGGCGGAGCTGTCCCCCTCGCTCTGCGGGTCCTTCGGGCAGGGCGCCCAGGCGAGTTGCTGACCGTAGAACGCCTGGAGCGCCGGGTCTGCGGCGCCGGTCGGCTTGGCCGTCGGCGTGGGGGTCGGGGTGACGCTCGGCGTTGCGGCGTCGGCGGCGGCCGTGGTGGGCGCGGTCTTGCCGCTGCTGCCACTGGTGCAGCCGGCCAGCAGGGCGGCGGTGGCGACGGCCGCGACGGTGGCGGGCAGGATGCGCCGCGAGGTTCGGGGGATCATGGAATGCACCGCACACAAATATCACCCGGTCATCACATCAGTCACCTCGATATTCCGTAGGCGTACCGGACGTGGCCCGGCGGCCTCGCGCCGGACCCGGGGGCGCCCGATTCCACAGGGTCCCGAACGGTGCCATGCTGGGGCCATGACAGACAGCGGTGCGCTCACCCCACTCCGTAAGAGGTCGGAAGTCGGTGGACGGCGGCGGGAGTTGGCCGCAGCGACGGTGGGCTCGGTGGTCGAGTCCTTCGACTGGAACATCTACGCCGTCCTCGCGCCCTACTTCGCGGCAGACCTCTTCGGGCACGGCAAACACGGGGTCGGCGGGGTACTGGGGGCGTACGTGACCTTCGCGGTGGGCTTCGTGGCCCGCCCGGTCGGGTCGTACCTGATCGGCCGGCTCAGCGACACCCGGGGGCGGCGCTTCGCGCTGAGCCTCGGCATGGCGGTGATCGCCGTCGCCAGTCTGGGCATCGCGGCCGTGCCGGGCCAGCGCTCGATCGGGGTCTGGGCGGCGGTGCTGGCGGTCCTCGCGCGGCTGGTGCAGGGACTCGCCTTCGGTGGGGAGGCGCCGAGTGTGGCCGCGTACGTGACCGAGACGGCCCCGCCGCGGCACCGGTTCGCGTTCAGCTCGGTGTCGTACGGCGGGATCATCCTCGGCTCGCTGCTCTCCTTCGGGGTGCTCACGCTGCTGATCCACACCATCGGCAAGTCCGGCCTGGAGAACGGCGGTTGGCGCTGGGGCTTCGTGGTCGCCGCACTGCTCGGGCTGGCCGCCGTCTGGGTACGACGCTCGGCACCGGAGAGCGCGGAGTTCCACCGGGCCCGGGAGAGCGTGGCGGACGGCGCCCGCCCGCCGTTCCTGCGGATGCTCCGCGAGCACCGGTGGGCGGCGTTCACCGTCTTCCTCAACACCCTCGGCGGGACGGTCGGTTACTACTTCGCCCTGGTCTACCTGCCGCAGTACGCCGCCGCCTACCACGTGATCGACAAGGAGTCGGCCGCCTCGTTCATGACCGTGGTGCTCGGCGTCGTGCTGGTCACCATGCTGCTCACCGGCGCCGCCGCCGACCGCTTCGGCCTGCTGCCGGTCGCCCGGATCGGGTTCGCCCTGCCCGTGCCACTGGTCGGGGTGCTGCTGGCCGGGCTGCGCCAGGGCTGGCTGCCGTTCCAGGTCGTCGCCGTGCTGCTGGGTATGCTGGTGGCGACGGTGCTCGGCACGCTCAACGTCTTCACCGGGCTGCTGTTCCCGACCGAGGTGCGGGCGGTCGGCCTCGGCGTGGTCAACGCGGCCACCATCGCCGCGTTCGGCGGCACCTTCCCGCTGCTCGCCGAGTGGCTCAGCGACCGGCACTGGCTCGGCGTGATCCCCGGGTACGTCACCCTCTGCACGATGGGCCCGGCCCTCGCGCTGCTGACGGCGATGAAGGTGCCAAGCTTCGCGGCCGCCGTCCGGGATGCCGAGACCGTGGCCGGGCGTTCACCGGGAACCGCCTGACGGACGATCATCGACTGTGGTTGAGTGGTCCGGACTTACGCCGAACGGGGAGAGCGAGCGTGGACGTCAACACACCGGACAACAGCGCATCGGACAGCAGTGCCGCGGGGAGCAGCACATTCGGCACCGACGCGTTCGGCGCCGACGCATCCGAAAGCTGGCTGACCGAGGCCGGGTTCGAGGAGCCGCCGCAGGCCGACCTGCGCACCGACCGGGCGCACTCCGCCCGGGTCTACGACTACCTGCTCGGCGGCAAGACGAACTTCCCGGCGGACCGCGAGGTCGGCGACCGCGTCATGGCCGACCTGCCCGGCGCGCGCGAGGGGGCGACCGCCGCCCGCGCGGTCATGCACCGGATGGTCCGCCGGCTCGCCGAACTGCACGGCGTCCGCCAGTTCCTCGACGTCGGCACCGGTATCCCCACCGCGCCCAACCTGCACGAGATCGTCCAGTCGGTCGACCCGTCGTCGCGCGTGGTCTACGTGGACAACGACCCGATCGTGCTGGCTCATTCGCGCGCGCTGCTCACCAGCACCCCCGAGGGCCGTACCGCCTACGTCCAGGGCGACCTGCGCGAGCCGGAGCAGTTCCTCGCCGACCCGGCGGTCGCCGCCACCCTGGACCTGAACGAGCCGGTCGCGCTGACGCTGATCAACATCGTGCACTTCCTCTCCGACGAGGCCGCGCACCCGCCCGTCCGCAAGCTCCTGGACGCCCTGCCGGCGGGCAGCTTCCTCGCGCTGACCGCCGGCACCGGCGACACCTCGCCCGATCGGGCGGAGATCGGCGCCCGGCGCTACGCGGAGGCCGGGATCGAGGTCCACATGCGCTCGCGCGAGGGCGTCGAGCGCTTCTTCGCCGGCCTCGAACTGGACGACCCGGGCGTGGTGCTGATCAACCGTTGGCACCCGGAGCTGGGCGAAGCGCCGTCCCCGGCACTGGCCGACGAGGAGGTCCCGGTGTACGGCGGAGTGGGCCGCAAGGCGTAACCGGCCCGCGAGGCGTAACCGACCCGCGAGGCGTAGTCGCCTCCGTAGGGTCCGCCACCGCCGATATTTCGTCAATTCGACGTCCGTCGAACCCGGAGTGCGCCAAAACCATCGTCTTTACGTGTACGTGTCATTAAAGTGACTGCCCGTCGAACCCCCACTCGACAGGCGGAGAACCCATGACCATTGCACGCAGGTCCATCCTCAAAAGCACCTCGGCGGCCGGAGCCGCCCTGGTGGCAGCAGGCTCGACGGCGGCCGCGCAACCCGCGGCCGCCCAACCGGCCGACGACGCCCCCACCAGCCCACTCCTGCAGACCACCCCGCACCGCGCCGGAACGGCCGGCGTGACCGGTTTGCACCTACAGTTCGGCACCGACGCCGGCACGGAGATGACCGTCTCCTGGCTCACCCCGCAGTCCGTCCGCCGCCCGCAAGTGCGGTACGGCACGACGGACGGCGGCCTCGGCCGGGTCGTCCAGGCCGAGACCCGCACCTACCGGGACTCGATCGACAAGATCGAGGTGTACGTCCACCACGCACGCCTCACCGGCCTGCGCCCGGGCACCACCTACCTCTACAGCGCCGGCCACGACGGCGCCAACCCCGAGACGGGCACCTTCACCACCGCCCCGCGCGGCCGCGCCCCCTTCACCTTCACCAGCTTCGGCGACCAGGCCGCGCCCAACCTTCGCCGCCTGGTCACGTTCCCCGCCGGTATGCCCTCGCCGCTCGGCAAGTACCCGGTCTTCATGAGCAGCCAGGTCGGCACCTCGGCCTCCGCCGACATCGTCTCGGCCGTCGAACGCGTCGGCCCGCTCTTCAACCTCGTCAACGGAGACCTCTGCTACTCCTCCTACGCCGGGCGCCACGGCCAGAGCCGCACCGCGACCTGGGCCGACTGGTTCATCAGCAACAGCCGCTCCACCCGGCTGCGCCCCTGGATGCCCTGCGTCGGCAACCACGAGAACGAGGGCGGCAACGGCCCGATCGGCGCCCTCGGCTACCAGGCCTACTTCTCCCTCCCCGACTCCACGGCCTCCTCCGACGAGGAGACCCGGGGCATGTGGTACGCCTTCACCGTCGGCTCGGTGCGCTTCATCAGCCTCGCCAACGACGACGTGGCCATCCAGAACTCCGGCGACATCTACCTGCGCGGCTACTCCGGCGGCGCCCAACAGCGCTGGCTGGAACGCGAGTTGCGCACCGCCCGGAGCAGCCGGGCGATCGACTGGATCGTGGTGTGCATGCACCACCCGATGATCTCCAGCTCCATGCACGGCGCCGGCAGCGACCTCGGCATCCGCGAGACCTGGGGCAAGCTGTTCGACGCCTACGGGGTCGATCTGGTGCTGTGCGGCCACGAGCACTACTACGAGCGCTCCCACCCCGTCCGCGGCACCCTGCCCAACGACACCCGCACTCCGGTGCCGACCGAGACCCGCACCGACATGATCGACACCGGGCGCGGAACCGTCCACATGATCATCGGCGCCGGCGGCAACGCCGCCACCACACAGGACGACCTCTTCCCGACGCCCAAGGGCCGGGTGGTCATCGGGCTGGAGGACCCGAAGCCCGGTGCGCCGTACCGGGAGTCGGTCTGGCTCACCGAGGACGCGCCGTGGGCCGCTGTCCAGGACCGCGAACACGCCCACGGCTTCGCGGCCTTCGAGGTCGACCCCGGCGACCGGCGCGGCGGTACCACCACCATGAAGGTCACCTACTACACCTTCGACGGACCGCACGGCGACCTCACCCCGGTGGACACCTTCACCCTCTACCGCCGCCGGACCGACGGGCGCGAGGGCTGACACCCGCGTGGCTGACACCTGGGCGGCCCGGCGCCGAACCGTCGTGGTTCCGGCGCCGGGCCGCCCAGGTGTCAGTGCCGGTTCAGCGGCGGAAGGCGCCGGTCAGCACCTGCCACCAGCTGCGCCGCCGCTGCGCCGGGACGGTCGGGGCCACGCTCCGGCCCGTCCCGCCGGTTCCGGCCTGCGCGCCCGTCCCGGCGGTTCCCGCCACCGGGACGGCCCGGGCCGCCTGCTCCGCTTCGGCCGCCTGCGCTGCCTGCGTCGCCTGCGCCGCCTGCGCCGCGACCGCCGCCGCCCGCTCCGCCTCCGCGACCGACACCGGGTCCGGGTCGATGTCGCGCGGGGTGAACTCCACGGGCAGCGCCGTCAGGTGCCGGGAGATCCAGGCCGAGCTCCAGGTCAACTCCTCCTCCGGTACGGCGAGTCGGACGTCCGGCAGCAGGGTGAGCAGGATGTCGATGCCGGCCTCGGCGACGTGCCGCCCGATGTCCTGGCCCGGGCATTCGTGCGGCCCCGCGCCGAAGGACAGGTGCGAGCGGTTGCCGTACAGCGGGGCGGCCAGGTCGGGGCGGACCACCGGGTCGACGTTCCCGGCCGCGAGTCCGAGCAGCAGCAGGTCCCCGGCCTTGATCTGCTGCCCGCCGAGTTCGGTGTCGGCGGTCGCCCAGCGGCCGGCCACCAGGGACATCGGCGGGGAGTCCCACAGCACCTGGTCCAGCGCCTCGCCCAGGGTCATCTGGCCGCCGGACAGGTGGGCGCGGAAGCGCGGGTCGGTGAGCACCATCTTCAGCGAGTCGGCGATCAGGTTGACGGTGGTCTCGTTGGCGGCGAGCAGCACCACCCGCAGGTGCTCCATCACCTCGTCCTCGGTCAGACCGGCCGGGTGTGCCAGCAGACGGCTGGTCAGGTCGTCGCCGGGCTCCTCACGCTTGAGGGCGATGGTCCGGCGCAGGCCCGCCACCACGTACTCGTTGCTGGCGATGGCCGTCTCGGTGCCCTTCATCAAGTCCCGGGCGGCGTCGACCAGTTGTGGCCCGTACTCGTCGGGCATGCCGAGCAGCTTGGTCATCACCAGCATCGGCAGGTGCTCGGCGAACTGGGTGATCAGCTCGGCCCGGCCGGTCGGCCCGACCACCTGGACCAGGTCGGTGGTGAACCGCCGCACGTGGCGGCGGATGCCGCGCCGGTCGAAGCGGTTCAGGCCGTCCAGCACGGCGCCGCGCAGCCGGCGGTGCTCGTCGCCGTCCGCGAACACGCAGATCGGCTGCCAGGCGACCACCGGCAGCAGCGGGGAGTCCATCGGGAGCTCGCCGGTGCGGAACGCCGTCCACAGGCGCGAGTCGCGCGAGAACAGCGAGGGGGTGCGCATCGCGGTGATGTTGGCGCCGTGGCCGAGGATCAGCCAGGCCCGGTGGTCGCCGTGCAGCAGGACCGGGGCCACCTCGCCGTACTCGGCGCGCAGCTTCTCGTAGAGGCCGGCCGGGTCGGCCTCGGCCTCCGGCCCGTACAGGCGCCGCAGGCCGCCGGGGCCGATCGGGCCGGTGGTGCTGCCGTGCGCCGGGCAGCCGGGCGGCGGGGTGGGTGCGGCGTCGGGGAATGGGGTGCTCACAGGGTCTCCGGTCACAGGGTTCGGGTGGTCGGCGCGGCCAGCTCGTACAGGTAGTGCATCAGCGTCATCAGGGTGTCCCGGCTGGATTCGCGGCTGCGCGCGTCACAGCTGACGATCGGCACGTCGGACGGCAGGTCGAGCGCACCGCGCAGGTCCGCGAGCGGGACGCTCGGCGCCTCGGCGAAGCCGTTGACGGCGACCACGAAGGGCACACCGCGCTCCTCCAGCCGCCCGATCACCTCGAAGCTGACCTCCAGCCGGCGGGTGTCGACCAGCACCACCGCGCCGAGGGCGCCCTCGAACAGGCCGTTCCAGAGGAACCAGAACCGCTCCTGCCCGGGGGTGCCGAAGACGTACAGCACGAGCCGCTCGCTGAGGCTGATCCGGCCGAAGTCCATGGCCACGGTGGTGGAGGTCTTGAGCTCGACCCCGGTCGGGTCGTCCACGCCGACCCCGGCCTGGGTCATGGTCTCCTCGGTGGTCAGCGGGCGGATCTCGCTGACGGAGCCGACCAGCGTCGTCTTGCCGACGCCGAAGCCGCCCACGATCACCACCTTGACCGCCGTGGTGACGGTGTCCGGCAGCAGGTCCGCGCCGGCCGGCCCCACCGCCGTGTCAGAGCCGCTGAAGTCCATGGATCACCGCCTCCAACAGGGCCCGGTCGGGAAGTTCCGCCGCCGGCACGGCGGCGCGGGCCTCGATCAGTTCGTCGTCGAGCAGGTCCGCCAGCAGGACGGTGACCACGCTCGTGGGTAGCCCCAGGTAGGCGGAGACCTCCGCCACCGAGAGCGGGGAGCGGCACAGCCGCAGGATGGCCGCGTGCTCGGGCTGCAGGGCGGGGGTCGGCTCCGCGCGGGAGACGATCAGGGTGACCAGGTCGAAGACGCCCGGCCCGGACGGACCGCTGCGGCCGCGGGTGATCACGTACAGGCGGTCGGGCTCGGGGCCGTCCCAGCCGCCCTGGTCTGCCGTCATGCAACCGCCTCACTGTGCTCGTTCATGCGCGTGGCCGTTCATGCGCGTGCCCGTTCATGTGGCCGTCCCGCCGCCGCGCGGGTCCGGGGGCCGGTTCACGCGACCACCTCGGGGTTGCGCGGCGGCGTGGACAGGTGCTCGCCGATCCGGGCCACCAGGTCACGCATCTGGTGGCTCACCAGCCCGGCGTCCACGCCCTCGTCGGCGAGCACCGCGAGGTAGGCGCGGTCACCGGCCGCCATCAGGTAGAAGTAGCCGCCGTCCACCTCGATCACCACCAGCCGCATCGAGCCGTCGCCGTGCGGGAACTCGTGCCCGACCGCGCCGGCCAGGCTCTGCAGCCCGGCGCAGGCGGCGGCGAGGCGGTCGGCGGTGTCCGGATCGGTGCCGTACTGGGCGATCCGCAGACCGTCCGCGGACAGCACGATGACGTGGCGCACGCACGGGACGCTGTGTGCGAGGTCGTTGAGGATCCAGTCCATGTTGCTGCGGTGCGGAATCACTGCTCGCCTTTCCCTGCCGTCTCTTCAGTGGTGTGTCCGGGGCCGGTCTGCGCGGCACCGGGCCGGCCGACCCGGCCGACCGGACCGGCGGACGGTCCGGGCCCGGTGCCCTTGATGCCGTCCATGAACGCCTCCAGCCACAGGCCGGGCTGCTTCGGCTCCGTGGCGGGGCGGGGAGCCTGCGCCGCCGGGCCCGCCGCAGGCCCGGCCGTCGGACCGGCGAGCGGCGCGGACGGCTGGGCGGTGCCGCGCGCGGGGGTGGCGAAGGCGGCGCGGCCGGTCGGCCGGTGGCGCCGGCGCTGCGGCAGGCCGGTGGCCGTCCGCTCGGTCACGATCACCTCGTCGTCCCCGGCCGCCGCCGAGACGGAGGGCGAGCCCCACGGGCTGGTCGAGCCGTAGGACGGGCCGACGCCGGCCGAGGTGGTCCGGGCGCCCCAGGGCCGCGCCGGGGCCGCGTGCCGGGGCGGGTTCGGCGGGAGCGGACGGGGGCCGGAGAAGGCGCCGATGCCGTGCGCCCGCCCGGTCGGGGGAGCGGTGGTGAGCAGTTCCTGCGGTACGACCAGCACCGCGCGCACACCGCCGTACGCGGAGCGGCGCAGCGACACCTGGAAGCCGTACGCCTGGCAGAGCCGGCCGACGATGGCGAAGCCCAGCCGCGGGGACTCGGTGAGGTCGTCGAAGTCCTTGGAGACCATAGCCTCGCGCATCGCGCGTTCGGCGCGGGCCGTGGCCTCGTCGGTGAGGCCGAGACCGCCGTCCTCGATCTCGATCGCCATCCCGCTCTGCACCTCGGAGGCGCTCAGGTGCACGTGGGTGTGCGGCGGGGAGTAGCGGGTCGCGTTGTCGAGCAGCTCGGCGACGGCGTGGATCAGCGGTTCGACGGCCGGGCCGGTGACCGAGATCTGGGCCACCGGGTGCAGGTCCACCCGCTGGTACTCCAGGATCCGGGACATGCCGCCGCGCAGCACGCTGTAGAGGGCGATCGGCCGGGTCCACTGGCGGCCGGGGCGAGCGCCGGAGAGGACGGCGATACTGTCGGCGAGGCGGCCGGTCAGCGCGTTGCCGTGGTCCAGGCGCAGTAGGTCGTCGAAGACCGCCGGGTCGTTGCCGTGCCGGTCCTCCATCTCCCGCAGGTCCTTGGCCTGCCGGTGGATGATCGCCTGGACCCGGCGGGCGATGTTGACGAAGGCGCGCTCGGCGGAGTCGCGCCGGCTGACCTCGTCGTCGACGGCGACGGCGATGCCGTGCGCGACGGACACCAGGGACTTGCGGAACCTCGGCGACACGGCCACCAGGTCCTGCCCGATCGGGTTCAGCAGGACGTCCATCGAGTACCCGTACCGGGCCCCGGCGACCACCCGGCGCAGCTCGACCTCGGCCAGCCGCGCGAGTTCGTCCTCCTGCCCGGCCAGTCGGCGCTGGAAGTCCTCCGCCTGCCGGACGCTACGGTCCCGCAGTTCGCTCAACGCCCGCCCCCGGCGGGCCGACTCGGCGGCCACCACGGCCACCAGCACGGTGCCCGTCGCCCCGCACCACAGCACCCCGGCCCGGGCCCCGGCGCCCACCAGCGCCGCGGCGACCGCCACGGCCGCGGCCATCACAGCCGTCGGCAGCAGCCAGCCGAGCAGGGGCGCGCGGCGCCGTCTGGCGGGTGACGATCCAGCTCGAAGCATTCAGCATCCTCAAACGATCGGAACAGTACGGGGACGGACGGCGACCGGCTCCGGAGGCGTGGTGCTGCAGCATAGCCAAGTTCAGGACAATCCTGACCGAAACTCAAAAATACTGTCCCTCAACCGACTTGTGGCAACTTGCCGGACATGCCCGACATCTCGCACACCAGTCCC
The DNA here is from genome assembly GCF_055575795.1 of Kitasatospora sp. NPDC034023. Taxonomy (NCBI): domain Bacteria; kingdom Bacillati; phylum Actinomycetota; class Actinomycetes; order Kitasatosporales; family Streptomycetaceae; genus Kitasatospora; species Kitasatospora sp. NPDC034023. Next base: position 150,528 of record NZ_JBVIRY010000024.1, read on the forward strand.
GCGCCCGGCGGAACGCCGCCCCGCACCAGGCTTCTCGCCCCGCCGTCCCCGCACCGCCAACCCGCCCCGGATTCGCCCATCAGAAGGGTTTCCACGCCAAGTCCCCGCGCGAAAAGCAGAGTTCGTGCTAAGGGCGTCCGCCAGTAGGTGCCGAGCTAATCGGTAGTAGCAGGGCAGGCACGGTTCGCCCGATCATGGAGTTCTCTACGCTTCATGATCACCGGGGGATCCGTGCCTGCCGTCCCATCATGCATTCTCGACCCGATCCGTGACCAGTTCCTCGCGCTGCTCCCCGCTCGTGAGGACCGCCATCCGCTGGGCTGCCACAATCCGCGCATCAGCGACGAGGTCGTCTTCGACCGCCTGGTGCAGGTCCTGGTCTTCGGCTGCGGATACGAGCGGGTGGCGGACCGCATGTGCTCTGCCACCACGCTGCGTCGCCGCCGCGACGAGTGGATCGCCGCCGGCGTGATGGAGACCCTGCGCGTGCTTGCACTCGCCTGCTACGACCAGATGATCGGCCTCGAACTCGACCAGCTGTCCGCGGACGGCTGCATCGCCAAGGCTCCGTCCGGCGGAGAGTGCGCTGGCAAGAGCCCCGTTGA
>NZ_JBVIRY010000025.1:0-146124 GCF_055575795.1 Kitasatospora sp. NPDC034023
TGCCGCCCCGGTCTCCCGCGGCGACTCCGGAACTGTACGGGGACGGGCCCGCCACATGCAAATCGCCCCTGCCCGGGGTCCCGGGCAGGGGCGATCAGGGCCGATCACGGACCGATCAGCGGACCTCGGTGATCTCCGGACCGCGCGCGAACGGGTCGATCGAGGCGCCGCCGAAGCGGTTGTCGCCCTCGCCGGCGGTGGCGGCCGCCCCGCCACCGTCGGCCACCATCTGGGCGTCCTCGGGAAGCTTCAGCACGATCGGGTCGCGGGGAGCCATCGGGGACTCGCCACGGACGACGACCGTCTGGCGGAAGACCTGCTCCAGGATCCCGGCCATCTCCGGCTGCACCGCAGCCTGACCCGAGATCACGCCGCGCAGGAACCAGCGCGGACCGTCGCAGCCGACGAACCGCACCAGCTGGACACCCTGGGTGCCGTCGGGCAGCTGCACCGGGACCTGGGCACGGAGGTGCCAGCCGAGCGGGCCCTCCTCCTCCTCGATGAGGCCGCCCTGCGAGGTGATGCCGTTGGCGATCTCCTCGCGGACCTCCCCCCAGATGCCCTCGGACTTCGGGGCCGCGAAGGCCTGGAGCTGGATGGCGCTGTTGCCGAGCACGAGGGTGGCGGCCACGATCGCGTCACCGGCGACCTCGACGCGCAGTTCCATTCCCTCGACACCGGGGACCAGCAGACCCCCGAGGTCGACTCGTCCCTCCTCGGGGTTCTCCAGCTCCGAGTGGTCCCACGGACCGTCCGGCCGGGGGGCCGGCGGCAGGCCGACCCTGTCGGCCGGGTCCAGCTCGGTCACGTTCTCGCTCTCGGCGGAACCTTCGACGTCATCGGCCGTCTCGTCGGCGCTGATGGCGTCGTCGGCGAGCTGCTCGACAGCGTCCTCGCTCTTCTGGCGACGACGGAACACGGTCACTGTCCTTCCCGGTCCAAGACCGATGCGAATACCTGCTCGGCTTCCTGCGAGGCCGCGGGAATGCTAGACCGCGGCATGGCCGCCGGTCGACCCGAACCCGCCCTCGGCGCGTGCCGACCCAGGCAGCTCCTCCACCTCGTGGAAGCGGGCCTTCTCGACCTGCTGGATCACCAGCTGGGCGATCCGGTCCCCTCGGCGGAAGCTGACCCCCTCGTGCGGGTCCAGATTGACGACGATCACCTTGATCTCTCCACGGTACCCGGCATCGACGGTCCCCGGGGCGTTCACGAGAGCAACTCCGCAACGAGCTGCGAGCCCGGACCGGGGGTGGACGAAGGCCGCGTAGCCGTCCGGGAGGGCGACGGCGATGCCGGTCGGCAGGACCGCCCGCTCGCCGGGGGCCAGCTCGGCATCGACGGTGGTGCGCAGATCGGCGCCGGCGTCCCCGGGCTGCGCGTACGCGGGCAGCGGCAGCTCGGGGTCGATGCGCTTGATCAGGACGTCCAGCTGCGGGCGGGGGGTGTCACTCAAGGGTTCACCTCAAAGGCTCGTGCGCGCTTCATCAGATCCGGGTCGTCGAGGACCTTTCCGACGTCCTCGGCTCGACCGTGCGTGGTGAAGTGTTCCAGCTTCACCTGGATGAAGAGCGCCTGAGCACGCACGGCGACCGGTCCGTCCGGCCCGCCGATCCGCGCCTCGGCGGCGCTGTAGATCTTGCGGCCGTGCACGCCGGTGACCCAGGCGCGCAGGTGCAGCACCGAGTCGACGGGCACCGGGCAGAGGAAGTCGGTCTCCAGCCGGCCGGTCACGGCGGGGGCGTGCAGGAGCCAGTTGAGCGTGCCAAGGGTCTCGTCCATGGCGGTCGTCAGCACGCCGCCGTGGGCCAGCCCGGGGCCGCCCTGGTGGACGTCCCGGACGGTGAACTCGGCCGTGACGTCGAGTCCCTCGCCGGCGATCGCGTCGATCCGCAGGCCGCCGGGGTGCTGCGGGCCGCAGCCGAAGCAGTGCTCGTAGTGGGAGCCGAGCCGGGTGCCGGGGGCCGGTGCCTCGGGGGCGCGCGGCGGCAGGACGGCGTCCGGCGGCGGGGTGGTCGGGGACGGCGGCACCGCGGGCGCCGGCCGGTCGGTGGGAGTGGTGGGGGCTGTCGTACCGGTCACGGAGCCCAACCCTACTCAGGGGTAGGTAGGCCCCCGGTGGGGGTGGCGTCCCGCGCCAGGCGTCAGGGCGCCCACAATGGAGGGCATGTACGACGAACGCCTCACGGTGCCGCGCTCCTGGTGGCTGCTCCCGGTCGCGGTGAGCCTCACGCTCGCGCTGATCCTGATCCGGGTCAGCGGCCCGGCCGCGCTGGTCGGGCTGGTGGTCGGCATCGCTGCCGGCGCGGTCGGGATCAGCAGCTACGGCTCGGCCCGGATCCGTGTGGTCCAGGGCTCGCTGGTGGCCGGACCGGCCCGGATCCCGGTGGACGCGCTCGGCGCCGCGCAGGCGTTGAGCCCCGCCGAGGCGGCGGCCTGGCGCGGTCCGAAGGCCGATCCGCGCGCCTTCATGCTGCTGCGCAGCTACGTCCCGACGGCGCTGCGGGTCGAGGTGAGCGATCCGGCCGACCCGACGCCGTATCTCTATCTGTCGACCCGCTCGCCGATGAAGCTGGCGGAGGCGCTGGAGGAGGCCCGGCGCGGCGCCCGTACCTGAGCGCGCGGGCCGCGAGGGCCCCGAAGGGTCGTGTGACAGGTCCTGACAGATCCTGGGAGGCCCTGGGAGGCCCTGAAGGGTCCGAGGACCGGAAACCTGAAGGGTCCGAGGACCGGAAACCTGAAGGGTCCAAGGACCGGAAACCTGAAGGGTCCGAGGACCGGAAAACGGAGAGGGACGGTTCCGCTGCTGCGGGACCGTCCCTACGACTTTGTGCCGGCCGACGCGTCGGCCGACTCCGTCCTGCCGGGCCCGTCCGTTCGGACGGGCTCCGAAACTGCCGTCCGGCCCCGCTGCCCGGGGCCGGAAGGAGCGGTGTGCCGGTCCCGCGGGAGCCGCGGGCACCGGGCCCTGTCTGCCGCGGTGCTCAGGCGCCGCAGTCCCGGCAGATCGGGTTGCCGTTCTTCTCGCTGTAGAGCTGGCTGCGGTGGTGGACCAGGAAGCAGCTCATGCAGGTGAACTCGTCCGCCTGCTTCGGCAGCACCCGGACGGCGAGCTCCTCGTTCGAGAGGTCGGCGCCGGGGAGCTCCATGCCTTCGGCGGCGTCGAACTCGTCGACGTCGACAGAGCCGCCGCCCTTGTCGTTCCGCCGAGCCTTGAGCTCCTCGATGCTGTCTTCGTTGAGCTCGTCGTCAGTCTTGCGTGGGGTGTCGTAGTCGGTTGCCATTTGTCGCTCTCCCCCTCCGGGTTGTGCGGTGTGTGCGGGTATCTCCAGCGCACGTAACGCATGGGGGGCCGGTCTTGTGCCCGACCCGAGGCGGAGATTTTGCCTTACTTCAAGCCCTGTTACTCAATCGACACTCAGCCCGGGGTCCATCGGGGTGATCCTCGGGGCCGCAAAAGGCCTCACGCTGGGCCATCGCCGACCCTTCCCGGGCCCGGTGAGCCAGCCACGCACAGTGAGCACCGGAGGTGCGGGTACCCGCCGAATCCCTTGCCTCTCAGGGATGACGACCGATCCGGCGGATCCGCCCGGGGGCGAAATCCGGTCACGGACGGCGATCTACACCCCCGAACGGGTGATCACTCTCCGGGGTTGGCCGAAACCATGGAGCGACACGGTGTGAGCTTGGTCACGTTCAGAATCTTCCGGGGCAAACCACGGAAAATCCACCCACTCCGACCGCCTGCGGGAGCACCCTACTCCGCGCTCCGCCGGGCCGCCCGACGCGCCATGATCGCCGCCTGGCGCTCCTCGAACCTCCGCGCCTGCGAGTCCAGCCCGTCCAGGAAGACGCCCAGCTCGTTCTGCGCCAGCACCCCCTCCGGGCCGAGGCCGCCGATCTCCATCACCTTGAGGTGGCGCAGCACCGGCTGCAGCACGTCGTCGTGGTGGATGCGCAGGTTGTACACCCCGCCGAGGGCGATCTGCGCGGCGGCGCGCTCGAAGCCGGGGATGCCGTGGCCGGGCATCCGGAAGTCGGTGACCACGTCGGCGATGGCCCGCATGGCCTGGTCGGGGGCGATCTCCAGGGCGGCCTTCAGCAGGTTCCGGTAGAAGACCATGTGCAGGTTCTCGTCGTTGGCGACCTTCGCCAGGAGCTGCTCGCACAGCGGGTCGCCGGCGTACTTGCCGGTGTTGCGGTGCGCGATGCGGGTGGCGAGCTCCTGGAAGGCCACGTACGCGACCGACTGCAGCATGCTGTGCGCGTTGTCGGACTCGAAGCCCTCGGACATGTGGCTCATCCGGGCCCGCTCCAGCTCCACCGGGTCGACGGCCCGGGTGGCGAGCAGGTAGTCGCGGATGGCTATGCCGTGGCGGCCCTCCTCGGCCGTCCAGCGGTGCACCCAGGTGCCCCAGGCGCCCTCGCGGCCGAACATGCTGGCGATCTCGTGGTGGTAGCTGGGGAGGTTGTCCTCGGTCAGCAGGTTCACCACCAGCGACACCCGGCCCAGCGCGGTCACCTGCGACTGCTCGACCGACCAGGCCTCACCGCCCAGCACGCCGTCGAAGTCGCGGCCCTGGCTCCACGGGACGAACTCGTGCGGCATCCACTCCTTGGCGACGCTCAGGTGGCGGTCGAGTTCCTTCTCCACGACCTCCTCGAGGGCCAGGATCAGCCGCGCGTCGGTCCAGCCGCTCGATCCGAGCGAGGTGCTGCTCTGCACGGTGCTGCGCTGCACAGGGGCGATGGTCACGGTTTGCTCCTGGGGGACGGCACGCGCGGGGACCGGCGCGTTGGGCGGGCACACGTCGTGCGGACTCCGGCGGGGGCGCCGGCGGACTCGCACTTACGGTTGCGTAGGTTACGACACCGTAAGTTGCTGGGGCCGCAAAAGACAAGCCGCCCCCGCCAGGCCTTATGTCGTCTTGACGGGCCTGACGGGGGCGGCTTGCTGTTCCACGAGCCGACGGCAGCCGGTCTGCCTACGGCGAGGGGATGCGAACCCGCATGGTGAGGCCGCCGCCGGCGCGCGGGGTGGCCTCGATGGTGCCGCCGTGGGCGCGCACGACCGAGCGGACGATGGACAGACCCAGCCCGACCCCCTTGTCGCTGCGGGTGCGGTCGGCGCCCTTGACCCGGCGGAACGGCTCGAAGATGTGTTCCAGTTCGTACCCCGGCACCATCGGGCCGGTGTTGGAGACCACCAGCTCGCCGCCGCCCGGCACCTCGGCGGTGGCCAGCTCGACCCAGCCGCCCGGGGTGTTGTACCGGACCGCGTTCTGCAGCAGGTTGAGCGCGAGCCGCTCCAGCAGCACGCCGTTGCCCGCGACCACGGCCGGATCGAGCTTCGAGCGCAGCTCGACCTCGCGCTTGTCCGCCTCGGCCCGGGTCTGCTCCAGCGCCCGGGTGGCCACCTCGGACAGCTCCACCGGGCGGCGGTCGGTCAGCTCGTTCTCGCTGCGGGCGAGCAGCAGCAGGCCCTCGACCAGCTGCTCGCTGCGCTCGTTGGTGGCCAGCAGGGTCTTGCCCAGCTGCTGCAGGTCGGGGGAGGCGGCCGGGTCGGAGAGCTGGACCTCCAGCAGGGTGCGGTTGATCGCCAGCGGCGTGCGCAGCTCGTGCGAGGCGTTGGCGACGAAACGGCGCTGGGAGTCGAAGGAGCGGTCCAGCCGGTCCAGCATGTCGTCGAAGGTGTCGGCGAGCTCCTTGAGCTCGTCGTCCGGCCCGTCCAGCTCGATCCGGCGGTGCAGGTCGGAGGAGGCGACGTCGCGGGCGGTGCGGGTGATCCGGCCGAGCGGGCGCAGCACCCGGCCGGCCATCGCGTAGCCGGCCGCGAAGGCGATCACGGCGAGGCAGACCAGGACGGTCAGCAGCTTGCGCAGCAGGGTGTTGAGCGCCTGGCTGGCCTGGTAGGCCTTGTAGTCGTTCAGCCACTGGTCGAGCGCGGACTGGCTGTTGAGGGTGAGGTTGTCCGGGGTCCGCACCGAGATGCCCGGTCCGTTGAGCACCAGGTGCGGCTGGCCGACCTCCTGCAGGGCCTGCTGGACGAAGAAGTACATCACCAGCAGCAGCACGACGCCGGCCATCAGGAACATCCCGCCGTAGAGCAGGGTGAGCCGCATCCGGATGGTGGGGCGGAAGGGCAGCCAGGCGAGCACGCCGTCGCCGGGGACGTAGGTCTGGTTCGACCGGGCCGAGCGCGGCGGGTGCAGAGGCTTGGGCGGTACGGCGCGCGGGCCGCCGGCGGGCGCGCCGGAGGGCCCGCCGGCCGGGGGCGGGGTGGTCATGATCGTCCTCTCGGGGCGTCCGCCGGGGCGGGCGCGGGGTGGTGGATTCCCGGGATCCGGGCCCTTCGTCGAAGGGATCCCGGGGTCAGATCCGGTAGCCGGAGCCCGGCACGGTGACGATCACCGGCGGGTCGCCGAGCTTGCGGCGCAGCGTCATCACGGTGACGCGCACGACGTTGGTGAACGGGTCGGTGTGCTCGTCCCAGGCCTTCTCCAGCAGCTGCTCGGCGGAGACGACGGCGCCGCCGGCCCGCATGAGCACCTCCAGGACGGCAAACTCCTTGGGGGCGAGTTGGACGGTGCGGCCGTCGCGGATCACCTCGCGCCGACCGGGGTCGACCGAGATGCCGGCGCGTTCGAGCACCGGGGGCAGCGGAACGGTCGCGCGGCGGCCCAGCGCCCTGACCCGGGCGACGAGTTCGCTGAAGGCGAACGGCTTCGGAAGGTAGTCGTCCGCGCCGAGCTCCAGGCCCTCGACCCGGTCGCTGATGTCGCCGGAGGCGGTCAGCATGATCACCCGGGTCGCGAGGCCCTGCTCGACCACCTTGCGGCAGACGTCGTCGCCGTGGACCAGCGGAAGGTCGCGGTCCAGGACCACCACGTCGTAGTCGTTGACCGCGATGCGCTGGAGCGCGGCCTCCCCGTCGTACACCACGTCGACAGCCATCGCCTCGCGGCGCAGGCCGGTCGCGACGGCCTCGGCAAGCAGCTGCTCGTCCTCGACGACGAGAACCCGCACGGTCGTTGTCCCTTCTCCAGGCCGGCCCCGGAAAGCGGACGCACGGCTCCGACGGTGGCTCCATCCTGCCTGGTCCTGCGGTAAAGCAGCGATAAGCTGCCCCTCGGGCACGGGGTCCGGGTCCGCGGCGATGACCGTTCGTGTCGGCACCACTCCGCTTGGACTGTGACACGGGCAACTTTCTTTCGCCGGGAGGTTTCCCGGCCGCCCCGGCGGGGAGGACAGCTGCACACCCGCGATCTGGCCCTTGGCCGGTCGCACCCACCCGCCGTGCGTTCATCCGCGCCGGCCCTGGGGCTGGGACATCACCGGGAGCGGCCGAAGGCCGTCTCCGCGTCCGACCGGCGATCCACCACTGCCGGCCGGGGCGCTTTCACCGGCTGGACCTTCCTCAGGGCGGAGAACGCACGACCGTGCACGTCCGACACAGTAAGGGGGCCCGTATGGACGCCTTCAAGGCCGGAATCCTGCAGCGCATAGCCAACGCCGAGCAGGACCTGCACCGCGCGATCGAGGCCGGGGACGAGTTCCTCGCCGAGGTGGAGCAGTCCGAGCTGGACGACCTCCGCCGACTCGCCGCCGAGCACGGCGTGGACACGGTGCTGGAGCGCCACCGCACCGCTGCCTGACCCGTCCGGCACCACCGACCCGTCGCCGGTCCTCCGGCACCTGCGGCCCTGCGGGGGCCGTGCGAAACCCCAGGCCCTGGCATCCCCCGTATGCCAGGGCTCTTCGCATGCCCGGGGCCGAGCCGCGGTCCCGGGCGTGCGAACCCGCCCGGCCGGGCCGGAACCGGTCAGTCCGCCCAGGCGCGCAGCGTGGCCAGGCGTTCCTGCAGCGGCTCGTACACGCCCGGGGCGGCGGCCACGGTCAGCTCGCCGTCCGGGCCGTGCCCGGGGCGGCCGCCGGTCAGCGCGCCGGCCTCGGCGGCGATCAGACAGCCGGCCGCGCGGTCCCAGGGGGCGAGGCCGCGCTCGTAGTAGCCGTCCAGCCGCCCGGCGGCGACGTCGCACAGGTCGACCGCGGCCGCCCCGCCCCGGCGGATGTCCCGCACCTCGGGCATCAGCGCCAGCAGCACCTCGGCCTGGCGCACCCGCACCGACCGGACGTAGTTGAAGCCGGTGGCGATCAGCGCCTGGCCCCACGGCGGGGCGGGGCGGGCCGAGAGCGGCCGGCCGTTCAGCCGGGCGCCGCGGCCCAGGACGGCGTGGAACAGTTCGTCGCGCGCCGGGGCGAACACCACGCCGACGACCGCCCGGCCGTCCAGCTCGGCGGCCACGCTGACCGCCCAGGAGGGCAGTCCGTACAGGTAGTTGACCGTGCCGTCGAGCGGGTCCACGACCCAGCGGACCCCGCTGGTGCCGGACCGTTCGGCGCCCTCCTCGCCGAGGTAGCCGTCGGTCGGGCGGCGGTCGGTGATCAGCTCCAGCAGGAGCTTCTCGGAGGCGAGGTCCATCTCGGTGACCACGTCGACCGGGCTGCTCTTGGTGCCGGCCACGCCGAGGTCGGCGGGGCGGCCGTCGCGCAGCAGGACGCCGGCCTGCCGGGCCGCGTCCAGGGCGACGTCCAGCAGGTCGTCGAGGAGCCGGTCGTCGGGCTGGGCGGGGGCGGTCACGGGATTCTCCTCCGGGGCGGCGGTGAGCGGCGGGACGGGCGGTCAGTGCTCGGCGGCGGCCGGGCGCGGGGCGCGCGGGTTGGGGCAGCAGGCGATCGCGCACACGTCGTGGCTGGGGCCGAGCGCGCCGAGGGCGCAGCGGGTCACGCCCTCGCCGCGCTCGGTGGCGGCCCGCTCCAGGACCAGGTCGCGGACAGCGGCGGTGAACCGGGGGTCGGCGCCGACGGTGGCGGCGCGGGCCACTGGCAGGCCGAGTTCGGCGGCCTTGGCGACCGCCTCGGTGTCGAGGTCGTACTTGACCTCCATGTGGTCGGAGACGAAGCCGATCGGGACCATCACCACGGCGGGCGCGCCCTCGGCCCGCCGGGCCTCCAGGTGGTCGCAGATGTCGGGTTCCAGCCACGGGGTGTGCGGGGCGCCGCTGCGGCTCTGGAACACCAGTTCCCAGGGTCGGTCGGCGACGCCGGTGCGCTCGGCGACGGCGGCGGCGATCAGCCGGGCCACGTCCAGGTGCTGGGCGACGTACGCGCCGCCCGGGGTGCCGCGGGCCGGGTCGTCCGGGGCGCCGGAGGACTCGGCCATGGCGTCCGGGATGGAGTGGGTGGTGAACGCCAGCCGGGCGCCGTCCCGTACCCCGGCGGGCAGCTCGGCCAGCGCGGCCACGGTGGCGTCGATCATCGGCTCGACGAAACCGGGGTGGTTGTAGAAGTGCCGCAGCTTGTCGACCCTCAGGGCGGGCACACCCTCCTCGGCCAGGGCGGTCAGCGCGTCGGCGAGGTTCTCCCGGTACTGGCGGCAGCCCGAGTAGCCGGCGTAGGCGCTGGTGGCGAGCACGGCGATCCGGCGGTGGCCGTCGGCGGCGATCTCCCGCAGGGCGTCGACCAGGTAGGGCGCCCAGTTCCGGTTGCCCCAGTAGACCGGCAGGTCAAGCCCGTGCTCGGCGAAGTCCTTGCGCAGCGCGGCGAGCAGTTCGCGGTTCTGCTCGTTGATCGGGCTGACCCCGCCGAACATGAAGTAGTGCTTGCCCACCTCCTTCAGCCGCTCCTTGGGGATGCCGCGGCCGCGGGTGACGTTCTCCAGGAAGGGGACGACCTCCTCGGGGCCCTCGGGCCCGCCGAAGGACAGGAGCAGCAGGGCGTCGTACGGAGCGGCGCCGGAGGGGGAGGGTTTGCGCGCGTCGGACATGGCACCGATCCTGCCACTGAGGGGCCGGGCGCTGTCGCCGGGGCCGCGCAGGTGTCCGGAAAATACCGTTTGCCAACGTACGTAAGCTGTGTTCACCTGCCTTGTTCCTTACCCCACCCCCGTCCGGAGTTCTCCCGTGCTGTCCAGCTACCGCCGGATATTCGCCTCCCCCGGCACTCTGGCCTTCTCCACCACCGGTTTCGTCTCCCGGCTACCGATCTCCATGACCGGCATCGGCATCGTGACCATGCTCTCCCAGTTGAGGGGCTCGTACGGTGTCGCGGGCCTGGTCTCGGCCACCCTGGCGATCTCCGCCGCCGTCCTCGGCCCGCAGGTCTCCCGGCTGGTGGACCGGCTGGGCCAGCGCAAGATCATCATCCCGGCCATGGCGCTCACCATCGCCGCCGTCGTCGGCCTGCTGCTCTGCGCCCGGCTGAAGGCCCCGGACTGGACGCTGTTCGTCTTCGCGGCCGGCATGGGCGTCATGCCGAGCACCGGCGCGATGGTCCGCGCCCGCTGGGCCCACCTCTACCGCGACGACGCCCCCAAGCTGCACACCGCGTACTCCTTCGAGGCCGTCGTCGACGAGGTCTGCTTCATCGTCGGTCCGATCCTCTCCATCGGGCTGGCCACCTCCGTCTTCCCCGAGGCCGGCGTGCTGCTCGCCGGGATCTTCCTCGCCGTCGGCGTCCTGCTGTTCGCCGGACAGCGCTCCACCGAGCCGCCGGTCCACCCGACCGCCCGGCACGACGGCCACTCGGTCATCCTCAACCACGGCCTCCAGGTGCTGATCCTGACCTTCGTCGCCACCGGCGCGATCTTCGGCTCGGTCGAGGTCGTCACCGTCGCCTTCTCCGAGGCCCAGGGCCACAAGTCGATCTCCAGCGTGATCCTCGCCCTGTGGGCGCTCGGCTCCTGCCTGGCCGGCGTGGTCTACGGCACCCTCAAGCTCACCGGCTCGCTGGCCGCCCGCTTCTTCCTCGGCGTGGTGTTCATGGCCGTCAGCATGGTGCCGCTGCTGCTGGTCGCCCACGCGGTGCACGGCGTCGGCGGGCTGGCCGCGGTCGGCGGCGCCCTGCTGGTCGCGGGCATCGCCATCTCCCCCACCCTGATCAGCGCGATGGCCCTGGTCGAGCGGCTCGTGCCGGCGTCCCAGCTGACCGAGGGCATGACCTGGACGACCACCGGCCTCGCCCTGGGCGTCGCGGTCGGCTCCTCGGCCGGCGGCTGGGTGGTGGACGCCTCCGGCGCCGCCGCCGGCTACTGGGTACCGCTGGCCGCCGGCATGCTCGGCGTGGTCGCCGCACTGGGCGGACTCGGCCGGCTGCGCGCCGGACTGGCCGCCGAGCAGCCCGCCGCGGACGCCGATCGACCCGTAGACGCCGAACGGTGAACTGACTAATCTCTCGCCCTACCCGTGGCCCTACCCGCGGGTAGGGCGGCCGCGCCGTCCCGGACCGCGCCGACCCCGGTGCCACGGAGCAGGAGGCAGCGCAATGCCCCAGGCCAGTACCGCGACCCGCACCCGGTGGACCAACTGGGCCGGCAACCAGAGCGCCGAGCCCGCCCGGGCCGCCGCCCCCGGCACCGCGGAGGAACTGGCCAAGGAGATCCTGCGCGCCGCCGAGCAGGGCCGTACCGTCAAGGCCGTCGGCTCCGGCCACTCCTTCACCTCGATCGCCTCCGCCGGCGACGGCGTCCAGATCCGCCCGCACGCGCTCACCGCCATCCGCGAGATCGACCGCGAGGCGGGCACCATCACCGTCGAGTCCGGCCTCCCGCTGCACCGACTCAACCGGGTCCTCGCTACCGAGGGCCTCTCCCTCACCAACATGGGCGACATCGAGGTCCAGACCGTCGCCGGCGCCACCAGCACCGGCACCCACGGCACCGGCCGCGACTCCGGCTCGCTCGCCGCCCAGATCCGCGCGCTGGAGATCGTCCTCGCCGACGGCTCCCTCAAGCGCTGCTCCCCCACCGAGAACCCCCGGCTCTTCCAGGGCGCCCGGCTCGGCCTCGGCGCCCTCGGCGTGATCACCGCGCTCACCTTCGGCGTCGAACCGGCCTTCCTGCTCACCGCGCACGAGCAGCCGATGGCGTTCGACGAGGTGCTGGAGCGCCTCGACGACCTCGCCGCCGTCAACGAGCACTTCGAGTTCTACTGGTTCCCGCACACCGACCGCTGCTCCACCAAGCGCAACAACCGCAGCCAGGGCCCGGCCGCCCCGCTGCCCCGGTTCAAGGGGTGGCTGGAGGACGACTTCCTCTCCAACACCGTCTGGGAGGGCGCCTGCCGGGTCGGCCGGCGCTTCCCCGGCTCGATCCCCTCGATCGCCGCACTGGCCAGCCGCGCCTGGTCCGACCGCAGCTACACCGACACCGCGTACCGGGTGTTCACCAGCCCGCGCAAGGTCCGCTTCGTGGAGATGGAGTACGCGGTGCCACGCGCGGCCGTCGGCGAGGTGCTGCGCGAGCTGAAGGCCCTGATCGAACGCTCCGACTGGAAGGTCAGCTTCCCGGTCGAGGTGCGCTTCGCCCCCGCCGACGACCTCTGGCTCTCCACCGCCTCCGGCCGGGACAGCGCCTACATCGCCGTCCACCTCTACCGGGGCACCGCCGACCAGGGCTACTTCACCGGCGTCGAACAGCTGATGACCGCCCATCAGGGCCGCCCGCACTGGGGCAAGCTGCACACCCGCGACGCCGAGTACCTGGCCGGCGTCTACCCGCACTTCGGCGACTTCACCGCCCTGCGCGACGAGGTCGACCCGCAGCGGATCTTCGGCAACGACTACCTGCGCCGGGTGCTGGGGGCCTGATCCACGGGGCCCGGTCCGCCCGGACTCGCCGGTCCGCCCGGGCTCGTCAGTTCGCCGGGGTCCCGGCCGCCGGCGGCGGGGCCACCGTCGTCGACCCCGTCGGCTCGTTCCCCGGCACGGGCGGCTGCGTCGTGGCCTCGCCGGTGGGCTTCCCGCCCCCCGCCGACGGGGAGGAACCGGCCGACGGGGTCGCGCTCGGACTCGCCGAGGGCGAAGCCGTACCCGGGCCGGTACCAGGGGTGCCGCTCGGCTCCCGGCTCGGCCGCGTCGTCGCCGGGGCCGAGGCGCCGCCGGACGGCGTGGCCTCCGGAGCGCGCCTGTCGCCCGGGCCCGGCCGCTCCGGCGGAGCGTCCTGCGGCTGGGAGGACTTGGGCGCCACCGAGCCGCCGAAGGAGGTGCCGTTGCCGGACTCGCCCTTGACCGTCGCCGACACCGGCTGCCCGGTCGCCAGTTCGAACGCCACGATCGGCGTCATCGCCAGCACGAACACCAGCCCGGACACCACCGCGTAGGTCTTCCAGGTCCACCGCCGGCGCGCCCGCACCACCTGCGGCTCGCTCCACTCCGCGGTGATCACCGAAGGCCGCGGCGGCGCTTCGTGCTCCGCCGGCACCTGGCGCAGCGTGTTCGCGGTCTGGATCGGCCCCCGGTCCACCGCGTCGCGCAGTTGCTCGCCGGTCCGCCTGAAGACGTGCTGGAGCACAGCGCCGCCGGTGGTGGCCCCGACACTCACCACCGCGGCGCCCATGATCGTCCCGTACACGCCCAGTTCGGAGGCCAACAGCGCGCCCACCACGGCGGCCAGCGCACCCGCCGCGACCTGAGCCACACTCAGATCGATCCGCTTGCGCTCCTCCTTGCCGCCCTCCTCGGCGGGGCTCAGCTCCGACATCAACATCCCTCGGTCCGTACGACTGTTCCTCGAACAAGCCACTCCATCTTGCCCAAAGAAGGACACAAGGGACGAAAATGCGGTTCTGCGCGCCCGGATTGTGTGAAGATGATCACCGTTCACCCACTGGTGGTCCGCCATCGGGGGAGCGCGCTCTTGAGATTCCCGTGAATCGCGGGAGACTTGAGCGGCGAGCCGCCCCTTTGGATGCCACGAATGGAGTACTGTTCGTAAAGCCTGAGCCTTGGGTCGACTTGTCGACTGCTTCTACACCGGCAGCTTGACGAGGAGCCACGGAACAGGCACGCACGGCGACGCCGGGTCCCGGATCGTCGCGAACACTCCGCGTGCGAGGACGGCCGGGACACCCAGGCGCGACGTCGACGGATGGCGTGGCAAAAAGGCAACCGTGCCACAGCGGCGTGGCGGGGCGTAAGCCCGACACGCCGGGGAACTCAGCAAGGTTGTGGCCAGTCGCGAGCGGGCAGGCCACACTCAGTACGGGAGCAGCGACGCAGGTGACGTCGGCAGGCACCACCCGGGAGGTAACCGTGCCCGAACTGCGGGTTGTGGCCGTCAGCAACGACGGCACACGGCTGGTGCTCAAGGCTGCCGACAGCACGGAGTACACCCTCCCCATCGACGAGCGGCTGCGCGCCGCCATCCGCGGCGACCGGCCGCGCCTCGGCCAGATCGAGATCGAGGTCGAGAGCCATCTGCGCCCCCGGGACATCCAGGCCCGGATACGAGCCGGTGCCTCCGCCGAGGAGGTCGCCCAGGCCGCCGGGATCTCCGTCGACCGCGTCCGTCGCTTCGAGGGTCCGGTCCTCGCCGAGCGCGCCTTCATGGCCGAGCGCGCCCGCAAGACCGCCATCCGCCGCAACGGCGAGTCCCCGGGCCCGCAGCTCGGCGAGGCCGTCGCCGAGCGGCTCGCGCTGCGCGGCGCCGAGAAGGACACCGAGCGCTGGGACTCCTGGCGCCGCGACGACGGCACCTGGGAGGTCATCCTCTCCTACCGGGCCGACGGCGAGGGCCGCAGCGCCTCGTGGACGTACGACCCGCCCCGGCGCCTGGTCCAGCCCAACGACGACGAGGCCCGCGCGCTGATCGGCGAGAACGTCGAGCGCGAGGAGGAGTCGATCTTCCCGTTCATCCCGCGGATCGCCCGGCTCCCCCAGGACCGGCCGCCCCGCCCGATGATCGACCGGCCCTCGGCCGACCGCATCATGTCGGCCCGCGAGGTCCGCGAATCGCGGGAGGCCACCGCCGAGTCCCGGGACTCGCTGACCAGCCTGCTCGACGTGGTCCCCGCCTTCCGCGGCGACCTCGCCGTCGGCAGCCCCGCCCCGATCGAGCCGGTGCCCGCCGAGGTCGCCGAGGAGAGCGAGGAGCCGGCCGCGGCCGCCGCCCCGGCGGTCGGCGCGGGTTCGGCCTACGCCGACATCCTGATGCCGCGCGCCGTCGCCCCGCACCGCGAGCGCCTGGTCGGCACCACCGACCGGCAGGCCGAGGCGGACGGCGTCCGGCCCGGGCGCCGGGCCACCGTGCCCAGCTGGGACGAGATCGTCTTCGGCAGCCGGCGCAAGAAGCAGGAGTAGTACCGATGCCGAAGGGCGGGAGGCCGGGCCTCCCGCCCTTCGGCGTTCCCGGACTCAGCCCGGCTGGTCGGTGACCGCCACCGGGCGGCCCGGGTCGCTCGACCACTCGCTCCACGACCCCGGGTACAGCGTGGCCGGCAGACCCGCCACCTCCAGCGCCAGGATCTGGTGCGCCGCCGTCACCCCCGAGCCGCAGTACACCGCGGTCTCCCGCTCCCCCGCGCCCAGCGCCCGGAACCGGGCCGCCAGCTCGGCCGCCGGACGGAACCGCCCGTCCGGGCCCACGTTCTCGGCCGTCGGCGCCGACACCGCGCCGGGGACGTGCCCGGCCCGCGGGTCCACCGGCTCCGTCTCGCCCCGGTAGCGCTCCCCCGACCGGGCGTCCAGCAGCAGACCGCCGCGCGCCCAGGCCGCGGCGCCGTCCGCGTCCACCGTCGGCAGCCGGCCGGGCACCGGCTTGAAGTCGCCTTCCGCGGGCTCCGGCAGCTCGGCCGTCACCGTCAGCCCCGCCGCCTGCCAGGCCGCGAAGCCGCCGTCCAGCACCCGGACGTCCCGGTGCCCGGCCCAGCGCAGCAGCCACCAGGCGCGGGCCGCCGCCATCGAGGCCGCGCCGTCGTACACCACGACCGGGCGCTCGGCGCTCACCCCGAAGCCGCGCATCGCCGCGCCGAACTCCTCCGGGTCCGGCAGCGGGTGGCGCCCGCCCCGGCCGGGGGCACCGGGCGGGGCCGCGAGGTCCCGGTCCAGCTCGACGAAGTGGGCGCCGGGCAGGTGCCCGGCCCGGTACTCCTCGGCCGCGGTCGGGCCGCCCGGCGCGGCACCGACCAGCTGGTAGCGCACGTCCAGCAGCACCGGCGGACGGGCGGAGGCGAGCGCCTCCGCCAGCTCGACCGCGGAGATCAGCGGGGAACCGTCGTTGTAGGTGGTCATGGCGGCCATTGTCGCGCAGCACCGCCGACCCGCCGCTCTTTGTGCGGACTTTGCCGGATTTTCCGCGCGGCCCGAGGGTTGGGCGCCCGCCAGGGTGGAAGCATCACCCTCGCGCCCGAGGTTTCCGTGCGCCAACCACCCACGAGGAGGCCCGCATTGCCCGCGGTGGAACTCCGACTGGCCCAGGGCACGCCCTGCTGGGTCAGCCTGCTGACCGACGACCTGGCCGGCGCCCGCGCCTTCTACGGCGTACTGCTCGGCTGGACGTACACCCCAGGACCCGGCCAGCTCGGCGACTACGTCCGGGCCGAACTCGACGGGGCGCCGGTCGCCGGCCTCGGCCTCTCCACCGCCACCGGCTTCCCGGTGCAGTGGACCACCTACTTCGCCGTGGACGACGCCGACCGCACCACCCAGCTGGTCCGCGAATGCGGAGGCACCGTCGCCGTCGGGCCGCTGCAGGCCGAGCGCGCCGGCCGGATGGCCATCGCCTCCGACGTGTCCGGCGCCGTCTTCGGCCTCTGGCAGGGCGAGGAGCACCTCGGCCGGGAAGCCGGCACCGAGCACGGCGGACCGACCTGGGCCGAACTGCTCACCCCCGACACCGAGGGCGCCGCCGTCTTCTACGCCACCGTGCTCGACCGACCGGTCCGGCCCGGTGCGGACGAGAGCGCGCTGCTCGTACACGGCCGGGCGGTCGCCGGCATCCGGCACCGCGCCGACCTGCGCGGCCACCCGCCGCGCTGGCGCACCCACTTCGCCGTCCGGGACGCCGACCTGACCGCCCGTCACGCCGTGGAGCTCGGCGGCCGGATCCTGGTCGAGCCGCACGACACCACCCGCGGCCGCGCCGCCCGGCTGGCCGACCCGCAGGGCGGGCACTTCTCGGTGCTGCAGACCTTCGGTTAGGCCTGCTCTCGGTCAGGTCTGCAGCCTTGGTCAGGCCTGCAGAGGCCCGGCCAGGACTGCAGCCTCGCTCAGGCCTGCGGCGCCGGTCAGGCCTGCTGCTCCTCGAAGGGCAGCACGTCCGGGGAGAGCACCGAAGCGCGGGCCGTCGCGGCGGTCAGCCGGCGGCGGTGGTGGCGGCGGCACAGCACCTCGTAGCCGACCTCGTCGTCGCGCACCGAGATGTCGCCGATCACCACCTGGGCGCCCTCGACCACCATCACCCCGCCGACCGTACGGGCGTTGTGGGTCGCCCGCGCCCCGCACCAGCACAGCGCCTCGACCTGCAGCACCTCCACCCGGTCGGCCAGTTCGATCAGCCGCTGCGAGCCCGGGAACAGCCGGGTGCGGAAGTCGGTGGTGATGCCGAAGGTGTAGACGTCGATGTCCAGCTCGTCCACCACCCGGGCCAGCTGGTCGACCTGCCCGGCGGAGAAGAACTGCGCCTCGTCACAGATCAGGTAGTCCACCCGGCCACCCGCCGAGAGCCGGTGCACCACGTGCGTGTGGAAGTCGAAGTCGTCGGTCACCTCGACCGCCTCGGCCTGCAGGCCCAGCCGGCTGGAGATCGTCGCGGTGCCCGCCCGGTCGTTGCGGGTGAGGATGACGCCCTGCCGGCCGCGCGCGGCGTGGTTGTGGTCCATCTGCAGCGCCAGCGTCGACTTGCCGCAGTCCATCGTGCCCGAGAAGAACACCAGTTCAGCCATGGGTGGAGCAGGGGCCTTTCAGATCAGGGGAGTTCGGGCACGGATGAGTCAAGGGAGCGGCTCAGCCGCGGACTTCGAGCAGCGGCACGAACTGCTCGACCGGGGTCATCGAGCCGTGCAGGCCGATCATCGCGGATTCGCCGGGCTCGTTGCGGGAGGCGACGATCGCGATGTCGTCGCGCGCCGCGGCGACCACGTCGCCGATCCGGCCGTACACCCGCTCGTCCACGGCCGGGCCGAACCAGCCCGCCGCGACCGCCTGGTCCCGGGTGGCGACCCACATCCGGTCGCCCAGCACCTCGCTCCAGACCGTGTGCACGTCGGCCGCGGCCCCCGGCACCGCGTACACGTGCCGGGCCCGGCCCTCACCGCCGAGCAGGGCCACGCCAGCGCCCAGCTCCCAGTCCTCGTCGAAGTCGATCCGGTCCTCCGGCGCGATGTCGATCATGCCGTGGTCGGCCGTCACGTACATCGCCGAACGCGGCGGCAGCTGCTCGGCCAGCCGGCGGGCCAGCCGGTCCACCGCGTCCAGCGTCATCCGCCACTCGTCGGAGTCCACCCCGAAACGGTGGCCCGCGCCGTCCAGCTCGCTGACGTATGTGTACACCAGCGCCCGGTCGTGCTCGGCCAGCCAGGAGGCCGCCAGGTCCATCCGCTCCTCGCCGGTGGTGCGGCCGAGGAAGGTGCCGCCGGACAGCGCCACCCGGGTCAGCGGGGTCTGCGCGAACAGCGGGGACGAGACCTGCGCGGTCGCCACCCCGGCCTGGTGCGTCCGCTCGAAGACCGTCGGGTACGGCTGCCAGGCGTGCGGCTCGGTCGGCGGCTGCCAGCGCAGCTGGTTCATCAGGTAGCCGGCGCCCGGCACCGCCACCGTGTACCCGGCCAGGCCGTGCAGGCCCGGCGGCGTCCCGGTGCCGACCGAGGCCAGCGAGGTCGCCGTGGTGGACGGGAAGCCCGCGGTCAGCGGACGGCCGCTGCCGCCCAGCGAGCTCCCGGCCAGCGAGGACAGGAACGGCGCGTACTCGGGGTGGCGAAGCAGCAGCTCCCAACCCAGGCCGTCCACCAGGAACACCACCACCCGGTCCGCCGGGGCGATGGGCAGCGTCGCGGTGAACCCGGGAACGCCGAGCCCCGCCGCCACCGAGGGCAGCAGGTCGCACAGCGAACCGCTGCCGTACGGGGGCGCGGGGGCCGCGGCCGGGTCAAGGATCTCGAAGGCGTCGTAGCCGTCGGCAGGAACGAAGGACATGGAACCGGATTCGTAGCGTTCGGTGGCGGCGATCAGACCCGCGGGCCGTTGTCGATCGTCGCGTCGGACAGTGCCCGGGCGAACACCAGCGCCTGGGCCACCGTCTCCGGGCCGTCACCGGCCTCACTCACCCGCAGCGAGAGATCGTCGGCGGTCGCCGAGCCCGTGTAGCCGTGGTCCGCCTCGCAGTTCGGGTCCGAGCAGCCGGCCGGCTCCAGGTCCAGGCGCTGCACCGCGCCCCAGCCGATCGTCAGCACGACCTCGCGCGGAAGCGTC
This sequence comes from Kitasatospora sp. NPDC034023, assembly GCF_055575795.1. Taxonomy (NCBI): domain Bacteria; kingdom Bacillati; phylum Actinomycetota; class Actinomycetes; order Kitasatosporales; family Streptomycetaceae; genus Kitasatospora; species Kitasatospora sp. NPDC034023. Next base: position 19,243 of record NZ_JBVIRY010000025.1, read on the forward strand.
CCCGGCGTGTACGTCTCCGGGTTCGCCACCATCCGGCTCACCACGACCGAGCCGATCCGGTCCAGCCGGACGCTCTCCGTCGAGGTCGTCGCGAACGGCACCGAGGGGCTGCCCTCGGCCCCGGACTGCTCGTCGGTGTGGCTCACCACGAACCGGGTCGGGGTCAGCACCAGCACCGTCACGTGCCGGCGGACCTCGTTGGCGTCGAAGGTCGTCTCCTGGTGCACCAGGTAGGAGCCGATCGGCTCCGGGCCCACCGCGGACTCGACCGCCTCGGACACCAGGGCTGGGTAGTAGCCGCTGCGCTCGATCGCCGAGCGCAGGTCCTGAGTGGTGGTGGTACCGGTCTTCGCCATATCTCCATCCTGGCATGGTCCGCCGACGAAGCGGGCGGCACGGCGCCGAGCTTCGGACAACAGCGCCCGGGCAGGGCGCAACCAAGGAAGGTTACAGCGTGCTCATCGCGCGCGGGCCCAGATCGCTGCGGACCGGCAGGGGCGCGACCCGCACCCGCGCCCCCAGGATCGCCAGCCCGTGCGGGGCCACGACCACGGGTTCGAGATCCACCGAGGCGATCTCCGGGACGTCGTCCACCAGCTGCGACACCCTGAGCAGCAATTCCTCCAGGGCCGCGGTGTCCACCGCCTCCGCGCCGCGCCAGCCGAACAGCAGCGGCGCGGCCCGCACCTCCCGGATCAGCCCGGCGACGTCCTGGTCGGTGGCCGGAACCAGTCGGTGCGCCGTGTCGCCCAGCAGTTCGGCCGGTGCGCCTGCCAGGCCGAAGGACAGGATCGCCCCGACCGCCGGGTCCACCGTGGCGCCGATCACGGTGTCCACACCGCGCGGCGCCATCCGCTGCACCACCAGCTCGGCCTGCGCGGCGCCGCCGAGCAGCGCGTCCAACTCGCGGTGGGCGCGGCGCAGGCCCGGCTCGTCGGTCAGGTCCAGCCGGACGCTGCCCAGGTCGGGGCGGTGGCGCAGGTGCGGGGCGGTCGCCTTCAGAGCCACCGGGTAGCCGAGCGAGGCCGCCGCCGCGACGGCCGTCTCCTCGTCCGGGGCCGGCCGCGTCGACGAGACGTCGATGCCGTAGCGGACCAGCAGGTCGCGGGCCTCGGCGTCGGACAGGGTGATCCGGGCGCCGCCGGGCTGGGTGCGCGCGGCGATCGCGGTTCGGGTACTCAGCGCCGCCGCCACCAGGTTGCGGGCGCCGGGCTCATCGATCCGGTCCAGCTCGGGGACGCGCGCGGTCTCCTCCGCCTCGGCCGTCCGGCGGCGCCACTGCGCGTAGTGGACGGCGTTGGCGAGGGCGTGCACGGCCCGCTCGGGCGCCGCGTACGCGGGGATGCCGCCGGGGCGCAGCCGGACCGGCAGGTCGGTCAGTGCCAGGTGGGCGAGCACCAGCGGCTTGCCCAACTCCTGGGCACGCTGACCGGCTTCGAGCAGGGCGGCGGCGATCTCCGGGTCGTCGGAACCCATCGCGGGGTCGTCCTCGCCGGTCAGCCGGCCGCCCATGAAGGCGTGCGCCGAGGTGCCGATCGGCGGGATGGCGACGGCGATCACCGCGTCCACGGCGGGGTCGGCGAGGGCGACGTCGAGCGCGATCCGGAAGTTCTCGCCGGTCGCGGCGGTGGTCAGGTCGACGGGGGTCCGCGGGCGCAGGCCCGCGCCCAGCAGGGCGTCGTAGGTGAGCAGGCCGAGCGAGTCCGAGTTGCCGACCACCGCGACCCGGTCCCCCGGCGGCAGCGGCTGCAGGGCCAGCAGCTCGCCGGTGTCGTACAGCTCGGTGATGGTCGCGACCCTGATGACGCCCGCCTGTTCGAACAGCGCGTCGACGGTCGCGTCGCGCAGGCCGGTGGCGGTGGCCGGGACGGCGTGGCCGGGCGGCAGGCTGCCGGTGTGCCGGGCGCCCTTGACCACCACGATCGGCTTGGCGGCGGCCAGGCGGCGGGCGATCCGGGTGAACTTGCGCGGGTTGCCGAAGGACTCCAGGTACAGCAGGACGACCCGGGTGGCCTCGTCCTCGGCCCAGTACTGCAGGAAGTCGTTGCCGGAGACGTCGGCGCGGTTGCCCACCGAGGCGAAGGAGGAGACGCCGAGGCCGCGCTTGTGGGCGGCCTCCAGCAGGGCCACGCCGATCGCGCCGGACTGGCAGAAGATCCCGAAGCCGCCGCGGCCGGGCAGGCGCGGCGCGAGCGAGGCGTTCAGCGGGTTCGCCGGGTCGGTGTTGATCAGGCCGAAGGCGTTCGGGCCGATCACCCGCATCCCTGCCGCGCGGGCCTGGCGGACCAGGGCGCGCTGCCGGTCCCGGCCCTCCGGACCGGTCTCCGCGTAGCCGGCGGTGACCACCACCAGGCCCTGCACGCCGTGGGCACCGCACTCGGCGACGGCGGCCGGGACGGCGCCCTCGGGGACGGCGATCACCGCGAGGTCCACCGGCCCGGGGATGTCCAGAACCGAACGGTGCACCGGGATGCCGTCCAGCTCGGTGCCGGGCGGGGCGTTGCGGTTCACCGCGTAGACCGGGCACTCGGTCGGGGCGCCGCCCAGCAGGTCGCGCAGGATCGCCCGCCCGACCGTCTGCGGGGTGCGGGAGACCCCGATCACCGCGACCGAGCGCGGGGTGAGCAGCCGCTGCACCGAGCGCGCCTCGGCGCGGTGCTCGCGGGCACGCATCACGGCGAGCGAGCGGTCGGTCTGTTCGAGGCTGAACTCCAGGTGCACCACGCCGTCGGCGAAGCTGCGGCGCTGGGTGTAGCCGGCGTCGGTGAAGACCTTCACCATCTTCCGGTTCTCCGGCAGCACCTCGGCCTGGAAGCGGCGGATGCCGCGCTCCTGCGCGACGGCCGCGATGTGCTCCAGCAGTGCCGAGGCCACGCCGCGGCCCTGGTGGGCGTCCTGCACGAGGAAGGCCACCTCGGCGTCGGTCCCGGTGGCGGACGGGCGGCCCTCGGCGTCGATCCGGTCGTACCGGACGGTGGCGATGAAGTCGTCCCGGATGACGACCGCGAGGCCGACCCGGTTCACGAAGTCGTGGTGGGTGAAGCGGCGGACGTCCTTGGCGGAGAGCCGGGGATAAGGAGCGAAGAAACGGAAGTACTTGGACTGGTCCGAGACCTGCTCGTAGAACTCCACGAGGCGCCCTGCGTCGGCGGGCGTGATCGGCCGGATCCGGGCCGTGCCACCGTCGCGCAGCAGGATGTCGGCTTCCCAGTGCTGCGGATAGTCCGGTTGCTGCTCGGGGTTCGGCACCGCGGAGTCGTCCACATTCGTCAGGTTATCCGGCGGCGGGCCGGATGGCGCCGGGTGCGTGCTCACGGCAGGGCGGACAGGACCAGTGGCCGGGGTTTATGCCCCGAAAAGAAACAATCACAAGTCCTGAACGCAGCGGCCCGCAGGGGTTGCCTGCGTGCGACACTGGTCTAGACAACACGGCCGCTTCCCCCGCTCCCCGAGCACGGCCGTGACCAGCTTCACCGGAAAGGCACGTCTCATGGCCGAGCGCCGCGTCACCATCGGTTGGGCCGAGGGCCTGCACGCCCGTCCCGCCTCCGTCTTCGTCCGGGCCGTGACGGCCACCGGCGTGCCGATCACCATCGCCAAGCCCGGCGGCAACCCGGTCAACGCCGCCTCCATGCTCGGCCTCCTCGCCCTGGGCGCCCAGGGCGGCGACGAGGTCATCCTGGCCTCCGACGCAGCCGACGCCGACGACGCGCTCGACCGCCTCGCCAAGCTCGTCCAGGAGGGCCTCGACGAGCTCCCCGCCGCGGCCTGAGGCCTCGCAACCGCCCGATCGGGGTGTCGCCGGACTTCCGGCGGCACCCCGATCTGCTGTGGTCGGCCCTTCGCCCGTCGAGGTCAGCCCTTGACGCAGACGACCTGCTTGAGGTGCGCGACCACCTCGACGAGGTCCTTCTGCTGCTCGATGACCTTCTCGATGTTCTTGTAGGCGCCCGGGATCTCGTCCACCACGCCGCTGTCCTTGCGGCACTCCACGCCCGCGGTCTGCTCGGCCAGGTCCCGCGTGGTGAACCGCTTCTTCGCGGCGTTACGGCTCATCTTGCGGCCGGCGCCGTGCGAGGCGGAGTTGAACGACGCCTTGTTGCCCAGGCCGCGGACGATGTAGGAGCCCGTCCCCATCGACCCCGGGATGATCCCGAAGTCACCGGAGCCGGCCCGGATCGCGCCCTTGCGGGTCACGAGCAGGTCGACGCCGTCGTACCGCTCCTCCGCCACGTAGTTGTGGTGGCAGCTGATGACCTCGTCGAAGGTGACCTTCGCCTTCGCGAACTCGCGCCGGACGACGTCCTGGAAGAGCGCCATCATCACCGCTCGGTTGTTCTTGGCGTACTCCTGCGCCCAGAACAGGTCCTGGCGGTAGGCGGCCATCTCCGAGGTCTTCGCGAGGAAGACCGCGAGGTCGTGGTCGACCAGGCCCTGGTTGTGCGGCAGCGAGCGGGCGACGCCCATGTGGTGCTCCGCCAGCTCCTTGCCGATGTTTCGGGATCCGGAGTGCAGCATCAGCCAGACCACACCGGTCGTATCAACACATACTTCTATGAAGTGATTTCCCCCGCCGAGCGTGGCCATCTGCTGCATCGCCCGCTCGCGGCGCCACTTGACGTCCTCCGCGATGTCGTCGAAGCGCTGCCAGAAGTCGTCCCAGCCCGCCGCCCGGAAGCCGTCCAGCTTCGCCGGGTCGACCGGGTCGGTGTGCAGGCCGCGGCCGACCGGGATGGTCTGCTCGATCTTGCTGCGCAGGCCGGACAGGTCGTCCGGGAGGTCCTTGGCGGTGAGCGAGGTCTTCACCGCGCTCATCCCGCAGCCGATGTCGACGCCGACCGCCGCCGGGCAGACCGCGCCCTTCATGGCGATGACGGAGCCGACCGTCGCGCCCTTGCCCAGGTGGACGTCGGGCATCACGGCGAGGCCGTGCAGCCACGGCAGGGAGCTGATGTTGCGCAGCTGCTGCAGGGCCTGGCTCTCGACCGTCGCCGGATCGGTCCACATCCGGATCGGGACCCGGACGCCGGGTACCTCGGTGTACGTCATCGCTGAACGACCTCCATGGGTCGGGTGGTTCACGAGAAATGGGGTGCCGCGCGAAAGGATCCCGGCGGGGCTCGGGGAAGTTCAGGGGTGGGGCTCAGGCGCCCGGGGCGGCACAGAGGGAATGCGGCCTTGGGGAGCGTCGTCGTATGGCTCGCTCGACCCGCATGGTGACCGCCTCCCTTCGTTCGTCAGAGTTCGTACGTGTGTGCCGGGGATATCTATCCACGGACCGGACGGGGCCCGCAAGGGATTTAAAAACGCGTTCGGCCCGGTGGAGCGGGTGCTCCACCGGGCCGGACGGAACCGCAGCGGTCGTCAGCTGACGACGGTGACCTCGCCGATGCCGAGCGCCCGCACGTCGTCGGCGATCGTGGCGGCGTCGCCGACCAGGACGGTGACCAGCCGGTCCGGCGGGAAGGCCGCGACGACCGCCTCGGTGGCGGCGGCGGTGGGCAGTTCGGCGAGCTGCCGGTAGACCTCGGCCTGGTAGTCGTCCGCCAGGTACTGCTCGACCTGGTCGGCCAGGGTGCCGGCCACCGAGCCCGCGGTCTCGTACTTCAACGGGGCGACGCCGACCAGGAACTGCACGGCCTCGTCGCGCTCGGCGTCGGTGAGGCCCTCGGCGGCGAGGGTGCGCAGGATGGTCCAGGTGTCGGCGAGCGCCGGGGCGGTGGAGGCGGTGTCCACCGAGCCGCTGATGGCGAGCAGCGAGCGCCCGCTGCCGTCGGCGGCGGAGCGCAGCGGCTGGGCGAAGGAGCGGACGCCGTAGGTGTAGCCCTTCTCCTCGCGCAGGACGCGGTCGAGGCGGGAGGTGAGGGTGCCGCCCAGGCAGTAGGTGCCGAGGGTCTGGGCGGCCCAGACCGGGTCATGCCGGTCGGGGCCGATCCGGCCGATGAGCAGCTGGGTCTGGACGGAGCCGGGGCGGTCCACGATGACGACACGGCCGTGGTCGTCGCCGGCGACCGGGGCGTGGACGGAGGCCTCGGCGGCCGAGCCGGTCCAGGTGCCGAGGGTGCTCTCCAGGAGGGCGGGCAGGTCGACGCCGGTGAGGTCGCCGACCACGACGAGGGTGCTGGTCGCCGGGCGGACGTGGGCCTCGTAGAAGGCCTTGACGGCGGCGCGGTCGATCGACTTGACGGTGTCGGCGGTGCCGGCGCGGGGCCGGGAGAGCCGGTCGGCGGCGTCGAAGAGCTCGGCGTAGAGGGCCTTGGCCGCGCGCCGGGCGGGACTGGCCTGCTCGTGGACGATCTCGTCCAGGCGGTTGGCGACCAGGCGCTCGATCTCGGCCTCGGGCAGCGCGGGGGCGCGCAGGGCGTCGGCGAGCAGGGAGAGGCCGCGCTGGAGCCGGGAGGCGGGCACCTCCAGGGAGACCCGGATGCACGGGTGGTCGGCGTGCGCGTCCAGGGTGGCGCCGGCCCGCTCGAGTTCGCCGGCGAACTCCTCGGCGCTGAGGGTGTCGGTGCCTTCGCTGAGGGCGCGGGCGAGGATGGCGGCGATGCCGTCGAGGCCCTCGGGTTCGGCGGCGAGCGGGGCGTCGAGGAGGACCTCGACGGCGACCAGCTGCTGGCCGGGCCGGTGGCAGTGCAGGACGGTGATGCCGTTGCCGAGGGCGGTCCGCTCGGGGGCGGGGAAGGCCCACGGGCTGGGGGTGCCGGGCTGGGGCTGGGGGTGGAAGGTCATGGCGGGGACGTAGTCGGTGCTCATACGGCGGCACCCTCCTCTTCGGAAGCGGCGTCGGAGTCGGCGGCGGAGTCGGCGGCGGCGGAAGCGGCGTCGGTCTCGGCGGCGGTCGGCTCGTAGACGAGGACGGCCCGGTTGTCGGGGTGGATCCGGGCCTTGGCGACGGCCTGGACCTCCTCGGCGGTGACGTCGAGGACCTTGGGGAGGGCGTCGTTGAGCAGCTTGGGGTCGCCGAACAGGACGGCGAAGCGGCAGAGTTCGTCGGCGCGGCCGGCGACGGTGGTCAGCCGGTCCAGCCACTCGCGCTCGATCTGGGCCTGGGCGCGCTCGAGTTCCTCGGCCGTGGGGCCCTCGGCGGCGAAGCGGGCGAGTTCCTCGTCGACGGCGGCGTCGATCTGCGCGATGGTGGCGTCGCCGGAGGTCTTGACGTCGAGCCAGCCGAGGCTGGGGGCGCCGGCCAGGCGCAGCAGGCCGAACCCGGCGGCGACGGCGGTGCGGTCGCGGCGGACGAGCCGGTTGTAGAGGCGGCTGGACTCGCCGCTGCCGAGGATGGTGAGGGCCAGGTCGGCGGCGTCGGCCTCGCGGGTGCCGTCGTGCGGGAGGCGGTAGGCGGCTGTCAGGGCGCGGGAGGGGACGTCCTCGTGGATCTCCTCGCGGATCTCGCGGCCGATGGTGTCCGGGAGTTCGCCGGAGCGCGGGGGCTGCTTGCCGTCGTGGGCGGGGATGGAGCCGAAGTACTTCTCGACCCAGGCGATGGTCTGCTCGGGGTCGATGTCGCCGACGACGGACAGGACGGCGTTGTTGGGCGCGTAGTAGGTGCGGAAGAACGTCCGGGCGTCCTCCAGCGTGGCCGCGTCGAGGTCCGCCATGGAGCCGATGGGCGTGTGGTGGTACGGGTGGCCGTCGGGGAACGAGAGGGCGGTGAGCTTCTCGAAGGCGGTGCCGTACGGGACGTTGTCGTAGCGCTGGCGGCGCTCGTTCTTGACGACGTCGCGCTGGTTCTCCATGGAGGTCTCGTCGAGCGCGGCGAGCAGCGAGCCCATGCGGTCGGCCTCCAGCCAGAGGGCGAGCTCCAGCTGGTGGGCGGGCATGGTCTCGAAGTAGTTGGTGCGCTCGAAGCTGGTGGTGCCGTTGAGCGAGCCGCCGGCGCCCTGGACCAGTTCGAAGTGGCCGTTGTTGGAGACGTTGGCGGAGCCCTGGAACATCAGGTGCTCGAAGAGATGGGCGAGGCCGGTGCGGCCCTTGACCTCGTGGCGGGAGCCCACGTCGTACCAGAGGCAGACGGCGGCGACCGGGGTGAGGTGGTCCTCGGAGAGGACGACGCGCAGCCCGTTGGCCAGGCGGTGCTCGGTGATGGCGATGCCTCGGCTGGAGGCGGGGGCCGGGTTGGCCATGCGCTCGGGTCCTTCCCGTCGTCGATGTCGGGGTTCGTGTGGCGTCCCCCATTGTGGTGCAACGTGCGGGAGCCGTGTTTGTGTCCGCGCGGACGGGGTCGTTCGCCAGGGGCGGAAGAGGGCCGCTGACCGGGAGTGTCGGCGCGAGGGTCCACAATGGGGGCGCCGTGCCCTGTCGACCACACCTGGTTGACGGGTTCGGCGTCAGGACGGCACCGGCCGACCGACGACCGACCTAGACACAGCCAGCGACACGTAAGGGAGCCCCGCCGCGATGGCCCGCCGCAGTTCGCAGACCCCGCCGCCCGGAGACTTCGAGGAGCGGATCCTCGACGTCGATGTCGTGGACGAGATGCAGGGCTCCTTCCTGGAGTACGCCTACTCGGTGATCTACTCGCGTGCGCTGCCCGACGCGCGGGACGGTCTGAAGCCGGTGCACCGCCGGATCCTGTACCAGGCCAACGAGATGGGCCTGCGCCCGGAGCGCGGGCACGTGAAGTGCGCGCGCCTGGTGGGCGAGGTGATGGGCCGGCTGCACCCGCACGGTGACGCGTCGATCTACGACTCCGTGGTGCGCATGGCCCAGCCGTTCTCGATGCGGCTGCCGCTGATCGACGGGCACGGCAACTTCGGTTCGCTGGGCAACGACGACCCGCCGGCCGCGATGCGTTACACCGAGTCGCGGCTGACCGCGGCGTCGATGGCGATGGTGGAGTCGATCCACGAGGACACCGTCGACTTCGGCCCGAACTACGACGGCAGCGAGCGGGAGCCGCTGGCGCTGCCGGCCGCGTTCCCGAACCTGCTGGTGAACGGTGCGACGGGCATCGCGGTGGGCATGGCGACGAACATGCCGCCGCACAACCTGTCCGAGGTGGTGGCGGCGGCCCGGCACCTGATCAAGCACCCGAACGCCGACCTGGACACGCTGATGCGGTTCGTCCCCGGTCCGGACCTGCCGACCGGCGGGCGGATCGTGGGCCTGTCGGGGATCCGGGACGCCTACGAGTCCGGCCGCGGCACCTTCAAGATCCGGGCGACGACGACGGTGGAGGCGGTGACGGCCCGCCGCAAGGGCATCGTGGTCACCGAGCTGCCGTACAACGTCGGCCCGGAGAAGGTCATCGCGAAGATCAAGGACCTGGTCAACGCGAAGAAGCTGCAGGGCATCGCGGACGTCAAGGACCTGACCGACCGCGAGCACGGGCTGCGGCTGGTGATCGAGGTCAAGAACGGCTTCGTGCCGGAGGCGCTGCTCGAGCAGCTCTACAAGCTGACGCCGATGGAGGAGACCTTCGGCATCAACAACGTGGCGCTGGTGGACGGGCAGCCGCTGACGCTGGGTCTGAAGGAGCTGCTGGAGGTCTACGTCGACCACCGCTTCACCGTGGTGCGCCGGCGCAGTGACTTCCGCCGCCGCAAGCGCGAGGAGCGGCTGCACCTGGTCGAGGGCCTGCTGGTGGCCCTGCTCGACATCGACGAGGTCATCGCGATCATCCGGTCGAGTGACAACGCGCAGCAGGCGAAGGAGCGCCTGATGGAGCGCTTCTCGCTGTCGGACACGCAGACGGCGTACATCCTGGACACCCCGCTGCGCCGGCTCACCCGGTTCGACCGGGTGGAGCTGGAGCAGGAGAAGGCGAAGCTGACCGCGGAGATCGCGGAGCTGACCGAGATCCTGGATTCGGACACCCGGCTGCGCAGCGTGGTGTCGTCCGAACTGGGCGCGGTGGCGAAGCAGTTCGGCACGGAGCGGCGGACGGTCCTGCTGGAGGCGGGGGCGGCGCCGTCGGCGGCGCTGGCGGTGCCGTTGGAGGTCGCGGACGACCCGTGCCGGGTGCTGCTGTCCTCGACCGGGCTGCTGGCGCGGACGGCGGACGGCGAGCCGTTCGAGTTGTCGGAGAAGCGGGCGAAGCACGACGTGATCGTGTCGGCGGTGCACGCGACGGCGCGTGCCGACGTGGGCGTGGTGACGTCCGCGGGCCGGGTGCTGCGGCTGCCGGTGATCGACCTGCCCGCGCTGCCGCCGACGCCGTCGCCGACGCTGGCGGGCGGGGCCGCGGTGGGCGAGTTCCTGCGGCTGGAGGCCGGGGAGCGGGTGCTGGCGCTGACCACGTTGGACGAGTCCTCGCCGGGGCTGGCGCTGGGCACCCTGCAGGGTGTGGTGAAGCGGGTGGTGCCCGAGTGGCCGGCGAACAAGGACGAGTTCGAGGTGATCGCCCTCAAGGAGGGTGACGAGCTGGTCGGCGCGATCGAACTGCGCACCGGTGAGGAGGACTTGGTCTTCATCACCTCGGACGCGCAGTTGCTGCGCTACCCGGCGGGCCAGGTCCGCCCGCAGGGCCGTCCGGCCGGCGGCATGGCGGGCGTCAAGCTGTCCGACGGGGCGCGGGTGCTGTCCTTCACGGCGGTGGACCCGGCCACCGACGCCGTGGTGGTCTCGGTCGCCACGACCTCCGGCACGCTGTCCGACGGCGAGCAGACGACCTGGAAGGTCACCGCGTTCGAGCAGTATCCGCGCAAGGGCCGCGCCACCGGCGGCGTCCGCTGCCAGCGCTTCCTGCGCGGCGAGGACGCCCTGGCCTTCGCCTGGGCCGGCGCCGCCCCGGCCCGCGCCGCCACCGCCAAGGGCGCCCCGGTCGACCTGCCCGACCGCGACCCCCGCCGCGACGGCTCCGGCATCCCGGTCACCACGCCCATCGCGGTGGTCGCCGGCCCGGCGTAGCGGCGCACGGGGGGAGGGATGCCGCGCGGGGTGTCCCTCCCTCCGCCGTTTCCGGGGCTCGACGGCCGCGGCAGACGGTGAGGGTAGCCTTGCCCGGGTGAGCACCTGTGCGACGTTGTCGCGTGAACTTTCGGAGCCGCTGGCCGCGACGGCGGCGGTGGCGAGCACCTGGCTGCTGGTGGAGCAGAACGGGCCGTGGGGTGCCAAGGCCCTGCGCGAGAGCCATCTGGACGCGGCGCTCGGTCAGGCGCTGGAGGAGGCCGCGGCGGGGACGGGCGTGCGGGTGGCGCTGATCCGGCGGCCGGGGCGGCACGCGGACTGCCTGCCGACGGCGCGGCACGAGGTGGTCGTGGCGCACACGGTGCCGGGCCGCGGCTGGGTGCGCCGGGCGGGGGTGACGGACCCGGCGGAGCTGCTGGGGCTGGACTTCGCGGCGCTCGGCGCGGGTGACCACACGGGCTTCGGGGCGGAGCACGTCGGCGGCCCGGTGGCGCTGGTGTGCACCAACGGGCGGCGGGACCGCTGCTGCGCGCTGCTGGGCCGTCCACTCGCGGCGGAGCTGGCGGCGGCCGGGCACAGCGAGGTGTGGGAGGTGACCCACCTGGGCGGGCACCGTTTCTCCCCGACGATGCTGGTGCTGCCGTACGGCTACGCGTACGGACGGCTGACGGCGGAGAGCGCCAAGGAGGTGCTGGCGGCGACGGCGTCCGGGCACATGGTGCCGGCGTGGTCGCGCGGCTGCTCGGGCTGGGAGCGCCCGGGCCAGGCGGCCGAGCACGCGGTGCGGCTGGCGACCGGCGAGACCGGCGTGGACGCGCTGACGCTCAGCCAGCGGCCGGACGGCGCGGGCCGCTGGCTGGTGACGGTGCTGCACCAGGACGGCCGGGCCTGGGAGGTGGACGTGATCGAGTCGGCGAGCGAGCCGCCGCGTCCGGAGAGCTGCGGCAAGGCGGCGGGGACGCCGTCCCGCATGGACGTGCTGTCCGTACGGGGGATCTGACGAGGAGCCTGACCAGGAGTCCGAAAATCGGCCCGACCCGGAGTCCGAAAAGTGGCCCGACAAGGGGTCTGACCAGGGTTCCGGCAAGGGGTCCGAGCGAACGAACAGCGGCCCCGCGCCCGTGGGGGTGAGCGCGGGACCGCGGCAGCAGGGGCTCAGCCGGTGGCCTTGCCGACGAACTCGGTGGTGTACGTCTTGGACAGGTCGATCGACCCCTCCTTGCCCTTGACGTCCGGGTGGAACGCCGCGAGCACCGAGAGCACGGTCTTCGGACCGTCGGCCGGCATCACGCCGTCCGTGGTGAACATCGGCAGCGTCGCCTTGATCGCCGCCGCGTACTGGTCGGCGCCGCCCTGCCCGTAGTCGGCGGGCATCTTCGCGGCGATCTCCTCGGGGGTGTGGGTGGACATCCACTTGAGGGTCTTCACGAAGGCGTTGGCGAGCTTCTGGGTGGTGTCCTTGTTCTTCTCCACCCAGTCGATGTTCATGTACAGCGAGGACGACGGGTACAGCCCGCCGAGCGCCTGGCGCGAGCCCTCGGGGGTGCGCATGTCGTAGAGGACCTTGCCGAGGCCCTTGTCCAGGATGGTGGCGACGGTCGGGTCCGTGGTCATCCCGGCGTCGATGCTGCCCTGTTGGAGCGCGGCGATGAAGGTCTGGCCGGCGCCGACCGCGATCGGGCTGAACTCGCTGACGGCGGTGCCGTTCTTGACCGCGAGGTACTTGGTGAGGAAGTCGGTCGAGGAGCCGAGGCTGGTGACGCCGAGCTTCCTGCCCTTGAAGTCGGCGCCGGACCTGACGGCGTCGGCCTGCTTGGTGGAGACCACCTCGACCTCGCCGGGCGCCTGGGCGAACTGCACCACGGACTCGACGTTCTTGCCCTTGGCCTGTAGGTCGATGGTGTGGTCGTAGAAGCCGACGGCGCCCTGGACGTCCCCGGCGAGCAGGGCGGTGGTGGCGTTGACGCCGGCGGGCTCGGTCATCAGCTCGACGTTGACGCCGGCCTCGGCGAAGTAGCCGAGCCGCTGGGTGAGCATCGCGGGCAGGTAGATGACCTTGTCCAGGCCGCCGACCATGATCTTGACCTTGGGCCCGTCGACCTGCTGCCCGGCCGGGGCGGCGACCGCTCCGTGGCCGGCGGTGGCGGCGTCGTTGGCGCAGGCGGAGAGCGGGAGGAGCAGGACGGCGGCGAGGGCGGCGGCAGCGGCTCTGCCGGTCGGGTTGGGGCGCATGGGTGGGGGGTGCCTCTCTCTTCTTGCCGGCGGGGGGTGTCAGCGGCCGTCGCCCGCGTCGGCGGGCTTCCAGCGGAACAGCTTCTTCTCGGCGAAGGTCAGCAGCCCCTCGGTGAGCAGCGCGACGACGGCGAGGATGGTCATGGCGGCGTACACGCCGGCCGCGTTGAAGGTGCCCTGGGCGGCCGCGACGAGCAGGCCGAGGCCCTTGGTGGCGCCGATGTACTCGCCGACGATGGCGCCGATCAGCGCGAAGCCGAAGCTGACGTGCAGGCTGGTGAAGATCCAGGTGGTGGCGGCGGGGATGACCACCTGGAGGGTGACCTTGCGGTTGTCGGCGCCGAGGATGCGGGCGTTGGCGACGAGGTTGCGGTCCACCTCGCGGGCGCCCTGGAAGGCGTTGAAGAACACCGGGAAGAACACCAGCACCACGGCGGAGGCGACCTTGGAGGCCGGGCCGAGGCCGAACCAGATCAGGAAGATCGGCGCGAGCACGATGCGCGGGATGGCGTTGAGCACCTTGATGTACGGCCCGAACACGTCGGCCAGGAAGCGGATCCGGCCGAGCGCGATGCCCAGCAGCACACCACCGATGACGCCGATCACCCAGCCGGTGAGGGCCTCGTAGAGGGTGTAGCCGATCTGCTCGCCGAGCGAGCCCTGCGCGGTGCCGTGGGTGATCCACTGCCAGATCTGGTCCCAGATCTTCGACGGCTGCGAGAAGTTGAACGGGTCGATGACGTCCGTACGGGCGCAGACCTCCCAGAGCCCGAGGAAGGCGACCAGGACCGCCCCCCGGGCGCCGTAGACACCCAACTTCCGGTTGCGGGCGGCCCGTTCGCGGGCCTCGGTTCTCGTCGTGACGGCCGGGGACTTCCCGGCGACGGCGGACGCGGTCTCAAGCGGCACGACCCGCTCCTCTCTCCCGGGTGATGCGCACCTCTTCGCCGAGCGAGGCCCAGATCTCGCGGTACAGCTCGACGAACCTCGGTTCCAGCCGGACGGCCTCCACGCTGCGCGGTCGTGGCAGGTCGACGGTGAAGATCTCCTTGACGGTGGCCGGTCCGGCGGTCATGACGACGACCCGGTCGGCGAGCGCGATGGCCTCGTCCAGGTCGTGGGTGACGAAGACGACCGACGCCGCGCCCCTGGAGGAACTCGTGCCGGCCCACAGCTCCAGCAACTGGTCCGACATCAGGGCGCGGGTCTGCACGTCCAGCGCCGAGAACGGCTCGTCCATCAGCAGGATCGCCGGGTCGTTGACGAAGGTCTGGGCGAGCGCGACGCGCTTGCGCATGCCGCCGGACAGCTGGTGCGGGTAGCGGTCCTCGAAGGCGGCGAGGCCGACCCGGCCCAGCCAGTCCCGGGCCCGCTCCTTGGCCTCGGCGGCGGGCACGCCGCGGAAACGCGGGCCGGCCATGACATTGGACAGGACGGTGCGCCAGGGGAAGACGGCGTCCTGCTGGAAGACGAACCCGACCTTCGGGTCGATCCCGCTGACGGGCTCGCCGTACACCCGGACCTCGCCCTCGGTGGGCTCCTCCAGGCCGCTGACCAGGGTCAACGTGGTCGACTTGCCGCAGCCGGTGGGCCCGACAACGGCGACGAACTCGCCTTGGGCGACGGTGAGATCGAGATCGCGGACGGCGGTGTGCAGGGCCCCGGAGGGGGTGCGGAACCGTTTGGTCGCGCCGGTCAGCTCGATCGCCGGGGTTGTGCTCATTCGATCCTCCCGGGTCAGTGCTTGCCCCGGAAAGGTAGGAGCGGCCCCGGCCCCGGCGGGAGCCTTCTCCGCGTACTGCGACTTCTCCGCATAGAGGGGTGTTCTGCTCGTTTTGCTTCCGCTACAACTGCGGGGACGCGGCTGACAGAAACACGCCGGAAACGTAGGGTGTCCCGACCCCCGTGTCCCGCCCCTCCCGAGGACGCTCCCCACCCCGCAGAACCACCCCGAGAACCACCCCCGCAGACCCGCCCCTGCGCCCCCACCCCCGCAGAACCGCCCGAAGCTGCCGAGAGGAGGCCCGGATGAAGCTCCCCCACTGGCCCCGCCGGGTCTTCGCCCAGCTGCTGCTGAGCCAGACCGTCGTCACCGTCGGTGTCACCACCGTGACCGCCGGGCTGTTCCTGGCCCCGGTCAGCAGCGAGCTGGACCACGACGCGATGCAGCGGGCGCTGTCGATCGCCCAGGCCACCGCCACCGACGAGACGATCGCCCGGGCCGCCGACACCCGCGACGTGGTCACCGCGCAGCGCAACGCCGAACAGATCCGCCTGGCCACCGGCGCCAGCTTCGTGGTGGTCACCGACCTGGACGGGATCCGGCTCTCGCACACCGACCCCGGCCGGATCGGCCACCGGGTCAGCACCGACCCGGAGCCGGCGCTGGGCGGCCGCAGCATCACCGCGATCCAGCAGGGCACCCTGGGCCGCACCGCGCGCGGCAAGGTGCCACTGCGGATGACGGACGGCCGGATCGTCGGCGAGGTGTCGGTGGGCATCAGCGACGACTCGATCCGGCGCCGGCTGCTGAAGATGCTCACCGGGATCCTGCTGTGCGCGGGCGCCGGCCTGGCCGCCGGTACGGTCGCCACGCTCGCCCTGGCCCGCCGGCTCAAGCGCCGCACCCACAACATCGCGCTGGCCGACATCTCCGCGCTGCTGGTGGAGCGGGAGGCGATGCTGCACGGCATCCGCGAGGGCATGGTGGCGCTGGACGAGCGCGGCCGGATCCGGCTGGCCAACGACGAGGCGGTCCGACTGCTCGGCCTGCCCGAGGACTGCACCGGCCGCCCGATCGCCGAGGTGCTGCCGCCGGGCCGGCTGGCCGACGTGCTGACCGGGCGGATCACCGGCGCCGATCTGCCGGCCGTCCGGGACGACCGGGTGCTGGTGGTCAACCGGATGGCGACCCCCGAGCGGGGCGCGGTGGTCACACTGCGCGACCGCACCGAGCTGGAGTCGCTGGTCCGCGAACTGGACACCACCCGCAGCCTGACCGAGGCGCTGCGCGCCCAGGACCACGAGCACGCCAACCGGATGCACACCCTGCTGGGCCTACTGGAACTGGGCCGCCACGAGCAGGCGGTGGCGTTCATCTCGGAGCAGTCCGGCTCGCACGCCGTGGTCGCCGCCCGGATCGCCGAGCAGGTGCAGGATCCGCACGTCGCGGCGCTGCTGGCGGGCAAGACGGCGGTGGCGCAGGAGCGCGGGGTCCGGCTGGTGCTGGCCCCGGCGGCGCACCTGCCGGACGCGGTGGTGGACGCCCGGGCGCTGGTGACGGTGCTCGGCAATCTGATCGACAACGCGGTGGACGCGTTGACGCCGGGTGGGGGCGGCCGGGCGGAGGTGAGCCTGGCGGCGGCCGGCTCGACCCTTCTGCTGCAGGTCGCGGACAGCGGCCCGGGCGTGCCGGAGGAGCTGCGCGAGCAGGTCTTCGAGGAGGGGTGGACCAGCAAGGACGCACCCGCGCACCGTCCGCGCGGGCTGGGACTGGCGATGGTGCGGCGGCTGGTCGAACGGACCGGCGGCCGGATCGTGCTCGACGCCGGGCCGATGGGCGGCGCCCGGTTCACGGTCGAGCTGCCCGAGGCCCTGCTCACCGATCGGCTCGTGGAGGCCTGATGATCGACGTACTCGTGGTGGACGACGACTTCCGGGTCGCCGACGTGCACGCCGCGTACGTGGCCAAGGTGCCGGGCTTCCGGGTCACCGGCACCGCGCACTCGGCCGGGGAGGCGCTGGCCTCGCTGGAACGCCGCCCCGTGGACCTGCTGCTGCTCGACCACCACCTGCCCGACGAGACCGGCCTGGCCCTGGTGCGCCGGCTGCGGGAACGCCAGGTGGCCTGCGACGTGATGATGGTGACCGCCGCCCGGGACGTGTCGACGGTGCATGCCGCGATGCAGCACGGCGCGCTGCAGTACCTGGTCAAGCCGTTCACCTTCGCCGGGCTGCGGGACAAGCTGGCGGCGTACGCGCAGCTGCGGCACGCGCTGGCCGCACCGGCCCGGGAGGCCGGCCAGGACGAGGTGGACCGGCTGTTCGCGACCCTGCGCAGCGCCGCCGCCCCGGCCGGGACCCTGCCCAAGGGTCACTCGGCGCCGACCACCGACCTGGTGATGGGCGTGCTGCGCCGGGCGGGCCGGCCGCTGTCCGCCCAGGAGGTCGCCGACGCCACCGGGCTGAGCCGCTCCACGGCGCAGCGCTACCTCAAGCAGCTGGAACGGGACAGTCGGCTACGGCTGACCCTGCGGTACGGCGACACCGGCCGCCCGGAGCACCGCTACGGGCTAGCGGCTCGGGCGTAGCCCCGGTCCTGGCCGGGTGGCAGCAGTCCCGGCCGGGCCGGGTGGCAGCAGTCCCGGCTTGGTGGCACCGGGCCCGGCGCCGCAGGGCCCCGGATATGGGGGAACCCCGGCGGCCCCAGGCCCGGGGTTCCCCGGGCGCGACGGCTCAGGCCGCGCCCGCACCGGTGAGGGCACGCACCTCCAGCTCGGCGAAGCGGTCCGCGTCGGCCGGCTCGGGCGAGGTGACCGTACCGATCCAGCCCGCCAGGAAGCCGAGCGGGATGGAGACGATGCCGGGGTTCTCCAGCGGGAACCAGTGGAAGTCGACGCCGGGGAACAGCGCCACCTTGGTGCCGGAGACCACCGGTGAGAAGAACACCAGCACGATCGCCGGGACCAGACCGCCGTACACCGACCAGACCGCGCCGCGGACGGTGAACCGCGACCAGAACAGGCTGTACAGCAGCACGGGCAGGTTGGAGGAGGCGGCGACGGCGAAGGCCAGGCCGACCAGGAAGGCGACGTTCAGCTGCTGCGCGTAGAGGCTGAGCACGATCGCCGCCGCGCCGATCCCGACGGCCGCGATCCGGGCGACGACGATCTCCTGCCGCTCGCCGGCCCCGGGCCCGGGCTCCTCCGCAGCCCGGGAGGCCGCGACGCCCTCCGACGACCGGGACGCCGGGACGGCCTCGGCCCGACGGCGGCGCCCCCGGTCGCGAAGTGCCCGGGGGCGCCGCCGGGGCCGGTTGCGCCAGGCCCCGGCCCAGATGTCGTGGGCGAAGGCCGCCGAGGAGGCCAGGGTCAGTCCGGCGACCACGGCGAGGATGGTGGCGAAGGCGATCGCCGAGATCAGCGCGAACAGCACCACCCCGCCGGTGCTGCCGTTGCCGCCGCCGAGCACCAGGGCGAGCAGCGGCACGGCGGTGTTCCCGGCCGAGTTGGCGTGCCGCACCTCGGCCGAGCCGACCAGCGCGGTGGCGCCGAGGCCGAGCACGATCGCCATCAGGTAGAAGCCGCCGACCAGGCCGATCGCCCACATCGTGGAGCGGCGGGCGGCGCGCGCGGTGGGCACGGTGTAGAAGCGGGACAGGATGTGCGGCAGGCCGGCGGTGCCGAGCACCAGGGCGAGGCCGAGGCTGAAGAAGTCCAGCCGGCTGGTGAAGGTGCGGCCGTACTTGAGCCCGGGTTCCAGGTAGCGGTGTCCGGCGCCGCTGTGCTG
The DNA here is from genome assembly GCF_055575795.1 of Kitasatospora sp. NPDC034023. Taxonomy (NCBI): domain Bacteria; kingdom Bacillati; phylum Actinomycetota; class Actinomycetes; order Kitasatosporales; family Streptomycetaceae; genus Kitasatospora; species Kitasatospora sp. NPDC034023. The sequence continues at coordinate 37,831 of NZ_JBVIRY010000025.1, forward strand.
CGCGGCCTGGCGCATCAGTTCGCCGAGGTCGCCGTGGAAGCGGACCACCAGCAGCACCGTGAGCAGCACCGAGCCGGCGGTGAGCAGGAAGGCCTTGATGATCTGGATCCAGGTGGTGGCCCGCATCCCGCCGATCGTCACGTAGACGATCATCAGGGCGCCGACCCCGATGATGGTCCAGGTCCGGGCCTGCGGGCTGTCGGTGCCGAGCAGCAGGGCGACCAGCGAGCCGGCGCCGACCATCTGGGCGACCAGGTAGAGCAGGGTGACGACGACGCTGGCGCCGCCGGCCGCGGCGCGCACCTTGCGGCGGCGCAGCCGCAGCGCGAGCACGTCGGCCAGGGTGTACCGGCCGGCGTTGCGGACGAGTTCGGCGACCAGCATCAGCACCACCAGCCAGGCGACCAGGAAGCCGATGCTGTACAGCACGCCGTCGTAGCCGTACAGGGCGATCAGCCCGGCGACGCCGAGGAAGGAGGCGGCGGAGAGGTAGTCGCCGGAGAGGGCGAAGCCGTTCTGCAGCGGGGTGAAGTCGCGGCCGCCTGCGTAGAAGTCCTCGGCGGCGTTGCCCTGGCGGCCGACCCAGAGGGTGATGCCGAGGGTGACCAGGACGACGACGGCGAACAGCACGATCGCGAGCGAGTGGTGGTCGCCGGTGGGGGCGACGGGGGGCGGGGTGGCGGTCGTCAGCACGGTCGTCACCGCGTTCCTCACCGGGCCGGTCATCAGTGTGGTCATCACGCTCGTCATCGCAGTTGGTCCTGGGTGTCCCAGCGCAGGCCCAGGGCGGCGCGGTCGCGCTTGGTCCGGGCGTTGCGGGCGTAGAGCCAGGTGAGCAGGAAGGTGGAGGCGAACTGCAGCAGGCCGAGCAGCCAGGCCACGTTGAACGGCCCGGCCACCTGGGTGCGCATCAGGTCGGGGGCGGCCGCCTGGGCGGCGACGTACAGCAGGTACCAGCCGAGGAAGCCACCGGTGACCGGGAAGACGAACGACCGGTAGCTGCGGCGGATGTCCTGGAAGGCCGCGCTGGCCTGGACCGCCCGGTAGACCTTGGTGCTGTCGGCGGCCTCCGGAGCGGCGTCGACGACCGGGGCGTCCGGGCGGATCGGCGGGACGGCGGCCCGGTCGGCCGGCGCGGCGGCGGGCTCGGCCGCGACCGGTGCCGACCGCTCCGCACGGGCGGGAGCCGTACGGGCGGGCGCGGGCTGCGTCGGCACGGCCGATCGGCGGTGCGGTGCCGACGGCTCGAACGGCTCGGACGTGGCTCCGGACGGGACGTCGGCCGGGCTGCCGGACGGGGTGGCGGACAGGGTGGCGGCAGCCGGAGCGGCCCACCAGTCGAATCGCTGTCCCTGCCCGGGACTGCTCGTCTGCTGCTGTGGCACTGCTGCTCCTGGGCCCGGCCGGACGTTCTGACCCGAACCATGATGGGGGCCGCCGGACAGCGCCTCCGACCACCGTAGATACGTTCACTCGATGAGGTGATCGATCATCCGACAGACACTCATACGACTACTGCTGCGTACCGGTGATTCCGTGTCGGAACGCGTACGCGACCGCCTGCGCCCGGTCCCGGACCGCGGTCTTGGCGAACAGGTTGTTGATGTGCGTCTTCACGGTGGCCTGGCTGACGAACAGCCGCTGGGCGATCTCGGCGTTGGAGAGCCCCTGCGCGATCAGCGCCAGCACCTCGGCCTCCCGGACGGTCAGCCCGTCGGGCAGCTCCCCCGGCCGCACGGCGGGCCGTTCGGCCGTCGGCGCGGACCGGCCCGGCTGCTCCGACAGCCTTTCCAGCAGCCGGAGTTGGACCTGCGGCGAGAGCCCGGCCGCGCCCGCGCGGACGTCCGCGACGACCCGGGCGATCTCCTCGGCGCCGGCGTCCTTGGTGAGGTAGCCGCGCGCCCCGGCCTGCAGTGCCGGGAACAGCGAGTCGTCGTCGGCGTAGGTGGTGAGGATCACGACCTCGGTCTCCGGGTGCGCCGCCCGGATCCGCCGGGTCGCCTCGACGCCGTCGCAGCGCGGCATCCGCAGGTCCATCAGCACCACGTCCGGGTGATGGCGCTCCACCAGGGCGACGGCCTCCTCCCCGTCGCCCGCCGCGCCGACCACCTCGATGCCGGGCAGCAGCCCCAGCAGCATCACGATGCCCTCGCGCACCACCGTCTGGTCGTCCGCCACCAGCACCCTGGTGATCGCCGCCGTCATGCCGGCACCCGCAGCAGCACGCGCCACCCTCCGTCCTCCGGGCCCGCCAGCAGCGTGCCGCCGAGCAGTTCCGCGCGTTCGCGCATTCCCAGCAGACCGTACCCGCTGCCGCTGCCGGCCAGCTCCCCCGGCGACAGCTCACCCGCGGACTGGCCGCGCGGCGGGCGGGTGTTGCGCACCTCCAGCTCCACGACTCCGTCCAGGTAGCGCAGTTCGACGGAGCAGCGGGCGCCGGGCGCGTGCTTGCGCACATTGGTCAGCGCCTCCTGCGCGGTGCGCCGCACCGCGAGGGCCGGCTCGGCGGCGAGCGGCCGGGGTGTGCCGGTGACGACGAGGGCGGCCCGCTCCCGGCCGGTCAGCTCGACCAGGAAGTCCCCGACCGGGGTGAACTCGCCGCGCAACGCGGACAGCGCCTGCCGGGTCTCGGCCAGCCCGTCCTGCGCCATCCGCCGGGCGGCGACGACCCGTTCGCGAATCTGCTCGCGATCGGTGTCGCGCTCCAGCATCAGCCGGGCCGCCTCCAGGTGGACGAGCTGCGCGGAGAGGCTGTGGGCGAGCACGTCGTGGATCTCCCGGGCGATCCTGGCCCGTTCGGCGAGCGCCGCGCTCTCCGCCTCGGCGGCCCGCGCGGCCCGCTCCTGTTCGAGCAGTCGGCGCGCGGTGCCGCGCGCCTCGACGTCCAGCCGCAGCAGGTAGCCGAGCAGGACGGAACCGCCGACGGTGGCGGAGATACTGAGCCAGCTCGCCGGGGAAGCGGCCGTGTACGAGCCCAGCGCGGCCACCGCCGCGAGCAGCGCGGGCGCGGGCGGCAGCCGGATCAGCACCGTCACGGCCAGCCCGATCCAGAGGAAGTCGGCCAGCGTGTAGGCCAGCCCCCGGTTGGCGAGCCAGGCGGCACCGATCAGGGCGGCCGACAGCAGGTACGAGGCCGTCGGGCGCTGCTCCCGGGTGACCCGCAGGTAGAGCGCGCAGAGCGCGACGGCCGCGACCAGCCCGGCCGCCGCGGCCACCGCCGCCCAGCCGGCGTACTTGCCGTCGGAGAAGGTCCCCCAGCCGACGACGGCCAGCAGGACGATCCGACCGAACACGCTGAGGACCCGCCGCGGCCGGCTCTCGGCCTCACGCTCCAGCCCCTCGCGGGACGGCCAGCGGGTCCGGTACCACGCGGCCACGGGTGCCTCCTCGGTGCTCACGGCGGGCTCAGGGCTCACCGACGGGGGATCACTGCGGTCCTTCGACAGGGTCTCGACGAGATCACCGCAGCACGGCGGTCCGCTCGACGGGCTCCAGCATCCGGGCCCGCCAGTTCACCACGAGCGAGCGGACCAGCAGCATGACCGCCATGCCCAGCATCAGCGCGCTGCCCGACTGGTGGACGTGCAGCGCCGAGCCGATCCCGTACAGGCCGACCCGGACGGCGATCATCCCGCCCCAGGCGGCCATCGTGGCCTTGGTGCCCTTGGCCAGGACGGTGCCGTCGGCGTCCCGCCAGAGCCGGACGGTCCAGCCCCAGACGGAGCCCATCGCGAGCACCGTCACCAGTCCGGCGGCCAGCAGGGCGATCGAGAGCCCGGTGTGCTGATGGTCGATGATCTGCGGGTCGCGCAGTGCGAGCACGCCCAGGATCAGCGGCAGCAGCCAGAAGCGGCGCTCGGTGTCTAGGCGCTGGACACGCATCTGGCGCTGGACCACCGCGACCATCACCACCGCGATCACGAGGAGGTTGGCAAGGGCGCTCATCGAACTTCTCCGTCCCGACGGAAGGGCTTGTGCTGACCTCTCCGACGCTACGGACCGGGCCGTTCCCCCTGATCGGAGCGGGGGTGGACCTCGGGTGGAACGGAAAGCGCGCGGGCCCTCCACCCGTGGGTGGAGGGCCCGGCCGGACGGGGTGCGTCAGGCGTCGATGCGCGAGCGGTCCAGGGTGGCCGCCGAGTCCACGATGAACTCCTTGCGCGGGGCGACGTCGTTGCCCATCAGGAGGTCGAAGATCCTCTCGGCCTGTTCCAGGTCGCCCAGGTTGATCCGGCGCAGCGTGCGGTGGCGCGGGTCCATGGTGGTCTCGGCCAGCTGGTCGGCGTCCATTTCGCCCAGACCCTTGTAGCGCTGCACCGGGTCCTTCCAACGCAGCCCCTTGCGCTGGAACTCCAGCAGGGTGGAGCGCAGTTCGGCGTCGGAGTAGGTGTAGTGGTACTTCTCCTGGCCGCGCTTGGGGTTGGTGAGCTCGATCCGGTGCAGCGGCGGCACGGCGGCGAAGACCCGGCCCTGCTCGACCATCGGCCGCATGTAGCGGTGGAAGAGGGTCAGCAGCAGGGTACGGATGTGCGAGCCGTCGACGTCGGCGTCGGCCATGAAGATGACGCGGCCGTAGCGGGCCTGGTCGATGTCGAAGGTGCGGCCCGAGCCGGCCCCTATCACCTGGATGATCGCGGCGCACTCGGCGTTCTTGAGCATGTCGCTCACCGAGGCCTTCTGCACGTTGAGGATCTTGCCGCGGATCGGCAGCAGCGCCTGGAACTCGGAGTTGCGGGCGAGCTTGGCGGTGCCGAGCGCGGAGTCGCCCTCGACGATGAACAGTTCGCTGCGGTCGACGTCGTCGCTGCGGCAGTCGGCCAGCTTCGCGGGCAGCGAGCTGGTCTCCAGCGCGGTCTTGCGGCGCTGGGCCTCCTTGTGCTGGCGGGCCGCGACCCGGGTGCGGGCGGCCGCGACGACCTTCTCCAGCACGGCCCGCGCCTGGAGCTTCTCGTCCTTCTTGGCCGAGGTGAGGAAGGCCTTGAGCTCCTTGGCGACGACGGCGGCGACGATCCGGTTGGCCGCCGAGGTGCCGAGCACCTCCTTGGTCTGGCCCTCGAACTGCGGCTCGGCGAGCCGGACGGTGACCACCGCGGTGAGGCCCTCGGTGGCATCGTCCTTGGTGACGTCGTCCTCGGCGACGCGCAGCAGCTTGCCGGCCCGCAGCGCCTCGTTGACGGTCTTGGCCAGCGAGCGCTCGAAGCCCGTGACGTGGGTGCCGCCCTTGGGGGTGGCGATGATGTTGACGAAGGAGCGCAGGGTGGTGTCGTAGCCCGTGCCCCAGCGCAGCGCGATGTCCACCCCGAGGTGGCGGGTGACCTCGGTGGGGGTCATGTGGCCGAGCTCGTCCAGGACCGGCACCGTCTCCTTGAAAGTGCCCTCGCCGCGCAGCCGCAGCACGTCGCAGACCGGCTTGTCGGGGGCCAGGAACTCGCAGAACTCGGCGACGCCGCCGTCGTAGCGGAAGACCGACTCGTCGATCTGCTCGCTCTCGGTGAGCCGTTCGTCACGCACGACGATGGTCAGGCCGGGGACGAGGAAGGCGGTCTGCCGGGCGCGGCTGTGCAGCGTCTCCAGGGAGAGCTTGGCGTCCTTGAGGAAGATCTGCCGGTCGGCCCAGTAGCGGATCCGGGTGCCGGTGCGGGTCTTCGGCACCTTACGGGCCTTGGTCAGCCCGTTGGCGGGCTCGAAGGGCGCGTCCGGGCTGGTCTCGGTGAAGATGCCCGGGGTGCCGCGGCGGAAGCTGATCGCGTGGGTGTGGCCGCCGCGGTCGACCTCGACGTCCAGCCGGGCGGAGAGGGCGTTCACCACCGAGGCGCCGACGCCGTGCAGACCGCCGGAGGCCGCGTAGGAGCCGCCGCCGAACTTGCCGCCGGCGTGCAGCTTGGTCATCACGACCTCGACACCGGACAGTCCGGTCTTGGGCTCGACGTCGACCGGGATGCCGCGCCCGTTGTCGCGGACCTCGACCGAGGAGTCCGGGTGCAGCACGACGTCGATGCGGTCGCAGTAGCCGCCGAGCGCCTCGTCGACGGAGTTGTCGATGATCTCCCAGAGGCAGTGCATCAGGCCGCGGCTGTCGGTCGAGCCGATGTACATGCCGGGGCGCTTGCGAACCGCCTCAAGGCCCTCCAGGACGAGCAGGTGCCGCGCGGTGTAGTTGGAACCGTCGTCGCCGGCCAGCAGCGCGGACGGCACGGTCGTTTCGGCACTCACGCGGCACTCTCCTCGGTGAAGTTCTGTCTCATCGGTCACATCCGGACGGATCCGGACCAAACGCCAGTGCAGCACGCCGCACCGACATCCGTCGCTCTGCGTGCCCACACCCCTCCGTCGGGTGTGCAGCACGTCGGCCGGGCCCCGCGCAGCTTGTACGCGCTGCGCGAACAAGGACCGCGCCGGGGCGTGGGCCCCGGGGGCGCCATCTCCTCCCGATAGCACCGGTCCTGGCGGATCGTGGGACCGGCGCAAGCTCCGGAACTGCCGTTATGCAGGCTACCGGGGCCCGGGACGGGGCTTATGCTCCAACCCGGCAGAGGATTATGCTACGCGGACCTCGGACCCGATCCCGATCGGACGTTCGAGCGGTGGACGGATCCCGGGACTCGGCACGCATGAACCACCGGCGCCCGGGGCACGTCCTCATCAACACATGCAGAATCCTCAGAGAAGAAAAGCCACGAGCGGGAACGTTTTCGGCCTGGTTGGATGTTGACCCTGGTACGACAGCTCGTCGAGCTAGAGAAGAGGCGACGTGACTACTGTTCTGACACCTGCGAGCCCGCTCACCGCGGCTGACCGCTGCGACCGATGCGGCGCCCAGGCTTACCTGCGCGTCGTACTCGCCAGCGGCGGAGAGCTGCTCTTCTGCGCCCACCACGGCCGGAAGTTCGAGCCCGAGCTCAAGAAGATCGCCGTGGAGATACAGGACGAGAGCGGCCGTCTCAGCACCAGCCCCAACGCGACGGCCACCGACGACGAGCGCTGATTCCAGGCGCCGCCACCAGCAGCCAGCGTCGAGCTGTGTCCGGTCACGCACTGCGCGCGACCGGTGAGCCGGGCGATTGACCCCCTCGGGGGCCGGTCGCCCGGCTCCGTTGTTCTCCGGACGGTTCTCCCGCGTTCACCCGCTGCGGGCTCGGTGATTCGACGCTGCGTCAGAACGTGACCGACGCATCACTCACCGCGAGGCTCGCGGCGGCTCCCCGCCACTCACAGCACCGAGTGCACCGCGTCCGCGACCGTGGACACCCGCGTGTAGACGCCCGGGTGGGCCGCCTCGGCACAGCCCGTCCCCCAGGACACCAGGCCGACCAGTCGCCCGTCGACGACCAGCGGGCCGCCGCTGTCGCCCTGGCAGGCGTCCTTGCCGCCCTTCTCCTCGCCCGCGCAGACCATGCCCCGGGCGTCGAACTTGCCGTCCTGCCCGCCCGGGTAGGCGTGCGCACAGGTCTGGTCCGGAACGATCGACACGTCCACCCCGCGCAGCACGGGCGAGTAGGCACCCCGCCCGGTGGTGTCGCCCCAGCCGTACACCTGCGCCCTGGTCCCGGCCGCGTACGGCGCCGTTTCGCCCGGGCCGACCAGCTCGACCACCGGCCGGGAGCCCTGGGACTCGGCGAGCGTGAGCACCGCGACGTCGTTCATGTTGGCGGCGAAGGAGTAGTCGGGGTGGATCCAGACCGACTGCACCGCCACCTCGCGGCCGGACGTGCCGCGCATGTCGTCCCGGCCGACGATCACCTTGAGTCCGGGCCGCTCCACCCGCCCCTTGCCCTCGTCGTAGAAGCAGTGCGCGGCCGTCACCACCTTGGTCGGGCCGACCAGCGCGCCCCCGCAGAACTGACCGGAGCGGCCGCTGCCGAACTGCTGGCGGCTGGCCAGCGCCACGATCCACGGGTGGTCGACGGTGCTGGCGGCGTTGCCGCCGACCACCCGGCGCTGTGCCTCGGCCGGCGCCGCCGCACCGAGGGCGACCAGCGGGACGGGTACGGCGGCGAGCAGCGCCAGCACGGCAGCCCGGCGACGGCGGTCCGCCCGGGCGGCGGCCGGGTCGGCCCGGGGCGGGACGGGGGTCGGCAGGTCAGTGCGGTCCGGCTCGGTCGGCACCGTGACTCCAGAAGGCTCGGCAGCAGGCAACCGGCACAGCGTAGGTGTTCAACTACGCTGTGCGTCCGCTTCCGGACACGCCGCCACCCGGACGAGCGACAAGCAGCACCCGGACGCTGACACACCCGGGGCCGGACAGCCGTGAAGGCCCGGAGCCGTACGGCTCCGGGCCTTCACGTCGACGATCGTTATCGATCAGTCCAGGTAGTCGCGCAGCACCTGGGAGCGCGACGGGTGGCGCAGCTTCGACATGGTCTTCGACTCGATCTGGCGGATGCGCTCACGGGTGACCCCGTACACCTTGCCGATCTCGTCGAGCGTCTTCGGCTGGCCGTCGGTCAGACCGAAGCGCATCGAGACCACGCCGGCCTCGCGCTCGGACAGGGTGTCCAGCACCGAGTGCAGCTGCTCCTGGAGCAGGGTGAAGGAGACCGCGTCGGCCGGGACGACCGCCTCGGAGTCCTCGATCAGGTCACCGAACTCGCTGTCGCCGTCCTCGCCCAGCGGGGTGTGCAGCGAGATCGGCTCACGACCGTACTTCTGGACCTCGATGACCTTCTCGGGGGTCATGTCGAGTTCCTTGGCCAGCTCCTCCGGGGTGGGCTCGCGGCCCAGGTCCTGGAGCATCTGGCGCTGGACGCGGGCCAGCTTGTTGATGACCTCGACCATGTGCACCGGGATACGGATGGTCCGGGCCTGGTCGGCCATGGCGCGGGTGATCGCCTGGCGGATCCACCAGGTGGCGTAGGTCGAGAACTTGTAGCCCTTGGTGTAGTCGAACTTCTCGACCGCACGGATCAGACCCAGGTTGCCCTCCTGGATCAGGTCCAGGAAGAGCATGCCGCGGCCGGTGTAGCGCTTGGCCAGCGAGACCACCAGGCGGAGGTTGGCCTCCAGCAGGTGGTTCTTGGCCCGGCGGCCGTCCTCGGCGATGATCTCCAGCTCGCGCTTGAGCTTGGGGGCGAGCTTGTCGGCGGCCGAGAGCTTGTCCTCGGCGAACAGGCCGGCCTCGATGCGCTTGGCGAGCTCGACCTCCTGCTCGGCGTTGAGCAGCGGGACCTTGCCGATCTGCTTCAGGTAGTCCTTGACCGGGTCGGCGGTGGCACCGGCGACGGCGACCTGCTGGGCCGGCGCGTCGTCCTCGTCGTCGTCGGAGAGGACGAAGCCCTCCGACTCCTCCTCCGGGCCCTCGGCCTCGGCCTTCTCGCCCGGCGTCGCCGTCTCCTCGAGCAGCTCCTCCTCGCCGAGCAGCTCCTCGTCGCCCTTGCCGGACTTGGCGGCGGTCTTCTTGGCGGCGGCCTTCTTGGCCGGCGCGGCGGTCTTCTTGGCCGCGGCCTTCTTGGCCACGGCCTTCTTCGCCGGGGCCTTCACCTCGGCGATGCCGACGGTCGCCCCCTCGACGGTGATGTCGGCGGAGACGGTGGGAGCCGGGGCCGCGGCGGCGGCCGCGACGGCCGGAGCCGCGACGGGGGCGCCGGGGGCGATCCGGACGGGCGGCTTGGTCGGGGCCGACGGGGCGGCTGGGCTCCGGGTGGTGACAGCCTTGGTGGCGGTGCGCTTGGTGGGGCTCTTGGCAGCAACGCTCTTGCGCTTGGCGCCGGCCGGTTCGGCCGCGCTGACCATGAGGTCCACCCCCTCCTCAATCAGCACCTGGTTGAGGCTGCGCATGACGTTCTTCCACTTGGTGACCGGGATCTGGTCCGCCTCGAACGCCTGGCGCACGTCGTCACCGGCGATCTGCCCCTGGGCCTTGCCCCGCTCGATGAGCGCCAGCAGAGCCGCGGACTCGGCGATCTCGGGGGGAAGCGAACGGGATGTGCTGGCCGACACGAACAACCTCTCGGACGATGAGTGGACTCGAACCCGTACCGGCCGCCCGAGCGGGCGGGGAAGGAAATCGCGCGTCGGACGCGCGGTGTCGATTCCGACCGACTCGGGCTTGAGGACTGGGTTTGCAGGACGGCAGCAGCGCCGCGGACCAACACAGCATTCTGACATGTTGGAGTATTCCGGAGCTGCTCCCGCTCAGGAGACATCGCTGCTACTCGTCAAGTGTTACGCATGGCCTTCGTGTCGCGGGTCACACCACTCGGCGGCCGCGGCCACGGGGCCGGGTTCCATCATCGCGCACTCGCGCCGAAAGCTTTTGTCATGGCCTGGGCGGACGTCGTTGTCTGGGCGGATCGTGGCAGCCACGGCAGATCGTGGAGGCCTGGGCGATCCGGTCCTGCGAGAGCCGTCCGGACCTCCGCATGCGGAGGCCCTCCGGCTGCGCCACGCGGTGCGGCCGGAGGGCCTCGGCGGAGCGGACCGCCGGGCCAGGCGCCTCCGCTCGTCGGAACAGCCCGCTCAGTGCTCCCGGGGCGCGGGGACGGACGGCTCGACCTCGGGGTGGACGGTGAGCAGCGCCCGCATCCCGACCTCGGCCGCGGCGCCGTCGCCGGCCCCCAGTGCGTCCACCAGCCGGGCGTGCAGGCTGACCGAGGACTCGGAGGGCCGCTCGCACGAGATCGCCGGGCCGCCCGAGACGTGCAGGGCGCAGCCGACGATCCCGGACAGGTGCTCCAGCATCCGGTTGCCGGCCATCTGCAGGACCAGGCCGTGCAGCTCGGCGTCGGCCCGGGTGTAGGTCGAGAGGTCGGCCTGGGCGGCGGCGTGGCCCATGATCTCGACCAGTTCGACCAGCCGCTGCTGGACGTCCTCCCGGCCGTGGCCGGCGGCCAGCCGGGCGGCCAGCGGGTCGATCGCCCAGCGGAGCTCGAACAGCTCCCGGCGCTGCTCGTCCCGCTGCGGGCCGAAGGCACGCCACTCGATGATGTCGGGGTCCAGCAGGTTCCAGTCGCCGACCGGGCGGACCCGGGTGCCGACGTTCGGCCGGGCGCTGACCAGGCCCTTGGCCTCCAGCACACGCAGCGACTCGCGGACGACGGTCCGGGACACCTCGAAACGCTGGCCGATCTCCTCGGGGACCAGCGGGCGGTCGGCGCCGAGGTCACCGGAGACGATCATCTGGCCGAGCTGCTGGACCAGCTGGCCGTGCAGGCCGCGACCGCGGCTGCTGGTGGTCTTGCGGCCGACCCGGCCGATGTCGGACTCGGCGCCCTCCCAGCGGGGCGCCGGCGGGGCCGGCCGGTCGGCGTACGAGAAGCGGTCCAGGTCGCCGGAACCGTGGATCGGCCCATCGGCGGAACGGGCGGGGGTCATGGTGGGGTGCGCAAGGGTACTCACGCCTCATTTGTCGGCGATCGGCGGGCGCGGCTTGAGAATTCTCGTGAAAAGCACACGAAAGGGTGATCGCCCGTGACTGGATAATTGACTTCTTATCAGGAAGAACCGCTCATTACGGTCACTGCTGGTCGATCTTGGTTCTTCGGGGTGCCGACGCCCCACCGCTTGCGGCGCCGGGCCCTACCGGTCGCCGCGCCGGGCCCTACAGCGCACGGCGCCGGGCCTGGACGAGCAGCGCGGCGAGCAGCAGGACGGCCGCGGGGGCCCCGACCGCCGCGAGCAGCGCCGGGTCCGTCAGCGCCGCGCTCCCGGCCGCCGCCTCGTGCGCCCCGCCGTACACCCAGCCGTAGGCCCACTCGATGCCGGACTGGAACGGCAGCAGCTCGGCCGCGCGCACCGGCCACGGCCGGCCGGTCCGGCGCAGCAGCAGGGCGACGCCGGACTCCAGCAGCGGCGGCATCGCGCACAGCAGCAGCACCCCGGCGGCGGCGCTGCGGGTCAGCGACGCGGTCAGCACCCCGGTCCAGGCGGCCACGACGGTCAGCAGGACGAACGCCAGCAGCGCGGCCGGCACCCCGTGGCCGGCCACCAGCGCCAGCGGGGCGAAGACGCCCGGCAGGTCCGACAGCCCGGACAGCCCGGCGCCGCTCACCGCCCCGGACAGCCGCTCCGACAGTGCGCCGGGCTCCGTCCAGGCCGCCACCGTCACCCCGCCCGGCAGCGAGAGGTGCACGGCCACCGTGTCGAGCAACAGGGTGGCCAACGCCAGCAGCGCCGCCACCGGGCCGACCACCAGCAGCTTGGCCAGCAGCAGCCGCACCCGGCGCGGGTACGACACCAGCGAGGCCGGCAGCCCCGGGTGGCACACCTCGTGCCCGTACGAGAGCGCGCCCAGCACTCCGGCGCCGAGGGCCGCGAACGGCAGCGGGATCAGCGGGACGGCGGCGGTCAGCAGCCGCACCCCGGCGAGCGCGGCCAGCGGGCCGTCCGGGGTCTGGCTCGCCAGGACGGCGGCCACGGCGGCGTCACCGAGCAGGACGCCGGCGAGCAGCAGCCAGGTGGAACGCAGGCCGCGCAGTCGGCGCAGTTCGTAGGCCAGGACAGGCACGGTTCACTCGCTCCGGTGGTCGTCGGTGGTGGCGGGGGCCGAGGCGGCGGTCGCGCCCGAGGCGAGGCGGCGGAGGCGGACGGTGTCGTCGGTGAGCAGGTCGGCGTTCTCACGGCGCCCCGGCGGCTTGGACCGGACGGCTTCCCCGGCCGGGGCCGGGTCGTCGCGGAAGAGCCGGTCGACAGCGACGGTGGGGGCCGACTCGCCGTGCACGGTGCGCTCGGCGGGCCGGTTGCGCTCAGCGGGCCGGTTGCGCTCAGCGGGCCCAGTGCGCTCGGGGGGCCGGTTGCGCTCAGCGGGCCGGTTGCGCTCGGCGGGCCGGCCGGGGTGGGCCGACGTGGCCCGGGGACCGGGCGTGGCGAGGACGGGGAGGCCCGCGGCGACCACGGCGACGGGCAGGGCGCGGGTGGGCAGGAAGGCGTCGTCCTGGGGGCGCGGCGCCCGGCGCTGCGGGGTGGTGGCGGCCTCGGAGTCCGGCTCGGTGGCCCGCGCGACGGCCGGGTCGGCACATCGCGCGGCAGCCGGTACGGCGACCGGGTCGGTGTCGGCTGCGTCGGCGCCGGCTGCGTCGGCCGGGGCGTCCGGGGCGGGTCCGGCGGCCGGCGGCCCTGCGGGCTCGTGGACCGGCTCGGGGCTCGGTTCCCGGGCCGGCTCGGGGCTCGGTTCGGCGTCCGGTACCGGGCGGACCCGGAGGTGGCCGGAGCGGCCCGAGGCGACCGGCAGGACGACCCGGGGAGCAGGCTGCTCGACCACCCGGTCGGCCAGCTCGTGCAGCAGGATCCCGTGACGGTAGGCGAGTTCGCCGATCTCGGTGCGGTCGACGCCGGCCACCGCGAGGCCCACGCTGCCGTCCCGGCGGACCTCGGCGCCCTGGCTGACCAGCAGGTCCGCCAGCCGCGCCATCTGCGGCCCCCGCACGGCCACTTCGGGGCTGAGCCTGGTCCGCCGGAACTCCGCGACCGGCTGGTCGGCCACCAGACGGCCGCGGTCCAGGGTGACGACCCGGTCCGCGAGCTGCGAGGCCTCCTGCGGGGTGCGGGTGGTCACCAGGACCGTGCCGCCGGCGACGCCGAACGAGCGCAGGAAGAAGTGGAACCACTCGACGTTGCGCGGCGACAGGCCCTCGGTCGGCGCGTCCAGCAGCAGCGTCCCGGGGTCGCCGAGCAGGGCCGCGGCCAGGGCCAGCCGGCGGTGCATGCCGGGCGAGAAGGCGCGCAGCCGCTGCCCGGCGACGGAGGCCAGCCGGGTCTGCTCCAGGAGTTCGTCGGCCCGCCGGGCCGGGACGCCGACGGCCGCCGCGAGCATCCGCAGGTGGCCGCGCGCCCTGCGGCCCGGGTGCCCGGCCACCGCGGCCACGCCCTCGCCCGGACCGGGCAGCAGTACGCCGACCTCGCGCTCGGGGCGCCGGAGCCGGCGGTAAGGGTGGCCGTCGAAGAGCGTGACGCCCTGGCCGCGCTCGAGTTCGAGCATCAGCCGCAGTGCGGTGGACTTGCCCGCGCCCTCGGCACCGAGCAGTGCGGTCACCGCGCCGGGCCGGGCGTCGAAGGTCAGGTCCAACACGGCGGGCGGAGCGCCCTTGCGATAGACCTTGGTCAGTCCGGTGATCTGGATCATCGCTGGCTGCTCCCGTGCCCTCGGCCGACCCGCTCGACGCGGAGCGGGACCGTGCCCGCACGGCCCCGCGCCAGCACACTAGGGGGCGGCGGCGGCGATTCCGGGCATTGCGGGAGCGGAACGGGGCCACCGGCCGCCCACCTCACCCGATCAGGGGACAATCCGATCCTGGGGTTCCCTGCCGCGCACCCGGTGCCGCCGGCTGCAGGCCTGCCGGGCGGCTAGTCCGAGATCCAGGGCAGCGGCGGGAGGTGGTGGTCGCTGCACTCGCCCGTGAACTCGTCGACGGCGGCCCTGCCCTGGTCCGCGACCCTCCCCTGCTGGTCCTCGTGGGAGGTCAGCCGGTCCTGCACCGGGCCGACGCTCAGGAGTCGGGGCGGAGCATGGGCGGGTTGAGGGCGGACGCGCCGCCGGCGGTGAAGAGCTGGGCCGGGCGGCCGCCCTGACGGGTCGTCGTGCCGCCGGAGGGCAGCAGGAAGCCCGGGGTGCCGGTGACCTTGCGGTGGAAGTTGCGCGGATCCAGCACCACGCCCCAGACCGCCTCGTAGACCCGGCGCAGCTCCCCGACGGTGAACTCGGTCGGGCAGAAGGCGGTCGCGAGGGAGGAGTACTCGATCTTGGAGCGGGCGCGTTCCACGCCGTCGGCGAGGATCAGCCCGTGGTCGAAGGCGAGCGGGACGCCGTCGGCCGGGCTGTCGCCGAGCAGCTCGCCGACCGGTGCCCAGCGGGCGCTGCTGGCGTCGCCGCCGGCCCGGGGCGTCGGCAGGTCCGGGGCGAGCACCAGGTAGGCCACGCTGACCACCCGCATCCGGGGGTCGCGCTGCGGATGGCCGTAGGTGGCGAGCTGCTCCAGGTGGGCCCCGGCCGCACCGGGGCCGACCGCGTCGTGGCCCGGGGCCGAGTGCGCGCGCAGGCCGGTCTCCTCGGCCAGCTCCCGGGAGGCGGCCTCGGCCAGGCCCTCGTCCGGGCGGACGAAGCCGCCGGGCAGCGCCCAGTACCCCTGGAACGGCGGCTCGCCGCGTCGGACCAGCAGGGCGCAGAGCGCGTGGTCGCGCACCGTCAGCACCACCAGGTCAACCGTGACAGCGAACGGGGGGAAGGCCGACGGATCGTAACGCGACATGGCGACGATCATAGTCGTCTCTCTGACGATAAGCACAGGCCTTGCGCCCGGCCCTCCCGAGGCCGTCGGCCCGCCCGCCCGGCACGGTTCGCGCACGGGCGGGCGGGGACTCCCGGGCCGAAGTCGCCGAAGCGGCGCCACCGGCCCGGGGCGGGCCGGCCCGGGGCGCGCGGTCAGCGGGCGACGAGCTGCAGGTCCGCGGAGGCCTCCTCGACCATCGCCACCCCGATCCGGCTCACCCGGACCGAGAAGGGCTCGCCCGCCACCCGCAGGCCGGTCAGCTCCAGCTCGCCGAGCGGCGCGGTGCTGGCCGGGCGGACCAGGACCCGCCCACCCGGCACGTCGGGCCGCACCCCGGCGAGGGCGAACACCGCGTGCGCGGCGCCGGCCGCGGAGACCGCCGCCGGGCGGCAGGCCGCCGGGTGCGGCACGGGCGGGCAGCCGGGGGTGCGCTGCTCCCCCGCGTACATCTCCGGCAGCCGTCCCTCGAAGTGGGCGGCCGCGGCGAGCAGGCCCTCCAACAGGGTGCCGGCCTCGTTCTCGTGGCCTGCCTCCGCCAATCCGGCGATCGCCAGCGCCGTCTCGTGGACCCGTACCGTGCCGCCGCGGTGGCCCAGCGGGTTGAAGCGGGGGGACTTGGCGCTGAGGGTGCGCAGGCCCCAGCCGCTGTCCAGCTCCGGCGCGACCAGACGCTGGGCGAGCAACCGGGTCTGCTCACGGTCCAGTAGGCTCTCGTGCCGGTCGCCGTCGACGGCGAGCCCGGTGTCCAGCAGGTGCACCAGGCAGGAGGCGACTGCGGGCAGCGGCTGGCCGCCCGGGGCCAGCCCGGCGGCGGGGCGGCCGCCGGAGAGGTCGTCGATCCAGAACCGCTCGCGGAAGCTCCCGCGCAGCTCGGCAGCCCAGCTCCGCCAGCCCTCGGCACCCGGCCGTCCGAAGGCCTCCAGCAGCTCGGCGCCGTGCAGGGCGGCGCGGTGGGCCTGCGCCTGGACCTCGGCGCGGGCGGCGACCGGGTGGGCGGAGCGCTCCTCGGTGGGGCGGCTCAGGTCGGTCACGAAGCCGCCGACCAGTCCGTCCCGCAGGGCGGCCAGGGCCCGCTCGGCGGCCGGGAGCAGCTCGGCGACCTCCGCCGTGGGCAGGCCCCAGCGCCAGGCCTCGGCCAGCACCGTGACGAACAGCAGGGTGGCCTCGGTGGCGGTGCAGGTGGGCGGCAGCTCCGGGCCGCCGTGCCGCAGGCCGCCGGGCAGCAGGCCCTCGGTGCGGCCCGGGGCGGGGGCGAGCTGCTGACGGCGGGCCAGCGCCCGGAGGGTGCCGGCGGCCAGCCGGGTCCCGAGCGGCAGGGTCAGCCGGGCGGCCCAGAGCGCGTCGGCCGGGGCAAGGCCGAAGCGCCAGGGCGCGCCGGAGGCCGGGTAGAGGTCAGTCGGACGGTCCGGGTCGGCGAACAGCAGTCCGCCGAGAGCGTCCAGGGAGCGGGAGACCAGCGGGGCGACCCGGGAGTCGTCGCTGCGGACCTCGGGCTCGGACCAGGGCAGCGGGACACCGGTGCCGCGCCCGCCGGGTGGGCGCGGGCCGGTGGCGGCGCTCTCCAGCTCGGTGCGCAGTTCGACCGACCAGCGGGCGCCGGGCTGGACCTCCAGGTCCCAGCGGAGCACCCCGGCGCCGGCCAGTACGGCGTGCGGGGAGGGCTTGGCGCTGACCACGGCGCTGTGCGCGGGGCCCGTCCAGCGCAACCCGGCGGACTGCACCTGGCCCGGCAGGTCGGGCGGGCGGTGTCCGGCGGCGATCTCGGCGACCGGGCCGAGGTCCGTGCCTACGGCGATCTCCAGCGGCAGCCGTGCGGGCCGCGGGCCGGTGTTGCGCACGACGACAGTCTCCACGCCGTCCGCGTGGCGCAGCCGCTCGACGGTGAGCGCCGGATCCGGGTCGAGGTCGCCGGGGATGCGGACGGCGCCGAGGAAGCGAGCCTGGGCGGTGCTGGTCAGGGCGCCCTGGAGCGGCAGCGGCTCCATGCCGCCCAGCCGCAGCTCCATCCGGGCGAGTGCCCGGACACCGTTGCGGTAGAAGCCGTGCAGGCCGTGGCCGCGCAGCTGGCCGTCGGGGCCGGAGGCAGCCATCGCCGGGGCATTGACGCAGATCACCGCGTGGTGGACCGCGGGGGGCTGCGGGCGCGGCGCGGCGGTGGGCCGACCCGAACCGGCGGGTGCGCCCCCGGGGCCGGTCGGCGGGACCTGGTCGGGGCGCCCGACCGGTCTCGGCGCGCCGACCACGCTCTCGGCCGGCATGGCCTGTGGTGGCCTCATGGCGGTCACCGGACTCTCCTCCCCTCGGCGGTCCGGTGGCCGGGTCAGGCCGGTGGGCCGCGAGCATGCTCGATCGCGTGCTGATGGTGCCGAGCCGGCGGGGTTTCCCGTCGGCGGGTGTGCCGTGTCTGGCCGTACCCGGTGGCGGGTCGTACCAAGCGGTGCTCGGTACCGGGCCGGTACCGGCGCGCCGCGCCGTCGCGTCGGGCCCGCCACCGCGCCCGACACCCCGTCAGGTCCGCCATTCCGGCCCGCCGGTGACGCCCTGCCGCGTGGCCCGCGCCCGTCGGGCCGGCCGGTCCCCTCGCGGCGACCGGGCCCGGTGCCGCGCGTGGCCGGCGGTCGCCGTGGGGCCAGGGGCGGCCGGGCCGGGCCCCGGTCGGTCTCCGTCCGGCGCAGGGCCCCCGGGGTGAACGCCGCGCACCGCCGCCAGGTCACGCCCCGCCCGAAGCGCCGCTGGTCGGGACCGCCCCCGCCGGGCGGTCGTGCCGCGTCCGTCGGAGCATCACCGGGACCGCGCCACGGGCCCGTCGCCGCCTGCGGCCGAGGCCTGGTTCCGGGCGTTCCTGGCTGTCGTCCGCACCGCTCGGACCGGGCGTCGGCCGGGGTCGGCCGCCCGGCCGGATGGACGGGGACGGTCGAACCGGCGCTCGATCGCCGCCAGGATACGGTGCGGGGGTCGCGGCCCCCGCACCCGGTGATCCCGTGAACCGCGACACCACCGTTGTGACCAGCAGAGACCGAGGAGTTCCATGTCCACCGTCAGCCGGCTGCCCGGGATTGTCACGACCGACCACGTCTTCCAGGTGCCCCTCGATCACGCCGCCCCGCAGGGCGAGCAGATCGAGGTGTACGCCCGGGAGGTGGTGGCCGCCGGCCGCGAGCGGGACGACCTGCCATGGCTGCTCTTCCTCCAGGGCGGGCCCGGCGGCAAGGCCGCCCGCCCGCTCAGCCGGGACTCCTGGCTGAAGCGCGCCCTGGACGACTACCGGGTGCTCCTGCTCGACCAGCGCGGCACCGGGCGGTCCACGCCCGCGACCCGGCAGACCCTCGCCCGGCGCGGCGGCCCGCAGGATCAGGCGGACTACCTGGCCCGCTTCCGCGCGGACTCGATCGTCCGGGACGCAGAGCTGATCCGCACCCGGCTGCTCGGCGCCAACCGGCGCTGGAGCGTGCTCGGTCAGAGCTTCGGCGGTTTCTGCACGCTCACCTACCTCTCCATCGCCCCCGAGGGCCTGACCGAGGCCTTCATCACCGGAGGCCTGGCCGGCCTCGGCAGTTCGGCCGACGACGTCTACCGCGCCGCCTACCCGCGCGTGGCCCGCAAGAACGAGGACCACTACGCCCGGTTCCCGCAGGACGTCGAGGCGGTGCGGCGGATCGCCGCCCACCTCGCGGACGCCCCCGCGACCCTGCCGGACGGCGGGCTGCTCACCGTCGAGGCGTTCCAGGCCCTCGGACTGCTGCTTGGCGGCGGCAGCGGCTCCGGCGTCCTGCACTACCTGCTGGAGGAGGCCTGGGTGGAGGGCGCGGCCGGGCCCGAGCTCTCCGACACCTTCCTGGCCGGCGCCCAGGCCCAGCTCTCCTTCGCGGGCGGCCCGCTGTACGCCGTGCTGCACGAGTCGATCTACGGCCAGCGGTCGGTGGACCAGGGCGGCACCGCCTGGTCGGCCGAGCGGCTCCGCAAGGAGTTCCCGCGGTTCGACGCCCGGGCCGCGCTGGAGTCGGACGCGCCGGTGCTGTTCACCGGGGAGATGATCTACCCCTGGATGTTCGACACCGACCCCGCGCTGCGCCCGCTGAAGGAGACCGCGGAGCTGCTCGCCGCCCGCACCGACTGGCCCGACCTGTACGACCGGGCGCGCCTGGCCGCCAACGGCGTACCGGTCGTGGCGGCGGTGTACCACGACGACATGTACGTGGACACCGCCGACTCGCTGGAGACCGCTCGCGCGGTGCGCGGCCTGCGGACCTGGATCACCAACGAGTGGGAGCACGACGGCCTGCGGGCGAGCGGCGGCAAGGTGCTGGACCGCCTGATCAAGATGGCGCACGGCGAGGCGTAGCGGCCGGCAGACCGGTACGGGGCGGGGGCGGGCGGCTCAGTGGGCACGGCGGCCTCCTCTCGCCGCCCGCCGGACCCCGCGGCACCGGTGCAGGCCGCTCCCGGCGCGGGTGCCGGCGGGCGCGCACTCCGCCGCACGGCCGAGCCGCAGGCGCCGGACGGGCCGCTCCCCGGCCGGCCGGGCGCACCCGGGCGCCGCAGCCCGTCCGGGCGCGGACAGCAGGCCCACCGGCCCGGGGGTGCTCCCGTCCGGCGCCGGTGCCGGTGCTGGTGCTGGTGCCGGTGCCGGTGCCGGTGCCGTGGACGCGCCCTTCCGGCGGCCGCCCCGGCGACGTCGGCGGGCGCGGGAGGCCGGGCCGGGCCGCTCACCGGGGGCCTCGCCCGCCGGAGCCTCGGGTGCCGAGGCCTCGGGTGCCGGTCCCGTGCCGTCGGCGGGCGGCGGCCGGTCGTCAGCCGGGGCCGACGCGGGCGCGTGCTGCTCGCGCCGCCGCCGCTGGGCCTCGACGGCGGCCAGCAGTGCCCCGGGCGTCATGCCGTCGTTGAGCGACTCGTAGAGCAGCTCGGCCAGCAGGTAGTCCGGGGCGAGCCGCAGGACGTGCCCGAGTACGACCCGGGCCGTCGCCGTGTCCCCGGCGACCCAGGAAGCCCAGGCCAGCAGGGTCAGCGGAGCCACCGCGCAGCTCTCGTACGGCGGCACGGCGCGCCGGGCGAGGAAGCGCCAGAGCCGCTCGGCGGGGGCCAGCTCGGCGGGCCGGGCGTACTCGACGCCTCGGTCCCGGACGATCCGGTCGCGCAGGGCGAACAGCAGGCGGGCCGTCCGGTCCGGGTCGAGCTCCCGGGCCCCGGCCGCGAACTCGGCGACGGCCTGGTCGAGCAGCCCGATGCCCTGCTCACGGGAGAACGAGCCGACGGCCGCCTCGGCCCGGACGAGCGCCTCGCGGTGGACGTCGTCCTCCGGCGGGCCGATCGGGACCAGCCCGCCGATGATCGCCTTCCGGCTGCCGCGCGGCACCAGGCCGGCGACCGTCGCGGCGGCGGCCGCCGGGCCAGGACCGGGACCGCGCCGCACCGGGTTGCCCGCCTGATCGCAGCACTCGGTGCCGCGGCAGAGGAAGGACCACCAGCGGCCGTCCGAGACGCACAGCGACTCCTTGACCACGACGCCCCGACGCCCGAAGGCCGCCCGGAGGTCGTCCGCCAGCGGCCGCAGGCCGTCCACCACCGGCGGGGCGTGCGGCGCGCCGGGATCCTGGCAGAGGTAGAGGAGCACCTGGAGCGGCCGGGTGCCGTGCCGCTCGGAGAGGGCGACCAGCAGGGCGGCCGCCTCCTCCGCGGCGGCCGGCCACTGCGCGGGCGAGTCCGGCAGATCCGCCCGGATCACCCCGGCCTGGTGCAGGTCGGGGCCCTGGAGACCGACCGCGACGATGCTGTCGTCGGGGTAGAACCCCAGGAAGTAGGGCAGCAGCTCGGCCATGTCGGCCGGACCGCGCATGACGACCGGCCGGTGCTCGGAGGCCGGGCCGAGGGACAGAATGACGTGTTCGTTGTTCATCGCGTTCATGGCCGCAAGAGTGGACGCAATCCGCGGACGACGCCGAAACCGTCTTTTTTCTGTGGATAACTCCGCCTCCGAATTTCCCTTAACTCATTCGGAGCAAGCGACACTCCCTCCGCAGGGTGGATTTTGTCCGCCGTTCAGCGGATCAGCGGATGAAATACATCCCGCCTCCCCCTCCCGCCCACCCCGGCATTCGCCGCTTGTCGGCGGTACGGGGTTACATGGACGCCATGCAGCAGCCCGAGACCCACATCACCGCCACCGCCGACCGCGCCGAGGTCCGGGCGCGGGCCGAAGCCGTCCTGCGCGAGCTCGCCGGCCCCGGCGCCGCCCTGCGCGAGGACCAGTGGACGGCCATCGAGGCCCTCGTGGTCGACCACCGCCGCGCCCTGGTCGTCCAGCGCACCGGCTGGGGGAAGTCCGCGGTCTACTTCATCGCCACCGCCCTGCTCCGGGCCCGCGGTGCCGGGCCGACGGTGATCGTCTCGCCGCTGCTCGCCCTGATGCGCAACCAGGTCGAGTCGGCGGCCCGGGCCGGAATCCACGCCCGCACCATCAACTCGGCCAACACCGACGAGTGGGACGAGGTCCAGGCCGAGGTCGCTGCCGGGAAGGTCGATGTCCTGCTGGTCAGCCCCGAGCGGCTGAACAACCCGGACTTCCGCGACCAGGTGCTGCCCAAGCTCGCCGCCTCCACCGGCCTGCTGGTGGTCGACGAGGCCCACTGCATCTCGGACTGGGGGCACGACTTCCGCCCCGACTACCGCCGGCTGCGCACCATGCTCGCGGAGCTGCCGCCCGGTGTCCCGGTGCTGGCCACCACCGCCACCGCCAACGCCCGGGTCACCGCGGACGTCGCCGAGCAGCTCGGCACCGGCACCACCGACGAGCACGCCCTGGTGCTGCGCGGGCCGCTCGACCGGGAGAGCCTCACCCTGGGCGTGCTGGCCCTGCCCGACCCGGCGCACCGGCTCGCCTGGCTGGCCGACCACCTCGACCGGCTGCCCGGCTCGGGCATCGTCTACACCCTGACGGTGGCCGCGGCCGAGGAGGTCACGGCCTTCCTGCGCGAGCGCGGCTTCCCGGTGGCCTCCTACTCCGGCCGCACCGAGGACGCCGAGCGCCGCACCGCCGAGGCCGACCTGCTGGCCAACCGGGTCAAGGCGCTGGTCGCCACCTCCGCTCTCGGCATGGGCTTCGACAAGCCCGACCTCGGTTTCGTCGTGCACCTCGGCTCGCCCGGCTCGCCGATCGCCTACTACCAGCAGGTCGGCCGGGCCGGGCGCGGCGTGGACCGGGCCGAGGTGCTGCTGCTGCCCGGGCGCGAGGACGAGGCGATCTGGCGCTACTTCGCCTCGCTGGCCTTCCCGCCGGAGGAGCAGGTGCGGCGCACCATCGACGCGCTGGCCGAGGCCGGCCGCCCGCTCTCCACGGCCGCCCTGGAGCCCCGGGTGGACCTGCGCCGGGCCCGGCTGGAGACCATGCTCAAGGTGCTCGACGTGGACGGCGCCGTCCGCCGGGTCAAGGGCGGCTGGACGGCCACCGGGCAGAGCTGGGCGTACGACACCGCCCGCTACGCCAAGGTCGCCGCCTCCCGGGAGGCGGAACAGCGGGCGATGCGCGAGTATGCGGCGGGCACCGGCTGCCGGATGGAGTTCCTGCGCCGGCAGCTGGACGACGAGCAGGCCGTGCCGTGCGGGCGGTGCGACAACTGCGCGGGGCCGCTGCACACCCCGGACGTCTCCGCCGAGACGCTGGCCGCCGCCCGGGCCGCGCTCGGCCGCCCGGGCGTGAGCTTCGAGCCGCGCCGACTCTGGCCGACCGGGATGGACGCGCTCGGGGTGCCGCTCAAGGGGCGGATCCCGGCGGGCGAGCAGGCCGAGACCGGCCGGGCGCTTGGCCGGCTGTCCGACATCGGCTGGGGCAACCGGCTGCGCACCCTGCTCGCCGAGCAGGCGCCGGACGTGCCGGTGCCCGGCGAGGCGGTGGACGCGCTGGTGGCGGTCCTCGCCGACTGGGCCCGCGGTCCGGGCGGCTGGGCCGGGCCGGCGACGGCGGAGGGCGCACGGCTGGAGCGGCCGGTCGGCGTGGTGACCATGGCCTCCTCGACCCGCCCCCAGCTGGTCGGCAGCCTCGGCGCGCGGATCGCCGAGATCGGACGGCTGCCGCTGCTCGGCCGGATCGAGTACGCCGGCGGGCTGCCGCCGCACGGGGCCCGCAGCAACAGCGCCCAACGGCTGCACTCGCTGGCCGGGGCGCTGGTCCTGCCGCCGGAGGTGGAGCAGGCGGTGGCGGCGGCCGCCGGGCCGGTGCTGCTGGTGGACGACCTCGTCGACTCGGGCTGGACGGTCACCGTGGCCGCCCGGCTGCTGCGCCGGGCCGGGGCGGGCGCGGTGCTGCCGCTGGTACTGGCCGTGCAGGGGTGACGGGGCGGCAGAAGGCCGTCGAGGGAACAACGGCCTTCACTCGAATGGCCTAACGAAAAGGATCAAGCCAAGCGATTTCGATCACACCGGTCGACGGACGCGGGAAAGGAGTGGTCACCATGCCGACGACGGCTCACCTCGCACTTCGAGCGTCACGGATCAAGACGCTGCGGCATCCCGACCGCGCCCGGGCGACAGTGGAACATATCCGGCAGACCATGGGCTATCGGATGGCGTTCATCATTTCATCGTTGCCGCTCCACCCCCGATGCCCCGAGAATTGGGAGGTACCCGAAACTCGGTCCGCCGGACCCACGCTTCGGCGTACCCAGGCACCCGTCTGCCCACGGGTCAGGAAGGAGGATCGTGATCAACGGTATCGACCGAGGTCCACATCCCCTCTCCCGGAGTTCGGTGCCCAGACGGGTGCTGGACCTGGAGACCTGGGCCGCCTCGGGGATCCCGTTGCTGCGCGACCCCCGCGAGTTCGTCCTGGAGCTGCACCAGCGCCACCTGCCCCAGCCGGGCACGGTCGTGGTCGGCGTCCTGGACGCGCTCCACCACCTGGCCGCCTCGGCCTCCTTCATCCCCTGGCCGCGCGACACCGACGGCTGGCAGCACCGGAACGCCCTGCTGACGCACCTGCGCCGGATCCTCCCGCACGACCTGCGGCTGCCCGAGCCGACCCGCACCGCCGTGCTGCTGCGCTGCCGCGACGGCGCGCCCGGCTGGACGGAGCAGGACGGCGCCTGGATGTGGGCGCTGCGGGACGCGGCCGGGCTGCACGGGCTGCGCTGCGGCGCGTACCTCGGGCTCACCCCGGCGGGCTGGCAGGTCCTCGAGGACGGGCGGAGCGGACGAAATCCGCATGCGGGTTCGTGGACGGACAGGCCGGTGCACACCGTGACGGAGCTGCCGCCCCGCTCGGTGCTCGACGCCCCGCACGGCCAGCGCACCCGCCGGCCGGCGGTGGAAGAAGCCGAACACGGAGGCGACGCTCAGCGCTCCCCGCAGTCCGAGCCCCCGTGGATCCCGGCGCGGGCCGCGACGGCCGAGCCGACCCGCCGTACCGGAACCCGCTGACCCCGCCGAACCCGCCGGACGTACGGTCACCGAGCACGGATCGATCCGACGGGACCACCGGCGCCCGGGTCCGACGGGCACCGAGCGTGCAGGCCCCGCCGGGCACCGAGCGGGCAGGTCCGATGCCCCGGCATCGCCTGCCGCCGGAGGGGCTCCGGACGGGCTCCGGAGCCGCGCCCGCCCGCCCGCCCGTCCCGGGACGGATTTCGGGCCCGGCACCGTACGGCACCGGGCCCGGAACGGAAGGGCTGCGGTCAGACGTGGACGGGGTGCCCGGGCGCGGCTGCGGCAGCCCCGGCGGTCGTCGGGCCGGCCTCGCCGCAGACCACCAGCAGGGCACTGGCGCGGCCGAGCGCCTCGGTGTACGCCTCGGCGGCCAGGGCGGGCGTTCCGCCGTTGACCACCAGGACGACCACCTCGCGGTGGACCGGACGGGTCAGCGCGGCGTCCGCGTAGAACACGTCCCCGCCGTCGGCGAGCTGCGCCCAGTAGCGCTCCTCGCCGAAGGACAGCTCGTGCCGCTGCCAGGGGTGTGCCTCGCCGACCGTCAGCACCAGGATGTCACCCGGGTCGCGGCCGGAGTCCAGCAGCTGGTCGATCGCGTCGTCGGCGCGCTCCACGGCCTGGGCCGGGGTGGCGGCGATCCGCCGGACCTCCACCTGCGGCGCGGTGGCGGCCGGGCGGCGCGGCGCCGGACCGGGCTTGGGGATCAGCCCCGGCGGACCGGGCCGGGCGGCGCGCGGCGGGGCCGGGCGCGGAGGCGCCGAGCGGGGGCCGGGCACCGCAGCCGGGGTGGCGACGGTGGTGGGTGCGGTGGCGGGTGCGCCGCCGGTGGCAGGCGCGTGGAGGGCTTGTGCGTCCGACTCGCGGGGGAAGGGAACGCCGGGGCCCGGGAGGCTCTCGTGAATCTCCGGCTCCTCGGGGAAGACAGGCATACCCGGATATCTATCAAATGCCGGTCGAACGCGCACGGGCGCCCCACCCTTTGGGCACCGAACACCCACGGCCCCGCCCCGGGCAATTCCAGACGGACTGTCAGAAACCGAGCGTCAACTGTTCGTCGGCGGATCCCCGAGCCTCGCCCGTGCCTTCCCGAACGCGCTTGAGGTGACGCCACTTCGACAGTCCGTCCATGTACGCCCAGGAGAGCCGGTGGTGCTCGGTGGGGCCGAGTTCCTCCAGCGCGGCACGGTGCACCGGGGACGGGTAGCCGGCGTTGTCGGCGAAGCCGTAGTCCGGGCACCCCTCGCCCAGTTCGCCCATCAGGCCGTCGCGGTGGACCTTGGCGAGCACCGAGGCGGCGGCGACGCAGACGCAGGACTGGTCGCCCTTGATCACCGTGCGTACCCGCCAGGGGCCGCCGAGGTAGTCGTGCTTGCCGTCGAGGATCACCGCGTCGGGCTCGACCGGCAGCGCCTCCAGCGCGCGGACGGCGGCCAGTCGCAGCGCCGCCGTCATGCCGAGCTCGTCACACTCCTGCGGTGAGGCCTGCCCGAGGGCGTACGCGGTGACCCAGTCGGCGAGGACCGGGGCGAGGGCACGGCGACGCAGTTCGGTGAGCAGCTTGGAGTCGGTCAGCCCGTCCGGCGCCTTGCGCAGGCCGGTGACGGCCGCGCCCACCGTGACCGGTCCGGCCCAGGCGCCGCGCCCGACCTCGTCCAGGCCGACGACGATCCTGGCGCCGGCCCGGCGGAGCGAGCGTTCGACGGAGTGCGTCGGCGGGACGATGGGCATGGCGGCTTCCGTTCAACTGGGGCAGCCTCCAGCCTAAGCCCGCCCTACGGCCGCCGGATCCGCCGCCCTCGCTGCGGGAAGGCCCCCGGCAGCCACGCCCGCACATGACCGAGCATGACCGAGCACGCCCGGGCCCGCCCTCAGACGCGGATCATCGGCTGCAGCACCTCGTCCACCAGCCTGACGGCGAAGTCCGGCCCCAGGTCCCGGAATCCGCGGATCTTGGCCTGGTAGAGCAGCATCGCCGGGATGACGTCGGCCACGAGCGGGGTTGCCGCGCCGGGCCGCACGTCCCCGCGCTCGGCGCCGCGGCGAAGGATCTCCAGGATGGTCTGCGTGGTCGGCTCGATGACCCGGTCGTTGATGAAGCCCTTGAAGACCTCGGCCCGCTCCTGGTCGATCTCGGCCATCAGCGCATGGAGGGCGGCGCCCGCCCGGGAGGTCAACGCGGCCGTGAACGCCTCGATGAGCTGCAGGAGTTCGTCGCGGGCGGACCCGAGGTCGGGGGTGTCGTAAGGGCGTGGAAGAGTGGCGTCCAGGGCGTCGATGACGAGTTCGTCCTTGGACGCCCAGCGCCGGTAGAGCGCGGCCTTCCCGGTCCGCGCCGCGCCGGCGACCCCTTCCATCGTCAGCCGCGCGTATCCGCCGGAGGTGAGCTGGTCGAGCGCGGCCTCGAAGATCGCGTTCTCCAGCTCTTTCCCCCGCCGCCTCCCGGGCCGCGCCAGGGCCTGCTGGGCGGCCCGCACCCGGCAGAGGGCCGGCTCCGCACCCCGGCCCGGAGCAACCGCACCCGCCTCGATGCCCGAGGCACCCGAGGCACCCGAGACGCCGGAGACGCCGCCCGGGTCGCCGGGGCCGCCGCCCGGGGCACCGGAGCCGCCGCCCGAGGCGCCCGTGGACCGCCCCGGCGACCGACCGGACCGGTCCGCCACCAGTCGCCGCACCAACCGTTCCATCGCCACCATCCTTAAGGAACGCTTGCGTTCACAATCCAGCCCAGGATATCGTCCGGATTAGTGAACGATCCCGTTCCTTCCCGGTCTGCGCAAGGGCGCAGCGCCGCATCCGGACACCGGCGGCCCGCCGAGTCCAGAGCACCACGCACATAGCCAGCAGGGGGCACATTCGTGGCTGTCACCGACACGCTCAGCAAGACCTCACCACCGCCCGGCGCGAAGGGGCACGGCAAGGGCATCACCCTGGCCGTCATCGCGGCCACCCAGCTCATGGTGGTGCTCGACGCGACCATCGTGAACATCGCGCTTCCGCAGATCAAGGACGCCCTGAACTTCTCGACCACCGACCTGTCGTGGGTCATCAACGCCTACACCCTGACCTTCGGCGGGCTGCTGCTGCTGGGCGGTCGCGCGGGTGACATCCTCGGCCGCCGCCGGGTGTTCATCTTCGGCACCCTGCTGTTCGGCCTGGCCTCGCTGCTCGGCGGTTTCGCGCAGGACAGCGGCCTGCTGCTGGCCGCCCGCGCGCTCCAGGGCATCGGTGGCGCGATCTGTTCACCGACGGCCTTCGCTCTGATCGCCACCAACTTCGAGGAAGGGCCGGAACGCAACAAGGCGTTCGGCGTGTTCTCGGCGGTGGCCGGCTCGGGCGCCGCGATCGGCCTGCTGGCCGGCGGTCTGCTCACCGAGTACCTGAACTGGCGCTGGGTGTTCTTCGTCAACGTGCCGATCGCGATCCTGATCGCGATCGCCGCGCCGCGCTACATCGCCGAGTCCGAGCGCCACCCGGGCCGCTTCGACCTGCCCGGCGCGTTCACCTCGACGCTGGGCCTGGTCGGCCTGGTCTACGGGTTCATCCGGGCCGCCTCGGACGGCTGGTCGGACAGTGTCACGCTCGGCTCCTTCGCGGCCGGCGCGATCCTGCTGGCCGCCTTCCTCGTGGTCGAGCGCCGCACCGACCAGCCGATCACCCCGATGCACCTGTTCGCCAACCGCAACCGCACCGGCGGCCTGGTGATGATGCTCTGCCTGGCCGCGGCCATGTTCGGCATCTTCTTCTACGTGGTGCTGTTCGTGCAGGGCCCGCTCGGCTACAGCCCGCTGATGGCAGGCGTGTCCTTCCTCCCGATCAGCGTCTCGATCATCATCGCCGCGCAGATCGCGTCCAACTTCCAGGCCAAGTACGGCCCGAAGCCGTTCATGGCGGGCGGCGCGCTGCTGGTCACCATCGGCCTCAGCTGGCTGACCCAGATGGGCAAGGACAGCGGCTACCTGGACGGGGTGCTCGGCCCCACGGTGATATTCGGCTTCGGCATGGGCCTGATCTTCGTCCCGGTGATGCTGCTCGCCGTCGCGGGCGTGCCGGGCGAGGAGACCGGCGCCGCCTCCGGCCTGCTCAACTCGATGCAGCAGATCGGCGGTTCGCTCGGCCTGTCGATCCTGACCACGGTCTTCGCGCACTACGCCACGGCCGAGGCCGCCACGCAGCTGCCGAAGTTCATGCAGAGCGCGAGCCCGGATCAGCTGGCCTACCTGCAGCAGCACCACGAGTTCCCGCCGCGCACGGACGCCGCCAACACCGTCCTCGCCCATGGCATTTCGCACGGCTTCATCGTGGGCGCGGCGCTCGCGGCGGTCGCCCTGGTGGTCGCGGTCTTCGTGATCAAGGCCAAGGCCAGTGACCTGCCGAGCGGCGACTCAGCCCCCGTCGCGATGCACTGACCCGAGATGCACTGACCCCGGGATGCAATGACCCCGGGATGCAATGACCTGGGGATGCACTGACGCCGCAAGGCGCAGACCCCGGGACGACGCCGGCACCACAGCGAGGGCCGGTCGGGAGCGGGCTGCTCTCGACCGGCCCTTGCCGCTCTCCCGAGCCGTCCCCGACTACCAGGCCGCCTCGTACGCCAACCCCGCCCGGTCGCAGGCCCCGCGGCCGACCATCGGCGAGTCCACCGGCGGCCGCTGAGCCAGGATCTGCCGGGCCCGGGCGACCGACACGCTGGTCGCGTACCAGGGCTGCGCCTCCCGGCCCAGATCCTGCCCGATCAGCTCCAGCGCACAGCTCCGCTGCGGTTCGGGCAGCCGGTCCAGGGCGGGCACCGCGTCCGCCGACAGCTGGCGGACGTTGCGCAGGTCGATGGCCGCGGTGTGCGGGTCGGCCCGCAGCGCCCGCTCGTACCGGGCGACGTTCTGGTCCGCGACGATCGCGTCCGGGCCCATCAGGCCGTACACCGCGACGGTGAGCATCCCGCTGAGGACGACGACGCGCGGCAGCCAGCCGGTGCCGCGGGTCAGCCCGGCGGTGATCAGCAGTAGGAAGACGACGCCCAGCCAGACCTCGACCACGAGCACCCAGAGCCGCAGCTGGGTCAGCCCGGAGGCGTCCACGTAGAACCACATCCGGCCGAGTGCGGAGGCGACCACGGCCAGCGCGAGCACGCAGAGCAGCCCGAGCAGGATCCGTGCCACCCGGCGGTCGGCGGCGGTGGTGCGCGGCGCCCAGCGCTTGGCGACCGCCACCACGACCAGGGTCAGCACGGTGATCACGCTCAGCTGCCAGAAGCCTTGCCGGGCGTACTCGGAGCGGCTCATCCCGGTGTTGCTCAGTACGGCGTCCGCTCCGCCGAGCACCACCACGGCCTGGACCACCGCGAAGACGCCGAACATCAGGTTGAGCGCGACCAGCGGCAGCGCCCACTCAAGCCGTCGCCGTTCGCGGCCCGGCCGGATCACCGTCCGGTCCCAGCGGCGCGGGCCGGCCGCGATCCGTGCGAAGCCCAGCGCGGTGAGCGTCCCGAGCACGAACAGCACCCCACGCGCCGGGAGTCGGCCGAGGTCGAGGTCCGGGCTGAGGTTGCCCAGCAGGTCCGCCATGGCGGCGTCGGCGCTGGCGAACAGCAGGCCGAAGACGGTCAGCAGGACGGCGGCGACCCCGAGCGCCTTGAGCACCGGGACGACCCGGCCGCGGCCGGGCAGCGGGCGGCCCTCCATGCTGATCCAGGCCCACCCCACGGCGGGCAGCAGCTGCCAGAGCAGACCGGGCAGGGCGAGCAGGACGCCCGGCCACCGGCGCCCGCCGTGCAGGGCCAGCGAGGCCAGGCCGAACGCGCCCCCGACGGCCAGCAGGGTGGGCCAGTCGGCGACCCACCAGGCTGGGACGGAGAGCAGGGCGAGGGCGAGCAGGCTCCAGGCTGCCGTCCAGGGCCGGATCCGACGGCCTGCCGCCCGGGCGGCGAAGCCGGCCCCGACGGCGGTGGCGGCGCCGCAGATCAACAGGTTGACTCCCAGACCGTCGTACAGCAGCCAGGCCGTGAGCAGGCCGCTGAGCAGGGCGGCCAGGACGACCCGGGGCGTGGCCCCCGCCCGGCGCTCGGGGTCACTGCGGCGCAGCCAGCCCGCCCCCGTCGGCCCGGGCGCGCCGGGCGACCGGCGGGAACCACCCGCGCCGTACGGACCACCCGCGCCGTACCGACCATCCTCGTGGTGCGGACCACCCGCGCCGTAGGGACCAGCCGGGCGGTACGGGTCCCAGGAGCTGTCCGGTCCGGCCGGTTCCTGCGGACCCGAGGCTTCGTGCGGCCCGTCCGGGTTCTGCGGCCCCGGCGCGGGTGGCGGATCGGCCGAGGCGGGCGTGGACAGACCGGACATGGGTCCCCCTCAGTGGTCGGTGGGCATGCGGAAGCCGCCCTCGGGACAGTCCGCCGGCGGGTGCGCTCAGCGCCGCCGTCGCTGCCGACTGTAGACCATTCTGAACGAGTTCAAAAGTTGGTTCTGAACGTGTTCAGAACCTGCTCGCCACCGGTTGCTCCCTCGACACTCCCTCGCCGCCCATCGAGAGCCCATGGAGAGCCCGTCGATGCCCCGTCGATGCCCCATCGGTGACACCCCGTGGGCTACCCCTTCACCGACCCGGCCAGCAGCCCCCGGACGAAGTACCGCTGCAAGCTGAAGAACACGATCAGCGGCACGATGATCGACAGGAACGCCCCGGCCGTCAGCAGCTCCCAGCGCCCGCCGAGGGAGCCCGACAGCTGGGCCAGCCGCACCGTCATCGGCGCCACCTCCGGCGTGCCGCCCGCGAAGGTCAGTGCGACCAGCAGGTCGTTCCAGACCCACAGGAACTGGAAGATCGCGAACGAGGCCAGCGCCGGGGCGCTCAGCGGCAGCACGATCGAGCGGAAGATCTTGAAGTGCGACGCGCCGTCCACCACCGCCGCCTCCATCAGGTCGCGCGGCAGCTGGGCGATGAAGTTGTGCAGCAGGAACACCGCGAGCGGCATCGCGAACATGGTGTGCGCCAGCCAGACCGGCGCGTAACTGCCCTTCAGGTCCACCGCCGGGATCAGCGTCAGTGAGCCCAGGTGCGCGCCGCTCGAGAACAGCCGCAACAGCGGGATCAGCGCCATCTGGAGCGGCACCACCTGGAGCGCGAACACGGTGAAGAACACCGCATCGCTCCCCCGGAACCGCACCCAGGCCAGCGCGTAGGCCGCCATCGCCGCGAGCACCAGCGGGAAGACGGTCGCCGGGACGCTGATCGCCAGCGAGTTCACCATGAACGGCACCAGGCCCGTGGAGGCGCCGGAACCGCCCTCGAACAGCACCGAGTGGTAGTTGCCGAGGCCGAAGTCCGGGTGGAGGAGGGCGGTCCACCAGCCGCTGGAGGTCACGTCCTGCTTGGGCCGCAGCGAGGTCACCAGCAGGCCCAGCGTCGGGATCGTCCAGAGCACCGTCATCGCGATCACGAACACCGAGGCCAGCGGGCTGCCGAAGGCCTTGCGGACCGGATTACCGGGACCGCCCGCCACCTTCGGGGACCCACCGGCCACCTTGGGGGACCCGCCCGCCACCTTCGGGGCCCCGTTCGGGACGGAGGTCTTCCGCAGCGAGATCTTCCGCATCGGGGTCACCGCACCTCACGTTCCTTCCGCAGCTGGACGATGTTGTAAGCCACCAACGGCAGCACCGCGAGGAAGAGGATCACCGCGAGGGCACTGCCCCGCCCCGCGTTGAACTGCACGAAGGACTGCGAGTACATCTCGTTGGCGAGCACCTGGGTGCCGAAGTTGCCGCCGGTCATGGTGCGGACGATGTCGAAGGCCTTCAGGGTGATGATCATGACGGTGGTCAGCACCACCATCACCGTGGTGCGGATCATCGGCACGGTGACGTACCAGAACAGGCTTACCCCGCTCGCGCCGTCCAGCCGGGCCGCCTCCACCACCTCGTCCGGGATCGCCTTGATCGCCGCCGACAGCACCACCATCGCGAAGCCGGTCTGCACCCAGACCAGCACCGCCATCAGCAGGAAGGTGTTCAGCGGCTGCGAGAGCATCCAGTTCGGCGGGTCGTCCCAGCCCACCGCGACGGCGAGTCGGCTGAGCAGACCGATCTGCGCCTGCCCGGGCCCACGCGACTCGTAGACGAACTTGAAGATGATCGAGGCGCCGACCAGCGAGATCGCCATCGGCATGAAGATCAGCGACTTGTACACCGACTGGCCGCGCATCCGGTCCACCAGCAGCGCCAGCACCAGCCCCAGCCCGGTCGCCGCCAGCGGTGCGACCACCAGCCACAGCAGGGTGTTGAGCAGGACCGTCTGCACCGAGTCGGTGGTGAGGGCCCATCCGAAGTTCTCGCCGCCGACGAAGCGGGTGCCGTCGTCGTTCTGCAGGCTCAGGTAGACCGTGCGGATCAGCGGCACCACCAGGCCGACCGCCAGCAGCAGCACCGCCGGGCCGAGGAACACCGCGACGGCCAACGGACGGGCCAGTCGGCCGCGGGCCCGGCCGGCGGCCAGGAAGACCACCAGCAGGATGCCGAGGAATCCCGCGACGGCGCCGAAGGTGTTGCCGAACTTGACCGCCGCGTCGCCCCAGGAGCCGACCGCCAGTCTCTCGGTGGCCAGCTTGGTGGCCAACTCGGTGGCCACCGCGGCGGCGGGTGACGGGGATCCGGATACGGACATGGCTGCGCGTCCCTTCGGGTGCGGTGGGAAGGGGAGTGCGGTGCGGTGGGAAGGGGAGTGCCGGTGGAAAGGGGGGTGCCGGCGGGAGGAGGGTCAGGCGGGAGGAGGGGCGGGCGGTGCGGGTGGGTGGCCCCGCACCGCCCTCGACAGGTGGTCCTGGTGTGCCCGAACTTGCGTGGGGCCGGGGCGGCCCGGCTACTGCGGCCAGGCGGCGTCGATGTCGGCGGCGGTCTTCTGGATCGACTGTCCCTCGGCGAACCAGGCGGTCAGCGACTTCCACTCCTGCCCGGCGCCGACCGCGGCCGGCATCAGGTCGGAGCCGTCGAAGCGGAAGGTGGCCGCCGGGTCGGTCAGCGCCTCGGCCGACAGCTTGTCGATCGGGTCGGTGTACAGGCTCTTGTCCACGCCCTGGTTGGCCGAGACCCAGCCGGTCGCGGTCTTCACCCGGCTGCTCGCCCAGTCCGAGCTGGACAGGTAGTTCTGCACCGCCTGCACCTCGGGCCGGCTCGCGAAGGCGGCCAGGAACTCGCCGCCGCCCTCGACCGGGTTGGCGACGGACGGGTTGACCGCGGGCAGGTGGAAGGCGAAGACGTCCCCGTCCGGGCCCACCTTGGTGCCCTTGGGCCACTGCGCCTCGTAGAACGAGGCCTGCTGCAGCATCATGCACTTGCCGCTCAGGACCGGCGTGCCCGCGTCCTGGAAGGTGGTGGTGGCGATCGACTTCACGTCGCCGAAGCCCGCGTTGGTCCAGGCCGGGTTCTGCATCCAGTCGGCGACCGTCTTCATCGCCGTGGTGATCTTCTCGTCGGAGAACTTCACCTGGTGGCCGACCCACTGGTCGTACACCTCGCCGCCGTAGCTGCCCAGCACCACCTCCTCCAGCCAGTCGGTGGCCGGCCAGCCGGTGGCCGTGCCGGAGGCGATGCCGCCGCACCACGGCTTGGGGCCGCCCGCCTTGGCGATCTTGTCACTGAGCGCCATCAGGTCCGCCCAGGTCTTCGGCGCCTCGTAGCCGGCCGCCGTGAAGGCCTTCGGCGAGTACCAGACCAGCGACTTCATGTTGGCGCTCATCGGGGCCGCGTAGAAGGTGCCGTTGACCGAGCCGTAGGTCTTCCAGATCGGGCTCCACTTGTCCTGGTTGGCGACGGTCTGGGCGGGCGGCTTCACCACCTTGCCGCTCTTGACCATCTGCGCCAGCAGGCCCGGCTGCGGGACGATCGCGAAGTCCGGGGCGTTGCCGCCGGCCACCCGGACGGGGAGTTGCGACTCGAAGTCGTTCGACCCCTCGTAGCTGATCTTGATCCCGGTGCACTTGCTGAACTCGGACCAGGACTTCTCCAGGTTGTCCGACTCCGGGCTCAGGATGGAGGCGAACATCGTCACGGTCGTGCCCGAATGCCCGGCGTACTGCTGGTACTTGGCGCAGTCGCCGGACAGCGACTGGGTCGCGCCGCCTCCGCCGTCACCCGAACCGCCGGAGCTGTTGGAGCAGGCCGCGGTCAGCGCCAGTGCCGCCGCCAGGACGGGTACGGCTGCCAGACGGCGGCGGTGACGCGGTTGCGGCGCGGTCGGGTCGGTGGTGGTCAATGCGGTCTCCTCGCCAGGGCGTGCTGCCGACGGTGGCTGAACGACATTGCGCTGTACCGGAGATGGGTCTGAGGGGATCACGGGCGGACGGCGGCCGGACTGATCGAAGACGTTAACGCAGCAGCCGCCCTCCGCCAAGGTCCACGTTCGACCTTCACAAGCCGGTGTCCCGACTGTGACCCACAACCAGGCGTTTCCCGGACCGCCCCCACCAGAAGTCGAAGACCCCGCCCGGAAACCCGGACGGGGCCCATGTCGTGACGCTACGTCAGAACAGCCGGATCGGCAGCTCCAGCAGACTGTTCACCACCAGTGACGGGCTCGGTCGCAGCTCGGCGTCCGACACCGCGAGCGACAGCTTCGGGAACCGCGCGAACAGCGCCGGCAGCGCGACCCCCGCCTCCAGCCGGGCCAACGGCGAGCCCGGGCACACGTGCGGGCCGTGACCGAAGGACAGGTGCCGGCTCGGGTCCCGGGTGATGTCGAACAGCTCCGCCGTCACCCCGTGCTGCAACGGGTCCCGGCCGATCGCGTTGTACGAGACCAGCACCGGCTCGCCCGCCGGGATCACCGCGTCGCCCACCGGGATGTCCGCGGCGGTGAAGCGGAACAGGAAGTTGCTGGTCGGCGGCGTCCAGCGGAGCGACTCCTCCACCGCCGCGTCCCAGGACACCTGCCCCGAACGCACCAGCTCCAGCTGGTCCGGGTGCGCCAGCAGCGCCCGCACCGCATTGCCGATCAGGTTCACCGTGGTCTCGTGGCCGGCCGCGATGATCACCCGCAGGGTGGCCGCCGCCTCCGCGTCGGTCAGCGCCCCGCCCTCGGTGTCGGCCGCCAGCAGCACGCTCGCCAGGTCCTCACCCGGGGCCGAACGACGCTGCGCCACCAGGTCGTTGACGAAGGCGTTCAGCCCGGCGATGGTCGCCTGGATGCCCGCCGGGTCCGGCTTGATGCCGAAGAACCGCTCGTACAGGTCGCGCAGCACGCCGTGGTCCGACTCCGGCACGCCCAGCAGCGAGCAGATCACCGTCATCGGCAGCGGGAAGGCGAAGGCCGCCTTCAGGTCGACCTCCGGCTCACCCGCCGCCAGGCCGTCCAGCAGCGCGCGGGTGATCTCCTCGACGCGCGGGCGCATCAGCTCCACCCGGCGCGGGGTGAAGGCCTGCGCGACCAGCGCGCGCAGCCGGCGGTGCTCGGCGCCGTCCGTGGTCACCATGCTCGGACCGGGCACCGCCAGGCCGATCAGCGGCCAGGTCCTCGACACCTCACCGCGCTGGTAGGCCCCCCAGTGCGCGGCGTCCTTCACCAGCCGGGCGTCCGTCAGCAGCTCGCGCGCCGCCGCGTGCCGGGTCACCGCCCAGGCGGCCACGCCGCCCGGCAGCTCGACCGGCACCACCGGGCCGGCGGCGCGCAGCAGCGCGCCCTCGGCCGCGCTGTCACGGGCCAGCGGGTCGAGGACGATCGGGGCCTGGGCAGCGGTCATCGGCAACTCTCCTTCGGAGGACGGGCATCGACGGTATCGGTGCGTGTCGACGGGTTTCGCCGGTTCTCGACGGCGACGGGGCTAGACGGGCAACGGGTCAGGCCGGGCACGGGTCAGGCCGGGCACGGTTCAGGCCGGGTGGCCCGGGGTGAACGAGACCGGCAGCGCCACCAGCCCGCGCACCCACGCCGACGGCCGCCACACCAGCGCGTGCTCGGCCACCGCCAGCCGCAGGTCCGGCAGCCGGTCCAGCAGCACCTCGATCGCGGTGGTCGCGATCACCTCCGCCGCTTCCTGGGCCGGGAACGGGCAGCCGTGCTCGCCGTACGAGTAGCTCATGTGCGCCCGGTTGCCCTCGGCCGGACGGCCGTCGGCCTGCCGCACCGACGGGTCCGCGTTCGCCCCGGCGAAGCCCAGCAGCACCATGTCGCCCGCGCCGATCCGCTGGCCGCCCAGCTGGGTGTCCCGGACCGCCCAGCGCCCGGCGAAGATCTGCGTCGGGGTGTCCTCCCAGAGCGCCTCGTTCAGCGCCTGGCTGATGCTGCGCCGACCGCCCGCCAGCGAGGCGGCGAACCGCTCGTCGGTGAGCATCAGCCGCAGCGCGTTGGAGATCCAGTACGAGGACGGCTGGTGGCCGGCGATCAGCAGCACCCGCAGGTCGCGCATCACCTCGTCGTGGCTCAGCCCGGCCTCGTGCGCCAGCATCCGCGAGGCCACGTCGGCGCCCGGGAACTCGGCCTTCTCCTCGACCAGGGCGAGCATCAGCTCCAGCAGCCGCTGGGCACCGGCCGGCGCGTCCGGGCCGCCGTCCAGCATCGCCAGCAGCGCCGCGATCAGCTGCGGCGCCTGCTCCTCGTCCAGGCCGAACACCCGGCACAGCACCAGCAGCGGCATCCGGTGCGCGTACTCGGCGACCAGGTCCGCCTCGCCGCGGCCGGCGAACTCGTCGATCAGCCGGTCGGCGACCTCCTCGGAGTGCTTGCGCAGCTCGTACGGGTCGATCCCGGCCAGCGCGTCGGTGACCGCGCTCGAACGCCGCACGTGCTCCTCGCCCTCGGCGTACAGGATCGAGGGGACGGGCGCCATCATCGGCTTCAGCGGCCAGTCGGCGGGCAGCGTCTCCCAGGCGTGCCAGCGGCTGGAGTCCCGGCCGAACACCTGCGGCTGACCGGTCACCAGCTGCAGCTCGCGGTAGCCGATGACCAGCCAGGCGGGCACGCCGCCGGCCAGCTCGACCGGGGCGACCGGACCGTGCGCGGCGCGCAGCTCGCGGTAGAGCTGGGCCGGGTCGGTCTGGAAGCGCGGCCCGTACAGCGGCGTGGCGCCGGCGTGCGCCGGGCAGCCCGGGGGCGGGGTGGCGGCGGGCTCGGTCACGGGGTGCTCTCCTCGTACATCGCGGTGGGGGCCGCTGCCGGGGCGGCAGCCTCTTCGGAGCCGGGGGCCGGGGCGGCCGCAGCCACAGTCACAGCCGCGGCGTCCCTGGCCGGGTCCACCCCGTCGGCTCCATCGGCTCCGTCGGCTCCGGCCAGGTCGGCCCGGTCGGCCCCGGCCAGGGCCGCCAGGTGGTGGACCAGTTCGATCAGCACCCGCTTGCCGGACTCGCGGTCGCGCGCGTCGCAGTCCACCAGCGGCACCTCGGCCGGCAGGTCCAGCGCCTCGCGGACCTGCTCCAGAGTGTGGGTCGGCTCGCCGAAGTTGTTGCGGGCCACGATGAACGGGGTGCCGTGGTGCTCCAGCCGGTCGATCGCGTGCCAGGACTCCTCCAGCCGCCGGGTGTCCACCAGGACGACCGCGCCCAGCGCGCCGCTGAACAGCCGGTCCCAGAGGAACCAGAAGCGCTCCTGCCCTGGCGCGCCGAACAGGTACAGCACCTGCCGCGCGGAGAGGGTGATCCGGCCGAAGTCGAAGGCGACCGTGGTGGAGCGCTTGCCCCAGGCGCCGGCCGGGTCGATGCCCTCCCCCGCCCGGGTCATCACCTCCTCGGTGTTCAGCGGGCGGATCTCGCTGACCGAGCCGACCAGCGTGGTCTTGCCCACGCCGAAGCCGCCGACCACGACGATCTTCAGCGCGTTGTCGGCGGTCGCCCGCAGCGGGGTGCGCTCGGCGGCGGGCCGGACGTCAGAGCCGTTGGAGGCCATGCAGCACCTGCTTCAGCGTGTCGAGGTCGGGCAGCCGGGCCTTGTTCGGCGCGAACCGGGGGTGGCGGGCGGTGATCCCCCCGGACTCCAGCAGGTCGCCGAGCAGGATCTTCACCACCGAGACGGGCAGCGCCAGCTCCGCCGCCACCTCCACGACGGCGGTCGGGGCCTCGCACATCCGCAGGATCCGGACGTGCTCCGACTGCATCCCGGGCGTCGGCTGCCGCTCGGCGACGATCAGGGTGACCAGGTCGAAGGCGTTCTCCGGGGCGCGGCTGCGGCCCTTGGTGATGGTGTAGAGGCGGTCCGGGTCGTCGTCACGGCCCGGCAGCACCGGCCCGTCGGTCATATCCCCGCGCCCTCCGGTGTGGCGGCGCTCCCGCCCGTCGCCCCGTCCTCCGCGCTGCGGGCCGGTGCGCTGAGGTGGACGCCGATCTGCTCGATCAGGCCGTGCATGTTGTGGCCGACCACGCCGACGTCCGCGTCGTCGTCCGTGACCACTGCGAGGTGCGCTCCCTCACCGGCGGCCACGATGCACAGGATGCCGCCGTGGAACTCGGTCATCGACTGCCGGACGCCGCCGCTGCCGTCACCGAACTCGATCGAGGCGCCGTGCGCCAGGCTCTGCAGACCGGACGCGATCGCGGCCAGTTGGTCGGCCTGGTCGGTGCTCAGCCCGGCGGTGTGGCAGAGCTTGAGGCCGTCGGCGGAGAGAACCAGGGCGTGCCGGGTGCCGGGGGTTGCCGCCAGCAGGTTTTCCAACAGCCAGTCGAGGTCGCGGTCGGGGGCGCTGCTCATCAGGTGTCCTTCTCGGTGACGGGGGAAGCGTCGGGCGGGGTGTCGGTACCGGTGACGGTGCCGGTGTCCGTGGTCGGCGTCGCGGTGGAGCGCTGCTCGCCCTCCATCGGACGGGCGGCGGCCCGGCGGAACGCGCCGAACCGGGCGGCCGCGCTCACCGCGTCGGCGCGGACGGGCTTCGCGGTCCGGTCCGACGCCGGGGCGGTGGTCAGCGTCTGCCCGCGCCGGCGCTGCGGCAGGCCGCTGTCGGTCATCCGGGCGGGCGCGGGCGGCAGGGGGGCGGCGGTGAGCGGGGCGGGTGCGGCCGGGGCGGTGAGCGCGGTCGGCGCGGCGGGCGCCGGCGGCAGGGGCGTGGGGGCCGGACGTGCGGGCGCCGGGCGTGCCGGAGTGAGCGCGGGGCGCGCGGACTCCACGGTCGGCGCCTGCGTCGGGACGGCGGCCGGGGCGGGCGCCGGGGCCGGGTGCGACACCAGCTGCTGCGGGATCAGCATCACCACGCCCGTACCGCCGCGCGCGGACGGCCGGAAGGAGACCTGCAGCCCGTGCTTGCGCGCCAGCACGCCGACCACCGCGAGCCCCAGCCGGGTACCGGCGGAGAGCGTGGTGAGGTCCAGCGGCTCGGCGGAGACGGCCCGTTCGGCCCGGCGCAGCCAGCCGTCGCCCAGGCCGAGGCCGCTGTCCTCGACGGTGACCACCAGTCCGGCGGGCACCTCCTCGACGTAGACGTGCACCTCGGCCGGCGGGGCGGAGAAGTTGGTGGCGTTGTCCAGCAGCTCGGCCAGCGCGTGCATGACACCCTCGGCGGCGTACCCGACCACCGCGGCGGTGCTGGCGTTGTGCAGCCGTACCCGCTGGTAGGCACCGATCCGGCCGAGCGCGCCGCGCAGCACCGACTCCACCGCGATCGGCTTGGCCCAGCGGCGGCCCGAGCGGGCACCGGTCAGCACCGCGATGCTGTCGGCCATCCGACCCGCCTGGGCGGTCGAGTGATCCAGGCTCAGCAGGTCGCCGAGGACCTCCTCGTCGTGCCGGTGCTGCATCTCGCGCAGCTCGGCGTGCATGCTCGTGGCCAGCGCCTGGACCCGCCCGGCGGCGGTCGCGCAGACCGCGAGCGCGGCGGCCCGCAGCCGCTCGCCCCGGCCGATCTCCTCACCCACGGCGCGCAGCAGCGCGTACTGCGGGTGCTTGCGGTGGGCGGCCAGCGCGCTGTCCACGGCCGCGCCCCCGCGCAGCTTCTTCACCACCTCGGGCACGACGCCCTCGGCGATCAGGTCCAGCTCGGCGCGCTCGGACTCGGCCCGCGCCCGCTCCGCCTCCAGGCCGGCCCGCTCGGCGTCGAGCTCGGCGCGCACCCGGTCCAGCTCGGCGTGCGCGGCGGCGACGTCCCCCTCGGCGCGGGCCTGCCCGGCACGGGCGGCGTCCCGCTCGGCCTCGGCGGCGGTGGCCCGCCCCTTGGCCGCCGTCTCGGCCTGCCGGGCGGAGCCGGCCACGACCAGCGCCGTCATCGTCTCCCGGTGCTGCTCCGCCACGTCCTCGGCGAGCCTGCGGGAGCGCTCGGCGCCGGTCGCCGCGAGGCCGACGGCGATCAGCCAGAGGACGGCGACGGCGCCCACGGCGAGGGCGGTGAGCGGCTGGTGCGCGCTCAGGGCCCGGGTGACGCCGACCGGTGCGGCGACCAGCGCCAGCAGGACGGCGGCCGCGGTCAGGGCGACGGTGCGCGGCGCGGGTCGTCGGCGCGGCCGGCCGTCGGGGCTGGTGGCT
This sequence comes from Kitasatospora sp. NPDC034023, assembly GCF_055575795.1. Taxonomy (NCBI): domain Bacteria; kingdom Bacillati; phylum Actinomycetota; class Actinomycetes; order Kitasatosporales; family Streptomycetaceae; genus Kitasatospora; species Kitasatospora sp. NPDC034023. The sequence goes on from NZ_JBVIRY010000025.1 coordinate 78,870, forward strand.
TCTCTCATCGGGGCGGTCCTCGGCAACGTCGGCGGGCGGCGGCACGGCGGCGAATCGGCGACGGTCGCGACCGCCGACAGCTGGGTGGGGCGCATACCAGACCGCCCGGCGACGTCATCAAACGTCTCCGGGCGGCTGATCGGTTCACGCTTTCGGCCGATCATATCGATTCAGACATTGCCCTCAAGTGGCCAGTTGACGGGCAGTCTCCTTCATCCACGTCCCTTACACCGATTGGCGACGCAACCCCCGCACGACCGAGCGGCCAGGTTCACACCCTGGACTTCACGGCCGGGGTCCGCAGCCGGGGGGCCACCTCCGGGGGTTCGCAGCCGGAGGTTCACAGCCCGGGGCTCAACCCGACGTCCGCTCGATCGCCTCCCGGACGGCCTTCGGGTCCAGTCCGTGGTCGACGATCACCCGCACCGCCGGCCCCTCCCCCTCGCGGAGCACGCCCAGCAGCAGGTGCCCGACCCCGATCTCTCCCGACTTCAGCCGCAGCGCCTCCCGCAGCGAAAGCTCCAGGGCCTTCTTCGCCCGGGGGCTGAACGGCAGCCTCCCCGGCCCGGGCGCGGAGGCCGCGGCGGACCGGAACCAGCCGCGGCGCTTCCCCTCCTCCTCGGACGGGGCATCCAGCGCCCCTTCGCCGAACACCGACTCGACGGCCTCCCGGACGGCGTCCAGGTCGACCCCGATGGAGGCCAGCACCGCGGCGTCGTCCTTCTCGACGGACAGCCGCCGCACGGCTCGCAGCACGGTGTCGTGGTCCAGCCCGGACTCGACCAGCACGGCCGCCGACGGCTCCTCCGGCTGCGCCAGGATCGCCAGGAGCAGGTGCTCGGTGCCGATGTGGCCGTGCCGCAGCGCGCGTGCCTCCAGCTGGGCCCCGACCACCGCCTGTCGCGCCGGCTCGGTGAATCGCTCGAACATCCCTCAGCCTCCGTCCTCGTCCTTGCCGGCTCCCGTACCGGTTCCGCGCCGGGCGTACTTCTTGTGCACGGCCTGCCGGGTCACCCCGAGACAGACCGCGATGTCCTGCCAGGACCAGCCCTGCGACCGGGCGTTGCCCACCTGCAGGGTCTCCAGGCGGTCCGCCAGATCGCGCAGGGCGCGGACCGCCCGGAGCCCCACGGCCGGGTCACGGCTGCTCGCCGCGGCCGCGAGTTCTCCGCTCTCGCTCATGCTGTCAACTTTGGTTGACACCCGCGCCGATGTCAACCCCGGTTGACAGTCGCCGGCCTCACCGGCTGCCGAACCGCTGCTCCAGCGCCTCCTCGAAGGTCCCCACGCCCACCGCGCGCTCCGGCGTCAGGTTCCCGCCCTCGCGCAACCCCCGGCCCACCGCCCCCGGCATCCGCAGCGGCAGCAGCACCCGCCGCTTGCCCGCCGCCCGCAGGTACGCCTCGGCCAGGTCCCGGTACGACCGCACCCGCGGCCCGCCCACCTCCGGCGCGAACCCGGCGGGCTCCTCCCCCACCAGCCCGACGACCGCCGCCGCCACCTCCCGGACGTCCACCGGCTGGACCCGCGCCCCGCTCACCACCGGGAACACCGGCAGCTTCACCGAGGCGTCGAAGAACCTCAGCACCAGGTCGTGGAACTGCGTCGCCCGCAGCACCGTCCACCCCAGCCCCGACTCCCGCACCAGCCGCTCACAGGCCAGCTTCGTCCTGTAGTACGCGAGCGGCACCCGGTCGATCCCCACGATCGACACGTACACCAGGTGCCGCACCCCCGCCTCGCGCGCCCGCGCCACCAGCGTCCGGACCGCCGCCACGTCCGTCTTCTTCTGCGTGGTCGCGCAGTCCACCACCACCTCGACCCCGGCCATCGCCTCCGCGATCCCGACCCCGCTCACCAGGTCCCCGACCACCCACTCGACCCCGTCACCCCCGCCCCGCGCCCGCCGGCTCAACCCCCGCACCGCCACCCCGCGCGCCGCCAGCAGCCGCACCACCTCCCGCCCCAACGTCCCCGTCGCCCCGGTCACCAGCACCGTCCCGTTCACCACACCACTCCTTCCGCCGGAACGCCTTCACCCCTACGGACCGGCCACGGCCCCGATCCGTGACATCGGCGGTTCGGGAAACGAAAAAGGCGGGGCGAGGACATGAAGTCCTCGCCCCGCCTCAGCGGTGGCTCACCCACGCGGGGTCAGCACCGACGACCGGAGCCGGCGGTCAGAGCCGGCGGCCGCCGACGGTCATCCGATGATCAGCTGCAGCCGCTGGTGGAGCCGCAGCCCTCGCAGAGGTAGCAGCTGCCGGCGCGGCGCATCTTGGTGCCGCAGGAGAAGCAGAGCGGGGCGTCGGCGTTGAGGCCGAGCTGGATCTCCATCAGCTCCGTGGAGTTGTGGGCCTGCTTCGGGGCCGCCTTGGGCGCCTCGACGGCCGGGGCCGGCTTGGCGACCACCGGGGCCGACTGGGCGAGCGACTCGGTGTCGAGCTCCTCGGCCTCCAGCGGCTCGTAGGAGCCCGTCTCCAGGTGGCGCTGGCGCTCCTCGACGGAGTGGATGCCGAGCGCCGAGCGGGTCTCGAACGGCAGGAAGTCCAGCGCCAGGCGGCGGAAGATGTAGTCGACGATCGACTGCGCCATCCGCACGTCCGGGTCGTCGGTCAGACCGGCCGGCTCGAAGCGCATGTTGGTGAACTTGGAGACATAGGTCTCCAGCGGCACGCCGTACTGCAGGCCGACCGAGACGGCGATGGAGAAGGCGTCCATCATGCCCGCGAGGGTCGAGCCCTGCTTGGACATCTTCAGGAAGACCTCGCCGAGGCCGTCGTCCGGGTAGGAGTTGGCGGTCATGTAACCCTCGGCGCCACCGACCGTGAAGGAGGTGGTGATGCCGGGACGGCCCTTGGGCAGGCGCTTGCGGACCGGGCGGTACTCGACGATCTTCTCGACCGCGGCGGCCGGGGTCTCCTCGGCCTTGGCCTCGGATTCCTTCTTCTTGGCCGAGAGCGGCTGGCCGACCTTCGAGTTTTCGCGGTAGATGGCGAGCGCCTTGACGCCCATCTTCCACGCCTCGAAGTAGATCTCCTCGACGTCCTCGACGGTCGCGGCGGCCGGCATGTTGACCGTCTTGGAGATGGCGCCGGAGATCCACGGCTGGATCGCCGCCATCATCCGCACGTGCCCCATCGGCGAGATGGAGCGCTCGCCCATCGCGCAGTCGAACACCTCGTAGTGCTCGGACCGCAGGCCCGGCGCGTCCACCACGTTGCCGTGCTCGGCGATGTGGGCGACGATCGCCTCGATCTGCTCGTCCTGGTAGCCGAGGCGGGTGAGGGCGCGCGGGACGGTGCCGTTGACGATCTGCATCGAGCCGCCGCCGACGAGCTTCTTGAACTTGACCAGGGCCAGGTCGGGTTCGACGCCGGTGGTGTCGCAGTCCATCATCAGGCCGATGGTGCCGGTCGGGGCCAGCACGGAGGCCTGGGCGTTGCGGAAGCCGTTCTGCGCGCCGAGGCGCACGACGTCCTGCCAGGTCTTGTTGGCCGCCAGCCAGACCGGGGCGTCCAGCTCGTCCAGCGAGACGGCGTCGAGCGAGGCGTCCGCGTGCTGCTTCATGACCTGCTGGTGGGCGGTCGCGTTACGGGCGTAGCCGTCGTACGGGCCGACGACACCGGCGAGTTCGGCGCCGCGGCGGTAGGCGGTGCCGGTCATCAGCGAGGTGATGGCGCCGGCCAGGGCGCGGCCGCCCTCGCTGTCGTAGGCGTGGCCGGTGGCCATCAGCAGGGCGCCGAGGTTGGCGTAGCCGATGCCGAGCTGGCGGTAGGCGCGGGTGGTCTCGCCGATCTTCTCGGTCGGGAAGTCGGCGAAGCAGATGGAGATGTCCATCGCGGTGATGACCAGCTCGACGACCTTGGCGAAGCGCTCGGCGTCGAACGTGTCGTCGTCGCGCAGGAACTTCATCAGGTTGAGCGAGGCGAGGTTGCAGCTGGAGTTGTCCAGGTGCATGTACTCGGAGCAGGGGTTGGACGCGTTGATGCGGCCGGACTCCGGGCAGGTGTGCCAGTGGTTGATGGTGGAGTCGTACTGGATGCCGGGGTCGGCGCAGGCCCAGGCGGCCTCGGCCATCTTGCGGAACAGCTTCTTCGCGTCGACGGTCTCGATGACCTCGCCGGTCATCCGGGCGCGCAGGCCGAATTCGGTGCCGTTCTCGACGGCGGTCATGAATTCGTCGGAGACGCGGACCGAGTTGTTGGCGTTCTGGTACTGGACGGAGGCGATGTCGTCCCCGCCGAGGTCCATGTCGAAGCCCGCGTCGCGCAGGGCGCGGATCTTCTCCTCTTCCTTCACCTTGGTCTCGATGAAGGCTTCGACGTCCGGGTGGTCGACGTCCAGCACGACCATCTTGGCCGCGCGGCGGGTGGCGCCGCCGGACTTGATGGTGCCGGCGGAGGCGTCGGCGCCGCGCATGAAGGAGACCGGGCCGGAGGCGTTGCCGCCGGAGGAGAGCAGCTCCTTGGAGGAGCGGATCCGGGAGAGGTTGAGGCCGGCGCCGGAGCCGCCCTTGAAGATCATGCCCTCTTCCTTGTACCAGTCGAGGATCGACTCCATGGAGTCGTCGACGGACAGGATGAAGCAGGCGCTGACCTGCTGGGGCTGCTTGGTGCCGACGTTGAACCAGACCGGCGAGTTGAAGCTGAACACCTGGTGGAGGAGGGCGTGGGTCAGCTCGTGCTCGAAGATCTCGGCGTCGTCCGTGGTGGCGAAGTAGCCGTGCTTCTCGCCGGCGGCGCGGTAGGTGAGCACCACGCGGTCGATGATCTGCTTGAGGCTCCACTCCCGCTGGGGGGTGCCGACGGCGCCGCGGAAGTACTTGGACGTGACGATGTTGACGGCGTTGACCGACCAGAAGTCGGGGAACTCGACGCCGCGCTGCTCGAAGTTGATCGATCCGTCACGCCAGTTGGTCATGACGACGTCACGCCGCTCCCAGCGGACCGCGTCGTACGGGTGCACGCCAGGAGTGGTGTGGATGCGCTCCATCCGCAGACCGCCCTTGGGGGCCTTGCCGCCCTTGGCCGCGGCCTTCTCGGACTTCGACCCGCGTGCGGAACCGCTCGTGGTGTCTGTCACTTCTCGCTCCTCCTCCTGGGCAAACGCCCGTAGTGCCCTGAAAAGTCCGGGCACCGCTGGTTCGTTCTTCCGGTGTGCGGACAGGCGGAGACCCTGCCTGTATTCGCACGGTTTGTAGTGTTCTGCGCCCCGTTTCCGGGCACGCCGGGGCCCCGTGGGGCCGATGTGGTGCGGCTGGGCCCCGACTGGGGGCCGGTGCGCCGGCGCCTCCTAGGGCGCGGCGGCGGAGACGGACACACGGGTGTCGTCCGTCTCCGGGGTGCGGGGCCGTTCTGCGCGGAGTTCCGCGATGGCGGCCTCGAAGTCTTCCAGTCCGTCGTACGCCTGGTACACGCTGGCGAATCGCAGGAAGGCGACCACGTCGAGTTCCTTGAGCGGGCCGAGTATGGCCAGCCCCACGTCGTGGGTGGTCAGCTCGGCGTTGCCGCTGGCGCGTACGCACTCCTCGACCCGCTGGCCGAGCTGGGCGAGGGCGTCCTCGGTGACCGGTCGGCCCTGGCAGGCCTTGCGGACGCCGGTGATGACCTTCTGCCGGGAGAACGGCTCGGTGACGCCGCTGCGCTTGATGACCATCAGCGCGGCCGTCTCCACCGTGGTGAAGCGGCGGCTGCAGTCCGGGCACTGCCGACGCCTGCGGATGGAGCTGCCGTCTTCGGTGGTCCGGCTGTCGACAACGCGGCTGTCGGAGTGCCGGCAGAAGGGGCAGTGCACCTGTGGATCCCTCCATGGCGAAACGGGCGGACCTGTTGAGTCTATGCGATACGACCCCGGCCTCGGCAAGCTGATCATGCGCCGTAACCACTAGTACTGGGCACGGAGAGGACTGTAACCACTAGATGTAGGTCTCCAGGGGAAGCGACACCCCTGGCGTGTCGGCGCCGATTAGACTGCCGGAGTCGAGTTTCGCTCGAACATTTACTCGATGTACAACAAAGCCTTGATCGAGTCAGCCAAGTCCCGAATAATTCACTCGAACGTGTGTTTGGCGCAACCTTTCGATAGGAGGTGCGTTGGGCTGGAAAAGGGGAGAGGACAGCCGACGAGAGGGGCCGCCGTGAACACGATCGAAAGCAACACCATCCCGGTGCAGGAACACTCCCAGTTCAAGGTGGGGCAGCGCACCACGAATCAGCAGAGCGTGGACATCAGCATGGACCGCAGCGAAGACCACCGCCTGTCCGGCACGGCCCTTTCCGGCCCCAACCGCGTGCCCGACCAGCCGATCGAACACTCATCCGCCATGGACGACGCCCACGCCTCGCCCGCCCGCGCGATGCCGGGCCGCCCCCCCGGGATCCGCACCGACGAGGCCGGCCTCACCGAGCGCCAGCGCCGGGTGATCGAGGTCATCCGGGATTCCGTCCAGCGCCGGGGGTACCCGCCGTCCATGCGTGAGATCGGCCAGGCCGTCGGCCTGTCCAGCACCTCCTCGGTGGCCCACCAGCTGATGGCCCTGGAGCGCAAGGGCTTCCTGCGCCGGGACCCGCACCGTCCGCGCGCCTACGAGGTCCGCGGCGTCGAGGTGGCCCGCCCGAACACCGCCGAGACGGCCGGCCGCCCGTCCACCTCCTACGTGCCGCTGGTGGGCCGGATCGCCGCCGGCGGGCCGATCCTGGCCGAGCAGACGGTCGAGGACGTCTTCCCGCTGCCCCGCCAACTGGTCGGCGAGGGCGAGCTGTTCGCGCTCACCGTGCGCGGCGACTCGATGATCGAGGCGGCCATCTGCGACGGCGACTGGGTCACCGTGCGCCGCCAGCCGGTCGCCGAGAACGGCGACATCGTGGCCGCGATGATCGACGGCGAGGCCACCGTCAAGCGGCTCAAGCGCGAGGACGGCCGGATCTGGCTGATGCCGCACAACCCGGCGTACGAGCCGATCAACGGCGACAACGCGACCATCCTGGGCAAGGTCGTCGCGGTCCTGCGCCGCCTCTGAGCATCCGGCGGCCCGCCGCACGCACGACGGGCCCACGACACCGGGAAGGGGCTCCACCGCACGTGCGGGGAGCCCCTCCGGCGTCTTCGAAGGCCTCTACGAAGGCCTCTTCGCGCCCGTCTTCGGCCCGCGACCTGAGCCCCGCGACCTGAGCCCGCGGCCTCAGCCCCGCTTCGTCACCGGCCGCACCGGTGCCGCCGAGGCGTCGATCGCCGCCAGCGAGCGGCGCACCTGGTTGCGGTCCGTGGTGTACCAGAACTCGGGCATCGAGGAGCGGAAGAAGCTCCCGTACCGCTTGGTCTCCACCCGCGGGTCGAGCACCGCCACCACGCCCCGGTCGTCCGCCGCGCGGACCAGCCGGCCGGCGCCCTGCGCCATCAGCAGCGCCGCGTGCGTGGCCGCGACCGCCATGAAGCCGTTGCCGCCGCGCTGTTCGACGTCCTTCTGCCGGGCGCTCATCAGCGGGTCGTCCGGTCGCGGGAACGGGATCCGGTCCATCACGACCAGCTGGCAGGCCGAGCCGGGCACGTCCACGCCCTGCCAGAGCGAGAGCGTGCCGAACAGGCAGGTGGAGGCGTCCGAGGCGAACTCGCGGATCAACTCGCCCAGGGTGTCCTCCCCTTGGAGCAGGATCCGCTGGTCGAGCCGCTCCCGCATCGCCTCGGCGGCCGTCTGGGCGCCGCGCATCGAGGAGAACAGGCCCAGCGTCCGCCCGCCGGCCGCGCCGATCAGCTCGGCCAACTCGTCGAGCATGTCGGGCCGTTCGGGATCGCGCCCGGGATCGGCCAGGTGCTTGGCGACGTACAGGATGCCCTGCTTGGGGTACTTGAACGGCGAGCCGACGTCGATCCCGCGCCAGTGCGGCACCGCGTCCTCGCCGAAGTCGGGGCCGGGCTCCGGGTTGTCCCCGGCTGTCCGGACGTCCGGCAGCCGCGTCTCGGAGGGCAGGCCGACGGAGGCGGCGACGCCGTTGAAGTCCCCGCCGAGCTTGAGGGTGGCCGAGGTGAGGACGACCGAGCGCTCCTTGTACAGGCCCTCGCGCAGCAGCCCGGAGACGCTCAGCGGGGCGACCCGCAGCGAGGCGGTGCCCAGCCCGTAGCGGTCGCTGCGCTCGATCCAGACCACGTCGTACTCGGAATCCTCCAGCAGCCGCTCGGCGGTCTCGTGCACCGTCTCGGCGGAGGCCATCGCCTGCTTGCGGACGGCGTCCTCGTCGCTGAGCGCCTTGTCCCTGGTCTCCCCCAGCGAGCTGATCACCTGGCGGGCGGCGTCCCGGATCGCGGTGACCGCGTACGCCAGGTACTCGGGCAGTTCCTCGACCCGGCCGGGCTGGGCGGTCTCCATCAGGCCGTGGTAGTTCTCGGCGGCGGCCTGCAGGGCGTCGACGGCCTTCTCGTTGGCAAGCCGGGCGGCCCGCTTCACGGCCCGGTTGACCGCGCCGACGGTCAGCTCGGCGGTGGCCGCGCCGGTGACCCGGTTGACCAGCTCGTGCGCCTCGTCCACGATCAGCAGCCCGTGCTCGGGCAGCACCGGCGCGCCCTCGATCGCGTCGATCGCGAGCATCGCGTGGTTGGTGACGACGACGTCCGCCAGCTTGGCCCGCTCCCGCGCCTTCTCGGCGAAGCACTCCTGCCCGTACGCGCAGCGGGTGGCGCCCAGGCACTCCTTGGAGGTGACCGCCAGCTGGGCCCAGGCCTTGTCGGAGACGCCGGGGCTCATGTCGTCGCGGTCCCCGGTGTCGGTCTCCTCGGCCCAGTCGCGCAGCCGCAGCACGTCCTGGCCGAGCTTGCCGGTGGGCCCGCCGAGCGCGTCCACCGGGTCGAAGAGGCCCTCGCCCTCCTCGCTCGGGGTGCCCTCGTTGGCCCGGTGCAGGCACAGGTAGTTGGAGCGGCCCTTGAGCATCGCGAACAGCGGGCGGCGGCGCAGCACCGGATGCAGCGCCTCGACGGTGCGCGGCAAGTCCCGCTCCACCAGCTGGCGTTGCAGGGCGAGGGTGGCGGTGGCGACCACCACGCGGTCCCCGTGGGCGAGCGCGGGCACCAGGTAGGCGAGGGATTTCCCGGTGCCGGTGCCGGCCTGGACGAGCAGGTGCTCGCCGTGGTCGACGGCGTCGGCGACGGCCTCGGCCATCCGGACCTGGCCGGGGCGCTCGACGCCGCCGACGGCCGCCACGGCGGCGTGCAGCAGGTCGGGGATCCGCGAGCGCGGGACGGTGACGGGCTCGCCGGCGTCTTCGCCGAGGTCCGCCGCGAGCTGGGATTCGGAGTCGTTCGTCATGACCCTCCCAGCCTACGGGGCGGGGGTGACAATCCGGTCCCGTCTCGCGGGCAGCCGGACGTCCACCTCCACCAGTGCGTTCGGCACGGTCCCGAACCGGGCGGCGTGCGGGCGGTGCGGGCGGTCCTGGTAGCCGTCGAGGATCAGCCGGTTGCGGTTGAGGCAGAGCCGCTCGATCCGGGGCAGGAACAGGTCGAACAGCTCGAAGCGCTCGCGCAGCTCGGGGAAGCGGTCCTGGTGGCGGCGGATCTCGGCGCGCAGCAGGGCCCAGAACTCGGTCTCGGGCAGTCCGGTCTGCGCCTCCAGCAGCGGGGCAAGGTAGCGGAAGACGCCGATGAACAGCCCGGAGTGGAGGAACTGGCAGAGCCCCTGCGGGCGCTCCCGCAGCAGTACGTCGGCGACCTCGGCGGGCAGGTCGCGCAGCTCGGGCAGGTCCTGCGAGCTGAGGTTGACGTCGTCCACGAAGTCCTTGACCGCGAGCCGGGTCGGGGTGTCCCGTTCGTCGAAGACCACGATGGCGTTCTCGCCGTGCGGGGAGAAGACCAGCCCGTACCGGTAGAGGAAGTGCAGCAGCGGCGGCAGCATCGCGGCGAACAGCCGGCCGGTCCACTCGGCCGGGGTGAGGCCGGAGCGGGCGATCAGTTCGGCGGCGAGCGCCCGCCCGTCGGAGCCGGTCTGCAGCAGGGCGGCGAGGGTGCGGGCCCGCTCGCCGCCGTCCAGGCAGGGGCCGAGCGGTTCGCGCCAGATCGCGCCGAGCAGTTCCTTGTACTGGTACGGCGCCTCGGGCATCTCCCGGTACAGCGGGTGGTCGACGGTGACGGAGGCGATCTCGCCGAGCAGGATCACCCGGCACTCGTCGCGCAGGAACGGGTCGGCGTCGCGCAGGCCGTGCAGCCAGGCGGTGACGGCGGGCGCGGCCAGGGTGCGTTCGGTGGGCAGGCCGCGCCAGACCAGGGTGTTGAGGATGGACAGCGGCAGTTTGACGGTGCAGCGCTCGGGGCGGGCGGTGTTGAAGAAGGAGCGGATGGACTGCTGGGGCAGCCGTGGGGCGCCGTCCGAGGGCAGCGGGACGATCTCACCGGAGGCGATCCAGGGCGCGAACAGCGGCAGGATCGTCTCGTCCCACTGCCAGGGGTGGACGGGCAGCAGCAGGTAGTCGTCGGCGTCCGGGCCGAGCGCGGCGCGCAGCGCGTCCACGTCGTCCAGCTCGCGGGCGTACAGCTGCTCGGGCCGCTCCAGGCCGGGCACGCCCCGGTACTCGGCGAGCCGGCGGTGGACGGCGATCCAGGGCAGCGGGCGCGGGCTGCGGGCCTCCGGGCTCCAGCGGGCGGCGTCGGCGGCGGAGAAGCCGATCCGGCCCTTGTTGGGGACGATCCAGGGGTGGCCGCCCTGCCGGCCCTCCAGTGCGGGGTGGTCGAGCTCGGCGAGTTCGGCGGCGGTGAGCGCGGTGGCGAGCTGGCGGGCGTCGGCGGTCAGGGTGGCGGAGAGCTCGCGGATCAGGTGGGCGGTGGTCTCGCCGCGCATCCCGAGGGTCTGCCGGGCGTACGGGAGGAAGCGCAGCGGGTCCAGGCCGTCGGGGCGGGAGCAGCGGACGGATTCCGGGTCGACCTGCCAGCCGTCGTAGGCGCCGCGCCGGGCGGTGAACCGGTACTCGGCCTCGGGCAGTTTCAGCAGGTACTCGCCGTCGAGGGCCCCGGGGACGGGTTTGAGCAGTTCCTCGTAGGCGAACTCGCCGAGCATCTTGGCCAGCAGGGCGCGGCCGGCCCGCTGCCAGTGCCCGGCGGTGAGGTGCGGGGGCAGGTAGAGCGGCGGTTCAGCGGCCGACGGTTGCGGCACGGGTCAGCTCCTGGGGGCGAGGGAGGACGGGGGTCAGGTCGAAGGGGGCGGGGACGGGCGGTGCCGGGACGGGCGGTGCCGGGACGGGCGGTGCGAAGCCGGTCCACGCGGTGCGGTCGGGCAGCCGGTGGACGGTCCGCCCGGTGACGGCGTTGAGGATCACGGCGGCCCGGTGGGCGCCGAGCCCGAGGTCGGGGGTGCCGACGCCGTGGGTGTGCAGTTCGGCGTTCTGGACGTAGAGGCCGCCGGTGAGCCCGGGCCGGGTGGCGACGCGGTGGTCGAGGTCGACCCGGTAGCGTCCGGCCTCGTCCCAGTCGATCAGGTCGGCGAGCGGTTCGAGGGCGGCCGGGCGGGCGGCCCGGTAGCCGGTGGCGAGGACCAGGGCGTCGGTGCGCAGGACGTGCTCGGCGCCGGAGTCGGTGTGCCGGCAGTGCAGTTCGAGGCCGCCGCAGGGGCCGGGGCGGGCGTCGGTGACGGCGGTGCCGGGGGTGATCTCGACCGGGGCGGTGTCGATCGGGCGGCCGATGGTGCGCTCGTAGAGGTGGTCGTGGATCTCGGCGAGGGTCTCGGCGCTGGCGGCCTTGTGGAGCTGCCACTGGGCGGTGACCAGGGCGTCCCGGACGGGGCCGGGCAGGCCGTGGAAGTAGCGGGTGTAGTCGGGGGTGAAGTGCTCCAGGCCGAGCTTGGAGTACTCCATGGGCGCGAGCGCCCGGGTGCGGGTGAGCCAGCGCAGCCGGACGCCGTCGCCCTCGTGGCGGCGGAGCAGGTCGAGGAAGACCTCGGCGCCGGACTGTCCGCTGCCGACCACGGTGATGTCCCGGGCGTCGGCCAGGTCGGCGCGGCGGTCCAGGTAGTCGGCGGAGTGGAAGGCCCGCGGATGGCCGGCGAGGCCGGCGAAGGCTTCGGGCAGCACCGGGCGGGTGCCGACGCCGAGGGCGAGGCTGCGGGCCCGTACGGAGGACCGTCGCCCGGTCGCGGTGTCGGTCAACTCGACCCGGTAGAACGGGGCGTCCCAGTGCAGGGCGGTGACTTCGGTGCCGAAGCGGCAGTTGGCCAGCCGCTCGGCGGCCCAGCGGCAGTAGTGGTCGTACTCGCGGCGCGGCAGCTGGAATCGCTCGGCAAAGTAGAACGGGAACAGCCGGTCCTGTGCGCGCAGGTAGTTGAGGAAGGACCACGGGTTGGTCGGGTCCACCAGCGAGACCAGGTCGGCGAGGAACGGCACCTGCATCCGGGCTCCGTCCACCAGCATCCCGTGGTGCCAGCGGAACTCCGGGCGCTGGTCGCAGAAGAGCGTGCGCAGTCCGGGGACGGGCTCGGCGAGCGCGGCGAGCGAGAGGTTGAACGGACCGATGCCGACGCCGAGCAGGTCGTACGGCGGCGGCGATGCTGGGGTGTCCACGGGGTGTCCTAGGCGGGGTCGGGGCCAGGCAGGTCGGGGTTGGGGCGGCGGGGCTGGGCGGCGGCGCTGGGCAGGTCAGGGGCCGGACGGGGGCTGGGCGGGCCGGGGCGCCCGGACGCGCACCATCAGGGCGGCACGCTTGTCGGGCAGGTCGAGTTCGGCGGCCGCCCGGAACCCGGCCCGTTCGAAGGCCCGGACCGAGCGCCGGTTGCGGATGTCCGGTTCGGCGACGACCCGTTCGCAGGACGGGCGGCGGCGCAGGATCCGTTCGGCGAGGGCGGCCAGCAGGACGGCGCCCAGCCCCCGGCCGCGACTGGCGGCGGGGCCGAGCAGCAGGTGGACGCCGGTGTCGTGCGGCCGGGCCGGGTAGTGCGCGGCCAGCGGGTCGAGGTCGGCGCGGTAGACCTCCCAGTAGCTCATCGGCTCGCCGTCGAGCAGGCCGAGGCAGGGGACGCTGCGGCCGTCGCCGTCCAGCTGGGCCCGGACGTGCCGGCCGGTGGTCTCCGGCGGCCCGGCGAGCTCCCAGAAGGCGGCGACCTCGGGGTCGTTCATCCACCCGGTGAGCAGTTCCAGGTCGGCGGGCAGCCGGACCGGGCTGAGCCGGAACTCGCCGGCCGGGGTGGGGATCGCGCCCCATCCGGGCAGGTCGTCCAACATCAGCCACCCGCCACCGGGTTGGGGATGTCCACGTAGACGGACTGGCTGGCGACCGGGCCGACCAGCTCGTCCATGCCGTTGATCCGGGTGAGCAGGTTGGCCTTGCAGGGCAGCGTGGGCGCGTCCAGCAGCAGCCCGGGCAGGGCCGAGCCGGTGGCGGCGACCTGCGGCCCGGCCAGGAACCGGCGCAGCGCGGCCAGCAGCACCGTTTCGTCGGCGAGTTGCTGGGAGCCGAGGGCGCCGATCAGGCCGAGGACGTGGTTGATGCCGAGGTAGTAGGCGAAGTGGTGGTCGATCACCGGGTCCGGCAGGAAGGTGTCGCTGTCGGCGCCGAGCCCGGGCAGCCGGGCGGTGAGCCGCTCGGCGGCGCTCTCCCGGTAGTAGTAGCCCTGGTTGTCGCGGTAGCGGCCGCCGCTGGGCCAGCCGTCGCCGTCCAGCAGGACGAGGCTGTTCTGCTGGTGCGCCTCCAGGGCGATGCCGCCCCGGCCGTCCAGCCACAGGATGGGCAGGACGACGGCGTCCAGGTAGCGCAGGAACCATTCGGCGGCCACGGTCGGCAGCGGGCGGCCGCAGCGCGCGGCGAGCGTCCGCAGGGTGTCGCCCAGCCGGGAGGGCACGGTGTCGCCGGTGCCGAGCGGCTGTTCGGCGACCAGTCCGGCGACGCACAGCGCGCGCTCGGCGGGCGCGAAGGGCTGGGCGCGCAGCACGGTGTCCAGGCCGCCCGGGTCGCCGAGCGCAGGGTGGTCGACGCCGATCCAGGCCGGGTCGCGGACGATGTCGAAGCCGGGGTGGGCGGCCCGCCACTCGGCGGCCAGCCCGCTCTCCAGCAGCCGGTGCATCTCCAGGCCGCGGTGCAGTTCCTTGCGCAGGTTCTCCCGGCGGGAGTTGGTGATCCGCAGGCCCAGCGAGAGCTTGAGCATCCACGGGGTTCCGGGCCGGTAGACGGTGCGGACCGAGGAGGTGGGGTACCAGGGCTCGCCGGCCGGGCCGAGGTCGTGCAGCAGCCCGTCCGCGAGCAGGGCGGCGACGGCCGGGCGGTGGGTGAGTTCGCGGGCCTGCCAGGGGTGCAGCGGGAGGGCGGCGGTGCCGGGCGGCAGCGCGAGGCGGCCGTCGAGCAGGCCGGCGGTGAGCTGTTCTGCGCTCTCGGTGACGGCGGATCCCGCGGCGAGCAGTTCGCGGTCCACGGCGTACCAGTGGAGTCGGAAGGAGCCGTGCAGTTCGGGCGAGTAGGCGGCGCTCTGCGCCGGGCCGAGGCCGTCGCGGCTCTTCGGGGTGGGGTGCAGCGGGTGGCCGAGCAGCAGGGACTGCTCGGCGGCGAGGAAGTGCGAGCGCTCCGGTCCGCCGGGCGCGGCGGTGGTGCGGCGGTGGGCGAGGATCTCGGCGGTGCGGACGACCGAGTCGGCGACCCGGCCGGCGAGGTCGGCGACCTGTCCGGGGTCGGGCCGCTCGGCGGCCGCGGCGGCGAGCAGCGCGGCGGCGGTGACGGCGTCCACCGGAGCGTCGGCGCCCTCCCCCGCGACACTGCCCTCGCCGACCGCGAGGGTGGCCGGGCCGAAGCGGTGCCAGCCGCCGGGCGACCAGTAGCGGACCGGGGCGGTGAGCCGGGCGGCCCCGCCGAGGACGGCGATCCGCAGCCGGCCGTCCGGCCCGGGCCGGGCCCCGGTCTCCCGCGTCCAGCAGCGCAACAGGGCTTCCACGGCGGCCTGTTCGGCGGCGACGACGGGATCGGGGTGCAGCAGCGGGTCGGGTTCGGGCCGGCCCTGCGCGCTCGCCTCGGGGCGCTCGGGGTCCGGCACCGACTCCCTGCCCCGGCCTGACGGTTGGGAGGTGCCCCTGCTCTCCGGTGTTCTCCCCCCGCCGTCGGCCGGGGGTGTCCCCACCGCCCGCTGGTCGCTCGTCGCTTTCGGCGTCGGCGCGCCCTTCGGCTCCCGAGAGGGCTCCGTCGGCTGCGGCGGTTCGGGCGGGGCTCCGGTGAGGGCGGTGCTCAAGGCTGCTCCTTGGGGCGCGTGGGGGTGCGGACGCGCACTGTGGTGGGAGGGGTCGGCGGGCGCTCGCACCGTTCGCGTCAGGTAAGGGTTACCTATCCCTGAGGGGTGATCACAAGGACGGCTCACTCGTCCGGGTGAAGATCGGGGATTGTCCACCACCGGGGCGAAAAGGCCTGCTGCGCCAACGAGCCGACCGGGCCGCATCACGGATCGGTGACCTCCGGCCGGCGCCGCAACCCGGGGGGTGGGCACGGCCGTCCTCGTCTGCGGTGGAAGACTCCAGGGCGGCGGGCCGCCGCACCACGGTCCGGCCGCGCACGGTCGGCCCGGCACCGACCGGCCCCACGCCGACCGCCCGACCCAGCACCGACCGACCGAGCACCGACCGACCCGGCACACACCGAGCCGCCGCACACCGACCCGGCACCGACCGAGCCGGCACCGACCGACCGAGCACAGGGGGAAGCGCACAGATGCCTACGATCCACCGGTCAGCCCTGGCCGCCGCCGCGGTCGCGGGAACCCTGCTCGCCGTGAGCGCCTGCGGGCCGGACGGCCCGGCGGGCGACGGGGGAGGCAGCGCCGCGCCGCCGCCCTCCTCGGCCGCGGCGAACGGCGGCACCGGCGGAGGCGGTGTGATCGGCGGGATCACCCTCCCGTCCGGTCTGCCGACCAGCCTGCTGGAGGGCCTGCCGAGGACCTGGGACGACCTGAAGAAGTGGAAGTTCGAGGACTGGGACACCTGGGCGTCCAAGCACGTCTTCAACAACCCGGTGGTGAAGGACTTCTGGGACCCGGACAAGATGGGCGACTCCAAGCCCGCCGAGCCGGCCCCGCCCGCCGCCAAGCCCTCCCCGGCCACCCCGAAGCCCGCCACCGACGACGGCGTGACCGACCCCGAGCCGCCGACGGTCAACGCCGTCGCGATGCCCCGCCCGTACACCAAGCAGCCCTCCGGCAAGGTGTTCTTCTCCGCCAAGGGCGGCCGCGGCAACTGCTCGGCGACGGTGATCGCCGACCCGCAGCACCCCGGCAGGAGCAACCTGGTCTGGACGGCCGGCCACTGCGTGCACGAGGGCAAGGGCGGGAGCTTCTACAAGGACCTGGTGTTCGTGCCCGCCTACAACAACTCGGGTGCCTCCAGCGGCGGCAAGCGCGCCCCGCTGTCCGAACTGGCCCCGCTCGGCACCTGGTGGGCCGACCAGGTCACCACCTCGCCGCAGTGGATGGTCGAGGGCGGCGGCACCGGCGACGCCGCCAACCAGTACGACTTCGCCGTCATGCGCGTGCACAACCAGAACGACACCGGCAAGTCCCTGGAGGAGACGGTCGGTTCGGCCGTCCCGGTGTGGTTCGACGCCCCGCGCGACAAGGTCAGCGTGTCGGCCGTCGGCTACCCGCTGCTCAAGCCGTTCGACGGCCAGGAGCTGTACAGGTGCGACGGCGGCAAGCCGACCCGGCTCTCCTTCGACGCCAAGCGCCCCACGATGCTCACCATCGGCTGCAACATGACCCAGGGCTCCAGCGGCGGCGGCTGGTTCGCCACCATGCCCGACGGGAGGACCGCCCTGGTCAGCAACACCTCGATCGGCACCGAGGGCCACACCTCGCTCAGCGGCCCGTACCTGGAGACGGTCGCCAAGCAGGCCCTGGACTGGATCTCCAGGAAGCAGTAGCCGCCACCGGGGGGCGGTACGGAAACACCAGCACAGCACGGGGGACGATGCAGCATGCCGAGAACCACCAGCCGCGGGCGCCGGGCCAGGACGGCCGGCGCCGCGCTGCTCGCCGTGACCGCCCTGGCGGCGGCCGCCTGCGGTCCGGACGGTCCCGCCAGGCCGGCCGCCCCGCCCCCCGCCCTTCCCACGTCCGCGCCCACCAGTCTGGGCGACCTGACGGGCTGGAAGCTGGAGGACTGGACGAAGTACGTCGCCGACAGCCGGTTCGCCAACGAGACGGCCCCGGGCTTCTGGTCGGCCGCCCGGATGGACGCCGCCAAGCCCCGGCCCACCCCGGAGTACTCACTGACCGCCCCCGCCGCCCCCGGCGTCGAACGGGACGCCCCGCCCGCCGCCGTCCCCGCCAAGCCGCAGCCGCACCCGTACGGCCAGGCCACCGCCGTGGTCGGCCGGCTCTTCATGACGACGCCTCAGGGCGACGCCACCTGCTCCGCCACCGTGGTCTCCGACCCCGCCAACCCCGGCCGCAGCAACCTCGTCTACACCGCCGCGCACTGCCTGCACGACGGCAGGGGCGGCGGCTGGCTGAGGAACCTGGTCTTCGTGCCCGGCTTCAACCGGGACGGCCAGGCGAGCCACGGCAAGCCGTACTCCGACGCGCAGGCCGCCCCGTACGGCCGGTGGACGGCGGTGCGCGCGATGGTGTCGCCGACCTGGCTCCAGGAGAGCGGCGTCGGCGCCCACAACCAGTTCGACTACGGGATCCTCCGGGTGCGCGCCGAGAGCGACTCCGGCACGTCCCTGGAGGAGACGGTCGGCGGCTCGGTCCCGATCTGGTTCAACGCCCCGGCCGACCAGATCACCGCGGCCGCCGCCTACGGCTACCCGGCCGAGCGGCCCTTCGACGGCATGGAGCTGGACCACTGCGACTCCCCGGTCCCGCCCGCCCGGATCTCCTTCGACCCGGCCCGCCCGCCGATGTACGTGATCGGCTGCACCATGACCGCCGGCTCGAGCGGCGGCGGCTGGTTCATCACCAGGGACGGCAAGCCCAACCTGATCAGCGTCGGCGCGATCGGCAACCGCAACCCCGCCGGGTACCAGGCCGGACCCTCGCTGCAGGACCAGGCGAAGCAGGCCTTCGACTACTTCGCCAAGAACGTCAGATGACCCCCGGCGGAGACCGGCCGACCCCCGTGGAGCGTGACCCGGCGGAACGCGGAAGGGCCCCCGGGACCGTCGCCGGTCCCGGGGGCCCTTCCCCGCGCTTTCGCCTGCGCTTCGGCCTCAGCCCCGCAGGGCCACCGTGAAGTACTCCAGCTCGGCGGCCAGCTCGGCCGGCACCTTGGCGTGCAGCAGCGTGCCCTCGCCGGTGTGCTCGGTGGAAAGCAGCTCGCCCTCCGCGTGCACCCGGGAGACCAGCGCGCCCTGGGTGTAGGGCACCAGGACCCGCACCTCGACGGCCGGTCGCGGCAGCTCGTCGTCGATGAGCTTGAGCAGCTCCTCGATGCCCGCGCCACTGCGGGCCGACACCACGATGGCGTGCGGCTCGCGGCGCAGCAGGCGCTGCAGCACGTGCGGGTCGGCGGCGTCCGCCTTGTTGATCACCACGATCTCCGGCACGGCCTGCGCGTCGACCGAGACGATGACCTCGCGGACGGCGGCCAGCTGGGTCTCCGGCTCGGGGTGCGAGCCGTCCACCACGTGCAGGATGAGGTCCGCGTCGGCGACCTCCTCCATGGTCGAGCGGAAGGCCTCGACCAGGTGGTGCGGCAGGTGCCGGACGAAGCCGACGGTGTCGGCCAGGGTGTAGACCCGCCCGCTCGGGGTCTGGGCCCGGCGCACGGTCGGGTCCAGGGTGGCGAACAGCGAGTTCTCCACCAGGACGCCCGCGCCGGTGAGCCGGTTGAGCAGGGAGGACTTGCCGGCGTTGGTGTACCCGGCGATGGCCACCGACGGCACCTGGTGGCGCCGGCGCTCCTGGCGCTTGGTGTCGCGGCCCTTCTTCATGTCGGCGATCTCCTTGCGGAGCTTCGCCATCTTCTCGCGGATCCGGCGCCGGTCGGTCTCGATCTTGGTCTCACCGGGACCGCGGGTGGCCATGCCGCCGCCGGACGAGCCGGAGCCGCCACCACCCATCTGCCGGGACAGCGACTGACCCCAGCCTCGCAGCCGCGGCAGCATGTACTGCATCTGCGCGAGCGCGACCTGCGCCTTGCCCTCCCGGGACTTGGCGTGCTGGGCGAAGATGTCCAGGATCAGGGCCGTCCGGTCGACGACCTTGACCTTGACCACGTCCTCCAGGTGGATCAGCTGGCCGGGGGTGAGCTCACCGTCGCAGACCACGGTGTCGGCGCCGGTGGAGGAGACGATGTCGCGCAGCTCCTGCGCCTTGCCGGAGCCGATGTAGGTGGCCGCGTCGGGCTTGTCGCGGCGCTGGATGACGCCGTCCAGCACCTCGGAACCGGCGGTCTCGGCGAGCGCGGCGAGCTCCGCCATGGAGTTCTCCGCCTCCTCCAGCGTGCCGTCGGTCCAGACGCCGACGAGCACCACGCGCTCCAGGCGGAGCTGGCGGTACTCGACCTCGGTGACGTCTTCGAGTTCGGTGGAGAGGCCGGCGACCCGGCGCAGGGCGGCGCGCTCGCTGCGGTCGTACTGGTCGCCGTCGTAGTGGTGGTCGAGGTCCTCGTCGATGGCCGCGAGGTCCTCGTCCATGAGGGCTTCCGCCCGCAGACCGTCAAGGCGGCGCGGAGCGTCGGCGTGGTCGCGGGTGTCGAACGTGGAGGTCATTCTGTCCTTTGGCTGCTGGTACGGGTGGCCTTCGGGGACCGCCGCGCGGTCCCTTAAGGAGTGTGCCCAGCTGCCGCCCCGGCTACCGTCCGGGCGGGGTGAGCTACCCCTCGGGTCCTCGGCTGCCACCGGGGCTCCTGTGCCCTGTGAACGCCGCGGACCGGCCGTGAATTCCCCATGATGGTCGCACGCCCGGCGCGGGCCGGTCATCCCATTTCCGGTGCGGCGGCGCCGGAAGCGACCGGTCCCGCCCGGTGGCACGGAACGCCTAACCGACCTCCGGGGCGTGCGGGCGGCTGACGTCGTACACCCCGGAGACCCGCAGCATCGCCCGCATCAGCCCGGGCAGCGCGCCCGGCTCGGGCAGTTCGACGGTGTAGGTGTGCCGGACCCGCGACTCCTGGGGCGGCTCGACCTCGGCCGAGACGATGCCGACGCCCGCGGCGGAGATCGCCGCGGTGAGGTCGGCCAGCAGCCGGGGCCGGTTCAGCGCCTCGGCCCGCAGGGTGGCCCGGTGACCGGCCGCCGGGGCGCCCTGCGGCTGCCAGTGGACCTCCAGCGGGGCCCGCCCGTCCGCCCGCATCCGCTCTCCCGCCGGGCAGCCGGTGCGGTGGACGGCCACGGCGCCGCCGCGGATCGGGTAGCCGGCCACCTCGTCCGGCGGGACGGGCGTGCAGCAGCGCGCCAGCCGTACGGCCGCCCCGGGCCGGCCGGTCACCGCGACCGGGGCGGCCCGTTTCTCGGCGGTGCGTCGGCCGGGCGGGGCGGGCTGGGCTCCGGCCGGGCCGGTACGGACCGCCGGCAGCCGGGCGGGCGGGTCGGCCAGCCAGCGCTCGATGGCCAGCCGGGCGGCGGGGGTGCGGGCGTGCGCCAGCCATTCCGGGGAGGGGCCGGAGGGCTGCCCGCCGCCGGCCGGGAGGGTCTCGGTGAGCACCGCGATCAGGTCGCCGTCCTCGAGCACGGTGGAGAGCGCGCTGAGCCGCCCGTTGACCCGGACGCCGATACATCGGTGGCCGGTGTCCTCGCCGAGCAGGTAGGCCGCGTCCACACAGGTGGCTCCGGCCCTCAGCTGAAGCGTTTCGCCGCTCTCCGTCACGACGGTGATCTCGCGGTCGCCGGCCAGGTCGGCGGTGAGCGCGGACCAGAAGGCGTCCGGGTCGGGCGTGTCCTGCTGCCACTCCAGCAGTCGGCTGAGCCAGCCCGGCCGGGCCGGGTCGGTGCGGTCCAGCTCGTCGGTGTCCTGGGCGGCGGCGGCCGGGGACGGGTCGCCGAGCGCGACCACCCCGGTCTCGGCGACCTCGTGCATCCGGCGGGTGCGGACCAGCACCTCGACCACCGCGCCGCCGCTCAGTGCCACGGCGGTGTGCAGCGACTGGTAGAGGTTGAACTTGGGCGCGGCGACGAAGTCCTTGAACTCCCCGGGCAGTGGCGTCCAGCAGGTGTGCAGTTCGCCGAGCACGGCGTAGCAGTCCGCGTTCTCCTCGACGACCACCAGCAGTCGCCCGAAGTCGGCCGGCCGCGGCGCCTGCGGCAGGCCGTCCGGCCCGGGCGCGCCGGACCGCTTGAGCAGCACCCGGTGCAGCGAGACGCAGTGCCGGGGCCGCACGGTCACCTCGGCGGCCACCCCGGCCTCGGCCAGGTGCCGGGCCAGCTGCCGGGCGAAGGGTTCCAGCACGGTGTCCGGCTCGGCCTCGTGGTCGGCCGTCAGGGCGCGGGTGCGGGCGTGCTCCTCGGGGTGCAGGGTGGCGAAGACGATGTCCTCGAGCTCCGCCTTGAGCACCTGGATGCCGAGCCGCTCGGCCAGCGGGATCAGCACGTCCCGGGTGACCTTGGCGATCCGCACCTGACTGGCCGGCTTCATGTGCCGGATGGTGCGCATGTTGTGCAGCCGGTCGGCCAGCTTGATCACCATCACCCGGACGTCGTCCCCGGTGGCGACCAGCATCTTGCGGAAGGTCTCGGCCTCGGCGGCGGCGCCGAAGTCGACCTTCTCCAGTTTCGTCACCCCGTCGACCAGGTAGGCGACTTCGGGTCCGAATCCGGCACCCACCTGGTCCAGCGTCAACTCGGTGTCCTCGACCGTGTCGTGGAGCAGCGAGGCGACCAAGGTGGTCGTCCCGGCGCCGAGTTGGGCCAGGATCATGGTGACGGCCAGCGGGTGGGTGATGTACGGCTCACCGCTCTTGCGCTTCTGGCCGCGATGGCTGGCCTCGGCGAGCCGGTACGCCCGGGCGAGCAGGCCGAGGTCGGCCTGCGGGTGGTGCTGCCGGTGGACCCGGACGAGCGGTTCCAGGGCGTCCGGCACGGGCGGCCGGCCGGTGGCCAGTAACGCGGCCCGGCCGGCTCGGCCGAGGGCGGCCCGGCCGAGCTCTCCGAGGGGCCTCCTGGCCCCGGCCTGCCGTACGGTCGTCGGCTGCCCCGTCAGGGACTGCCCGGCTTCGATGGTCATCGGCACCTCCGGCAACGTCGCCGGGCGCGGCCCCGCTGGGGACGGTGATCTTGCTGCCCCTCCCAGGGGTGATCGACCCGGTGGTCCATGCTACCGAGCAGAGCACGTTCCGCGACGCCGTGATTCCCGTCCGCGACCGGTATCACCCGATCGGGGGGATTCGTCACCGCACGAATTGGGCAAACCGGGCCGTCAGCTCCGGCGGGCGGACTCCCACCAGCGCGCGTCCAGCCGCCCCTCGGCCACGATCACCGCCGGCCCGGTCATCTCCACCCGGCCGTCCGGGTGCTCGGTGATGACCAGCCGGCCGCCCAGCACGTCCACGGTGTACGCGACGGCCTCGCCGGTGACCGCCGGGTCGGCGCCGTCCCGGCGGATGGCGGCCACCGCGACGGCGCAGGCGCCGGTGCCGCAGGAGCGGGTCTCGCCCGAGCCGCGCTCGTGCACCCGCATCGCGACGTGCCGCGGCCCGCGGTCCACCACGAACTCGACGTTGACGCCCTCGGGGTAGGCACCCTCGGGGCTGGTGAGCGGCGCGGCGAACAGCTCGCCGGCATGGTCCAGGCTCTCCACGAAGGCCACCGCGTGCGGGTTGCCCATGTTGACGTTCAGCGCCGGCCAGCGCCGCTCGCCGACCGTGACCTCGATGCCGTCCGGCCCGGGCAGCCGGGCGCGGCCCATGTCGATGGTGACGTCGCCGGGCGTGCCGTCCTCGGCGTCCTCGGCGACCGTCGCGGTGAGCACCCCGGAGCGGGTGGCGACGGCCAGCTCGCCGGGCTTGGCCAGACCCGCCTCGACCAGGAAGCGGGCGAAGACCCGCAGGCCGTTGCCGCACATCTCGGCGATGCTGCCGTCGGAGTTGCGGTAGTCCATGAACCACTCGGCCCGGTCGGCCATCCCCGCCGATGCCGGGTCGGCGGCCGAGCGCACCACGCGCAGCAGCCCGTCCCCGCCGATGCCGGCCCGCCGGTCGCACAGCGCGGCGACGGCCTCGGGGCCGATCTCCAGCGCGCCGTCCGGGTCCGGGACGATGACGAAGTCGTTCTGGGTGCCGTGCCCCTTGAAGAAGGGGATGCCGCCCTGCTGAGGAGAGGATGCGCTCACCCCTCCGATGGTACTGATACTCGCCGGCTCGCCTCCGGGGCGGGGAGAGCGGGGGGCGGAGGCCGTGAGCCCGGCCTCAGCGCAGGTAGGCGACCCGCCAGACCGCGAGCGCGCAGGCGGCCAGCGCGATCACGGTGTACAGCACGATCGCCTTCCAGCCGGCCCGCTGCCCGGAGCCCCGGCGCGGCAGTCCCGGCCACTTGTAGCCCGCGTGCCGGGCGGCCATCGCGCCCCAGCCGACCGAGGCGGCGGTGAGCAGCAGCCCGAGCATCCCGACCATGGTGGCGCGCGCCCCGGCCGAGCCGAAGGCGAGCGGGAAGGCGAACATCAGCGAGCCGAGGGTGCCCAGCAGGGCGATCGGCAGCGTCTGCCACCAGCGCAGCCGGCGCCGCGGGCGGATCTCCCGCTCGTGCACCGCACCGCCGGGCGGGGTACGGGTGTCCAGGGCGGGCAGCGCGACCGCGTACGAGGTCGGCGTCTCCAGTCCGGTCAGCACGGGGAGGTCACCCATCGTCGACTCGTCGAACTCCTCGGCCGGCGCGGTGACGCTTCCGCTCTGGCCGGGTTCGGGGCCGGTACCCGTCGACACACGGCCTCCCCTGACAGTTCGACACGAGCGGACTCGCGGTCGGGCACGGTCGGCCCGTTCGGCCGACTCCTATGGCTTCGATGATGGCATGTCCAGGGAGGCGTTCCGGGGCCTGACCGGGGTCGACGGGTGATCCGTGGCCATCACGTGATCGGGCCGTGACCGCCGGTTCGTCCTGCACGGTCGCCTGCGCGCGCAGGTGCACCGCCGAATTGGCCGGAACCCGTCCTACGCGGCCGGAACCCCCTGACGGTCGATCAGTTCGAGGGAGTGTTCCAGCAGCTCGACGGGGTCGGTGCCGGCCGGTCGGGAGAGCCAGTTGATCCGGTCGTCCCGGCGGAACCAGGACTCCTGGCGGCGGGCGAATCGTTTGGTCGCCCGGACGGTCTCGGCCCGCGCCTCGTCCTCGGTGCACTCGCCGGCGAAGTGGTCGAGCACCTGCTGGTAGCCGAGCGCCCGGGAGGCGGTCTTCCCCTCCCGCAGCCCGACCTTCTCCAGCGCCCGCACCTCGTCCGGCAGTCCGGCCGCCCACATCCGGTCGACCCGCAGCGCGATCCGCTCGTCCAGCTCGGGGCGCGGCACGGCGACGCCGATCTGCACCGCCTCGTACACGGCGGTGTTGCTCGGCAGGTTGGCGGTGAACGGCTGCCCGGTGATCTCGATGACCTCCAGCGCCCGGACGATCCGCCGCCCGTTGCCGGTGAGGATCGCCTCGGCGGCGGCCGGGTCCAGCTCGGCCAGCCGGCGGTGCAGCGCGTCCGGGCCGGCCGCCTCCAGCTCGGCCTCCAGCCGGGCCCGGACCGCCGGGTCGGTGCCGGGGAACTCCATCTCGTCGATCGCGGCCCGGACGTACAGCCCGGAGCCGCCGACCAGGACGGGGGTGCGCCCGGCGGCGAGCAGCCGGTCGATCTCGGCGCGGGCCAGCCGCTGGTACTCGGCCACGCTGGCGGCCTCGGTGACGTCCCAGACGTCCATCAGGTGGTGCGGTACTCCCCCGCGCTCGGCCATGGTGAGCTTGGCGGTGCCGATGTCCATGCCCCGGTACAGCTGCATCGAGTCGGTGTTGATCACCTCGCCGTCGAGGCTGCGGGCGATGGCGACGGCCAGGTCGGACTTGCCGGCGGCGGTCGCGCCGACGATCGAGATGACGCGCGGGGTACGGAGGCTGCTCACCGTTCCAGTTTCGCACTGCTCCGTTTTCGCGAGACCGCCTCACCCGCGCACCGGGCTGCCGCTCGCCCGCCGCTGCGCGACGATATGACTGTCTCCGAGTCCGTTTCCGACCGTTTCCCCAGTTGGCGCCCGGTTTGCGAACGCTTCCCCGGGTACGGACGTTGTGCAGGGGACGGGGATGGACGGACGACAGGGAAGGGTGAGACCGCCATGGGTCTGATGGACAACCTCAAGGGCAAGGCCGAGGAGCTCAAGGAGAAGGCCAGCGAACTGGCCGGCAAGCACAGCGACCAGATCGATCACATCGTGGACAAGGCCGGCGGCGCGATCGACAAGGCGACCAAGGGCAAGTACAGCGACAAGATCGAGCACGGCGCCGACAAGGCCAAGGACGCGGTCGGCGACTTCGCCCACAAGCCGAAGCCGGGCGACGAGGGCCGGCCCCCGCCGTCGCCGCAGTCCCTGCAGTCGCCGCCGTCGCCGCAGCCCCCGCAGTCGCCACAGCCCCCGCAGTCCTGACCCGCCGGGTCCTGTCCTAGGACCAGGACGCCACGAAGTACCCGACCCCGTACGGCGCGTCCTGGTAGTCCAGTCGCCCGGTGAGGCCGGCGCCCTCAGCGGCGCCGGCCAGCACCTGCCAGGGCGCCCGGCCCTCGGCCTTGAGTTCCGCGGCCACGCCGGTGTCCAGCGCGGCCAGGGCCGGCAGGTCGGCCGAGCCCAGGGCGGCGGCCAGCGCCGCGTCGAAGCCCTCGGCCCGCTCGTCCAGGTAGCCGGGCGCCTTCACCGACCGGCAGGCGCTGCCGTCGCCGAGCACCAGCAGGGCGACCCGGTCGGCGAGCCCGGCCAGGCCCTGGCCGAGGCCGAGCATCCGGTCGGCCGGGGCGTCGGCGGGCACCGCGCACGCGTGCGTGGGCAGGGTCACCCCGGCGCGCTCCAGTAGCCAGGCGCCGACGGTCAGCGAGGGCGCCAGCTCCGGCCCCTCGACCCGGTCGCCGGGCAGCTTGGCGATCAGCGGCACCCCGTAGCGGTGGAAGGAGCCGGCCCCGCCCTCGGTCCACACCTCGGCCTTCGGCCCGGTGCCGACCACCACGACCAGCTGCGGACCGGCCGCGACCAGCGCCGCCAGCGCCTCGTCGCAGGCGACGCGCAGCGCGTCCAGCTCGGCGGCCGCCCCGGCGGCGACCTCCGGGACGAGCAGCGGCGGACAGGGGCACACGGCGGCGGCAACCAGCATGTGGATCACTTTAGAGCCTGTCGCCCGGAAGCCGGACGGCCCGGCGGGAGCCGAAGCTCCCACCGGGCCGTCCGGAATGCGCGCGGGTCAGTCGCCGCAGCAGGCCCCGCCCGCCGGCGCGGCCAGGGGCAGCGCGGCCGGGGCGCCGATGGACGGCAGGCCGAGCATCACGCCGGCCGGCGCGGCGGGCTTGGCCTGGCGCTTCTCCCAGGCGTCGCCGGCCCGGGTGCGGCGCACCGCGAGCGCCGGGCCCTCGGCGAGCAGGTGGTGCGGGGCGGCGTAGGTGATCTCGACGGTCACCATGTCACCCGGGCGCACCGGCTCCTCGGGCTTGGAGAAGTGCACGAGCCGGTTGTCGGGGGCGCGGCCGGAGAGCCGCCGGGTCCGGTCGTCCTTCTTGCCCTCGCCCTCGGCGACCAGGATCTCCAGGACACGGCCGACCTGCTTCTTGTTCTCCTCCCAGGAGATCTCCTCCTGGAGGGCGATCAGCCGGTCGTAGCGGGCCTGCACGACCTCCTTCGGCACCTGGTCCGCCATCTCGGCGGCCGGGGTCCCGGGGCGCTTGGAGTACTGGAAGGTGAAGGCGTTGGTGAAGCGGGCCTCGCGGACGGTGTGCATCGTCTCCTCGAAGTCCTCCTCGGTCTCGCCGGGGAAGCCCACGATGATGTCGGTGGAGATCGCCGCGTCGGGCATCGCCGCGCGGACCTTCTCGATGATCCCGAGGAAGCGCTCCTGCCGGTAGGAGCGGCGCATCGCCTTGAGCACGCGGTCCGAGCCGGACTGCAGCGGCATGTGCAGCTGGTGCATCACGGTCGGGGTCTCGGCCATCGCGGCGATCACGTCGTCGGTGAAGTCGCGCGGGTGCGGCGAGGTGAAGCGGATCCGCTCCAGGCCCTCGATCTGGCCGGCGGCGCGCAGCAGCTTGGAGAAGGCCTCGCGGTCGCCCAGGTCGGAGCCGTAGGCGTTGACGTTCTGGCCGAGCAGGGTCACCTCGATGACGCCCTCGTCCACCAGCGCCTCGATCTCGGCGAGGACGTCGCCGGGGCGGCGGTCCTCCTCCTTGCCGCGCAGCGCGGGGACGATGCAGAAGGTGCAGGTGTTGTTGCAGCCGACCGAGATCGAGACCCAGGCGGCGTACGCGGAGTCGCGGCGGGTCGGCAGGGTGGAGGGGAAGGTCTCCAGCGACTCCAGGATCTCGACCTGGGCCTTCCGCTCGATCGCGGCCCGCTCCAGGAGCGCCGGGAGGTGCCCGATGTTGTGGGTGCCGAACACCACGTCGACCCAGGGGGCGCGCTGGACGATGGTGTCGCGGTCCTTCTGGGCCAGGCAGCCGCCGACGGCGATCTGCATGCCCTTGTGGCGGCTCTTGACCGGCGCCAGCTGGCCGAGGTTGCCGTACAGCTTGTTGTCGGCGTTCTCGCGCACCGCGCAGGTGTTGAACACCACCAGGTCCGGGTCGCCCTCGGCCCCGGCCTTGACGTAGCCCGCCTCCTCCAGCAGCCCGGACAGCCGCTCGGAGTCGTGGACGTTCATCTGACAGCCGTGCGTGACGACCTTGTAGCTCTTCAATCCGCTCTCACCGCTCACCAGACCAGGGTACGGGCAGCCGCGAAGCGCTTTTCCCGACGCTTCCCCGTTCCGTTCCACTCCCGTTCCGCCGGAGCGCCTGGCAGTATCCCTGCATGACCCCCACCACCCCGTCCCGTCTCGGCGCCGCCGTCCGCACCGCGGCCCGCAGCCCACTGTGGCGGACGGTGCTGGTGCTGGTGCTGCTCGTCGCCGGCTTCGGCGGCTGGTGGCTGTCGGCGGGCCGCTCGCCCGGGTACCCGCGCGGGGAGGTCCGCTTCGCCACTGGCGTGCAGCGCGGCGTCTACGACCGGTACGGGCAGCTGCTGCAGGAGCACGTCTCCCGGACGATGCCGGGGGTGCGGCTGGCCCTGGACAACACCGAGGGCTCGATAGACAACCTCACCCGGGTGATCACCGGCCGGGACACCTTCGCGATCGCCACCGCCGACGCGGTCGCCGACTACCAGGGCCCCGGCAAGGACCGGCTGCGGGCGATCGCCCGGCTCTACGACGACTACCTGCAGCT
The DNA here is from genome assembly GCF_055575795.1 of Kitasatospora sp. NPDC034023. NCBI lineage: Bacteria > Bacillati > Actinomycetota > Actinomycetes > Kitasatosporales > Streptomycetaceae > Kitasatospora > Kitasatospora sp. NPDC034023. Next base: position 107,161 of record NZ_JBVIRY010000025.1, read on the forward strand.
GATCGTCCCGGCCTCCTCCCCGGTGCGCCGCACCGCCGACCTCAAGGGCCTGCGGGTCGGCGTCGGCCTGCCGCAGTCCGGGGTGAACCTGGTGACCAAGCGGCTGCTGGCCGCGGCCGGGCTGGACCCGGAGCGCGACATCGTGCCGGTGCCGGCCGGGGTCGGCGAGGCCGCCGACGACCTGCGCGCGGGCCGGTTGGATGCCTTCTTCTGGTCCGGCGGCCTGCCCACCAGCGCGCTCACCGACCTTTCCGACCACGTCCCGATCCGGGTCGTGCCGCTGGGCGACCTGTCCGAGGCCCTGCACAAGGCCGAGGGCGGCGGCACCGACGCCTACCGGGCGGCCACCATGCCAAAGAACACCTACCCGAACGCCGAGCCCAAGGACGCGGTCGCCACGGTGGCTGTGCCCAACCTGCTGATCACCCGGGACGACGTGGACGCGGACCTGGTCGAGGGCATGACCCGCGCGGTGATCGACAGCCGCGACCGGATCGGCGCCCAGGTGCACGCCGCCCAACTGGTCGACCTGCGCACCGCCGTCTACACCGACCCGCTCCCGCTGCACACGGGCGCGGCGCGCTACTACCGCTCCGTGAAGCCCTGACCCACCGCTCGGTGAAGCCCTGAGCCATCGCTCCGTGAAACCCTGCGCCCCAGCCCGGACAGCACCGGGCCGCCGTCGGGGCCCGGCTACTTCTTCTCCGGATTCTCCGGCCGCGGCACCGCCAGCGTCACCGCGAGCCCGGTCGGCTTGACCGGTGCGAAGCCCAGCGAGCCGCCGCCGGCCGCCAGCAGGGTGCGGGCGATGGACAGGCCCAGCCCGGAGCCGTCCACGTTCTGGTGCCGCGGGCTGCGCCAGAACCGGTCCCCGGCCCGGGACAGCTCGTCCGCGGCGAGGCCGGGCCCGGCATCGGTGACGGTGACCGCGACCTCGTCCCGGCGGACCGCGACCCGCAGCCGCACCTCGCTGCCGGCCGGGCCGAACTTCAGCGCGTTGTCCACCACGGCGTCCAGGGCCGAACCGAAGCCGATCGGGTCCGCCATGCCGACCGCCAGCGCCGGGCCGTCCCAGCGCAGCCCGATCCCGCGCTGCTCGGCGACCGGCCGCCAGGCGTCCACCCGGGCCAGGGTGAGCTGGGCGAGGTCGGTGCGCTCCGGCTCCGGGCGGGCGTGCTCGGCGGTGGCCAGCCCCAGCAGGTCGTCCAGCACCCGGGCCAGCCGGGTGCCCTCCTCCCGTACGCCGCTGAGCTCCTCCTCGTGGCCCTCGGGCAGTTCCAGGCCGAGCACCTCGACCCGCAGGAGCAGTGCCGAGAGCGGGTTGCGCAGCTGGTGCGAGGCGTCCGCGACGAAGGCCTTCTGCTGGTCCATCGCGAGCACCACGTGGTCGGCCATCTCGTTGAACGAGCGCGCCAGCCGCTGCAGTTCGGGCGGTCCGCCGCCGGGGGCGACCCGGGCGGCCATCCGGCCGGTGGCGATGTCGTGGGTGGCCCGGTCCAGGGTGCGCACCGGGCGCAGCACCCACTCGGTGAGCCGGACGGCCAGCAGCACGGCGACGATCATCGCGGCGGCCTCGCCCGCGACCAGCACCAGCCACTTGTGCAGCACCCGGGTGCGCAGCCCGCCGGTGGGGGACTCGCTCAGCACCACCGCGACCACGTCGCCGTCGCGCACCACCGGGGCGGCCACGGTGATCGTCCGGTCCGGCGTCCACGGCCAGACCTGCGGCGGATTGTGGCTGCGCCGCCCGTCCAGCGCCTCCTGGAAGGCCTGGGCGCCCCAGCCGGCCGAGGGCACCCGCCAGGTCTCGGGGGCGGCGGCGATCGGCAGGCCGTCGCGCTGGAAGATGCCCAGGCGCACGCCGTACAGGTCGTAGTAGCGGCGGACCTCGGCGTCGATCGAGTGCTGCCGGCTGAGGTCCCCGGGGGCGGGTTCCGGGTCGCCCTTGCGCGCGGAGTCGGCGGCGCCGGAGGTGGGCAGGTCCTGGGCGAAGCGGGCGGCGTCGTCGAGCCGGTCGACGACGACCGTGGTCTGCTCGGCCGCCGCGACCGCCGCCGCGAGCGGCAGCCCCAGGGCGGCCAGGACGCAGAGCATGAGGGCGATCAGGATGCCGAGCAGGCGGGTGCGCACGTGCGGTCAGTGCTCCGCGGGGGTGTTCGGGGCCGGGTCCGCCGCGGCGGGCGCCGGGGACTCGGGGATCAGGCGGTAGCCGACGCCGCGGACGGCCTCGACCAGCCCGGGCAGTGCGAGCTTGTTGCGCAGCGAGCCGATGTGCACCTCCAGGGTGCGCCCGTTGCCCTCCCAGCCGCTGCGCCAGACCTCGCTGAATATCTGCTCGCGCCGGTAGACCACGCCCGGGCTCTGCGCGAGCAGGGCGAGCAGGTCGAACTCCTTGCGGGTGAGCGGCACGTCGCGGCCGTCCACGCTGACCCGGCGGCGTTCCCGGTCGATCAGGATGCCGCGGGACTCCAGCGGGCCGCGCTGCTGCGGCACGGTGTCGGGCGCGGGCACCGACACCGAGGAGGGGGCTGCGCCGCGGCGGGCCACCGCGTGGATGCGGGCGAGCAGCTCGCCCATGTCGTACGGCTTGGTGACGTAGTCGTCGGCGCCGAGGTTGAGGCCGTGGATCCGGGAGCGGACGTCGGCGCGGGCGGTGACCATGATCACCGGCACGCCGCTGCCGGCCCTGATCCGGCTGCACACCTCGAAGCCGTCGCGGTCGGGCAGCCCGAGGTCGAGCAGCACCACCCGGTACGGCTCGTTGCCGTCCGGCACCAGGGCGTCCAGCGCCTCGTGCCCGCTGCGGGCGTGCCGGACCTGGAAGCCGTGCCGGCCCAGCACCGCGACCAGCGCGGCGGCCACGCGTTCGTCGTCCTCGACGAGCAGCAGTCGCATCCTGTTTCTCCTCCTTCCCCCACGTGATCACCGGTGATCGCCGGACCGATCGGTCAGGTCCCGGTCCTGCGCAGTATGGGCCAGCGGGCGGCCCGGCGCCAGGTTCGACCGCACACCGGGCTCGTGGGGGACGGGCAGCGCCGGTGCGGATTCCCGCTGTGACATGCCCCGTCGGCGCCCTCGCGAACAGCTCGTACCCACCGTGTGTCCTTTTCGTGATCCTCAAGTTCCGCTCAGATCGGCTGACGGCGCGTGGTCACGCCTCCTATGGTCGGCCCACCGGGGGCTGCGGCTCCGCCGGTCGCGGCTCCCGGATTTGCACCACCATTGCCCCCCAAGGGAGTTGAGACTTCTCGGGTTGGCACTATTCGATACAGAGGGAGCAGGCGCGATGACCGAGAGCCCGGTCCAGGACTCCACCCCCGCAGCCGCCCCGCTGGTCGCGCTGAGCGGCGTCAACAAGCACTACGGCGCGCTGCACGTCCTGCAGGACATCGACCTCACGATCGCCCAGGGCGAGGTGGTCGTGCTGATCGGCCCGTCCGGTTCGGGCAAGTCCACGCTCTGCCGGACGATCAACCGGCTGGAGGCCATCGACTCCGGCACGATCACCATCGACGGCCGGCCGCTGCCCGCCGAGGGCAAGGAGCTGGCCCGGCTGCGCGCCGAGGTCGGCATGGTGTTCCAGAGCTTCAACCTGTTCGCGCACAAGACCGTGCTGGAGAACGTGGTCATCGGCCAGGTCAAGGTGCGCAAGGTGCCCCGCCCGGAGGCCGAGAAGACCGCCCGGGAGCTGCTGGAGCGCGTCGGCGTCGGCGCGCAGGCCGACAAGTTCCCGGCCCAGCTCTCCGGCGGCCAGCAGCAGCGCGTGGCGATCGCCCGGGCGCTGGCCATGAAGCCCAAGGTGATGCTCTTCGACGAGCCCACGTCGGCGCTCGACCCGGAGATGGTCAACGAGGTGCTGGAGGTCATGCGCCAGCTGGCCGCGGACGGCATGACGATGGTCGTGGTCACCCACGAGATGGGCTTCGCCCGCTCCGCCGCCAACCGCGTGCTGTTCATGGCCGACGGCAAGATCGTCGAGCAGAACACCCCGGACGCCTTCTTCACCGCCCCGCGCTCCGACCGCGCCAAGGACTTCCTCTCGAAGATCCTGCACCACTGACGCTTCACCGACGCTTCGAGCCCACGCGGGGCAGCCTCCGGCAACGGAGCCGATCGGCCCTGCCCGTGCACGACTTCCAGACGCCAGAGCCCGGTTGACACCGCGGCCCAGCCCCAGGAGACCAACCCTCATGAGGACTTCCCGCACCCTCGCCGTCGCGCTCGTTGCCGTCGCGCTCACCGCCACCGCCGCCTGCGGCAAGGACGGCACCCCCGGCGCCGCCGCCACCGCGAGCGACGCCCCGAAGCTGCCGACCTACACGGTCAAGACCGACGCCAAGATCGACTCCCCGATCATCGCCGAGGCCAAGAAGCGCGGCCAGCTGATCATCGGCGCCAAGGCCGACCAGCCGAACCTCGGCTGGGAGGACGTCTCCAGCGGCGACCGCAGCGGCTTCGACATCGAGGTCGCCAAGATGATCGCCGCCGACCTCGGCTTCACCCCGCAGCAGATCAAGTGGCAGACCCTGGTCTCCTCGCAGCGCGAGCCGGCCATCGCCAAGGGCCAGATCGACTTCTACGTCGGCACGTACAGCATCAACGACGAGCGCAAGAAGACCGTCTCCTTCGCCGGCCCGTACTACATCGCCGGCCAGGACCTGCTGGTGAAGCAGGACAACACCTCGATCACCGGTCCGGAGAGCGTGGGCGGCAAGAACGTCTGCACCGCCACCGGCTCGACCTCGATCAAGAACATCCAGCAGTACAACCCGAAGATCACCCAGTTCGACACCTACTCGGCCTGCGTCGAGAAGCTCCTCTCCGGCGAGGTCGACGCCGTCACCACCGACGACGCCATCCTCAAGGGCTACGCCTCCAAGTACACCGGCAAGCTCAAGGTCGTCGGCAAGCCCTTCACCAAGGAGAACTACGGCGTCGGGCTCAACAAGGACGACAAGACGCTGCGGGACGCGATCAGCGACGCCCTGAAGGCCCACGAGGACAACGGCGACTGGAAGAAGGCCTACGACGCGACCCTGGGCGCCTCCGGCTCCCCGGCGCCCGACGTCCCGGCCCTCGAGCGCTACTGACCCGCCCACCGCACATCCCTGACCGTTATTGAGAGGAGGGCCGCCGGATGGGGTTCCTGTTCGACGACGACAACTTCGCGTTGTTCCGCGACGGCTTCCTGCAGACGATCGAGCTGAGCGCCCTCAGCGCCCTGCTCGCCCTGCTGCTGGGCACCCTGCTGGCGGCCTTCCGGGTCTCCCCGGTGCCGGTCCTGCGCGCCTTCGGCACCACCTGGGTGACGCTCTTCCGCAACACCCCGCTGACCCTGCTGTTCTTCGCCGTCACCTTCGGCCTGCCGCCGCTCGGCGTGCACTTCAGCCACCTGGCGTTCGCGGTGCTGGCGCTCGGCGGGTACACCGCCTCGTTCGTCTGCGAGGTGATCCGCTCCGGCATCAACACCGTGCCGCTCGGCCAGGCGGAGGCCGCCCGCAGCCTCGGCATGACCTTCGGCCAGACCCTCACCCTGGTCATCCTGCCGCAGGCCGCCCGCACCGTCCTGGGCCCGATGAGCAGCGTGTTCATCGCGCTGCCGAGGAACTCGGCGATCGCCGGCGCGTTCAGCGTCAGCGAGCTGTACAGCGTCCAGCAGACCTTCTCCGAGCGCGGCTACTCGATCTTCTCGATCTTCTTCTGGGTGGCCTGCGCCTACCTGCTGATCAGCGCGACGATCGCCACGCTCTTCCGCTTCCTGGAAACCCGACTGGCGGTGGCCCGATGAGCATCTTCCAGCGCCCGGTGACGGCGAGCGTCCTCTACGACACCCCCGGGCCCAAGGCCCGCGCCCGCTACCGGCTGTTCGGCGTCCTCTCCCTGATCGGCGTCGCCGCCCTCCTCTGGTACGTCGTCACCACGCTCGCCGACAACGGCCAGTTCGACGCGGACCTGTGGGACGCGTTCCAGTACAACACCGTCCAGCAGCGCATCCTGGACGGCCTGCTCTCCACCCTGAAGGCCTTCGGCCTGGCGGCGGCGTTCTCGCTCATCCTCGGTGCCCTGCTGGCGGCCGGTCAGCTCTCCGACCGCAAGCCGGTCCGCTGGCTCTGTGCCGGCATCGTCCAGTTCTTCCGGGCGATGCCGCTGCTGATCCTGATCGTCGCGCTCTACTACGCCTTCTTCGCCCAGCAGCCGATGTGGGCCCTGGTGCTCGGTCTCACCCTCTACAACGGGGCGGTCCAGGCCGAGATCATCCGCAGTGGCGTCAACGCCGTCCCGCGCGGCCAGGCCGAGGCGGCGTACGGGCTCGGCATGCGCAAGACCCAGGTGATGATGTCCATCCTGGTGCCGCAGGCCGTCCGCTCGATGCTGCCCTCGATGATCGGCCAGCTGGTCGTCACCCTCAAGGACACCTCGCTCGGCTTCATCATCACCTACAACGAGCTGCTGTTCGTCGGTAAGGCGATCGCCAGCCAGCCGCTGAACGCCGCCGGGTTCCCCTACATCCCCGTGGTGCTCGTGATCGGCCCGATCTACATCGCCCTGTGCCTGCTGCTGACCGCGCTCGCGCGCTGGATCGAAGCACGCGGCCGTCGCGGCGCGAACCGGCGCACTTCAGCTGCTGCTTGACGGACACGCAGGTGAACTGTTGCATTGCTCTTCGTGACACCTCCCGGGAGCATCCACGCGGCATATGCGGCAGCGGTAACTGACGCCGGCCGATCGGCCGGTTCGTGCCCGGAGGTCCGCTCATGGACCCGGTGATCGTGGTCGGGGCCGGACCGGTCGGTCTGGCCCTGGCCCTCGCCCTGGCCCGGCACGAGGTGCCGACCATCGTCCTGGACGAGGGTTCCGGGCTCTGCCCCGAAGGCCCGCGCAGCCTCGTCATCGGCGCCGACACCGCCGCCTTCCTGACCCGGATCGGCTACCCGCGGGCGGTCTCCGACTCCGCCCTGTGGGACTCCTTCGGCATCTGGCGGCGCCGCCAGGAGGTGCTGCGGATCGACCTCACCGACTCGCCCACCTTCCACCTCCCCCAGCACCGCCTCCAGCGCGGCCTGCGCGACGCCCTGACCGGCACCCCGCTGATCAAGCTGGTCCCGCTCCACCGGGTCGTCGAACTCGAACAGGACCGGGACGGCGTCAGCATCCGCACCGTGGGCACCCAGAGCGGTGCCACCACCTGGTGGCGCGGCAGCCACCTGGTCGGCTGCGACGGCGCGAGATCCGCCGTCCGCAGGTTCCTGAAGATCCGCTTCCCCGGCCGCCCGGCAGTCGACCGCAACGCCATCGCCACCGTCCGGGTCGACCTGCCCTTCGACGGCGCCCGGCTGCACCGCGAGCCTCCGTGGCGCGGCGACCGCGAGGCCTCCGCCCGTCCACTGCCGGACGGCGTCTGGCGGCTCGACTGGCGGCTGCCCCCCGGCCGCCCCGCCCCCACCGAGACGGTCGACCCGCACGCCACCTGGCCGGGCATCGTCACCGGCGACACCCTGCTCACCCGGGTCACCGCCACCCTCACCGGCTGGTGCGGCGAACTGCCCCGCTTCGAGTTGCTCGCCGCCGCCGACCACACCGCCCAGCAGCGCCTCGCCGCCCGGTTCCGGGTCGGCCGCTGCTTCCTCGCCGGCGACGCCGCCCACCTGCACGGCGCGCTCGGCATGCAGAACCTCGCGGACGGGCTGCGCGACGCCGACAACCTCGCCTGGCGGCTCGCCCTCGCCTGGCACCTCCACTCCGGCGGCCCGCAGCCCGGCGGCTCCCTGCTGGACGGCTACGAGGCCGAACGGCGCGGCGCGGTCGGCGCCCGGCTGCGCGCGGTCGACCAGTCCATGCCGCTGCTGCGCCCGCTGCGCGGCTGGCAGCAGACCCGGCGCTCGCTGCTGGTCGGCGGTTTCCGCAAGCACGCCCCGCTGCTCGCCGACGGCCAGCTCGGCACCGGCCGCTTCGGCGGCGCGCCCGCCTACCCGGCGGCGCCCTCCGGCGTCCCCGCCCGGGTCCCGGTGCAGCGCGGCTCGCGCGGCTCCACCTCGCTCAGCGAACTGCTGCCCGCCACCGCCCCGGGCGTGCTCGTCCCGGACCTGCCGGTGCTCACTGCCGACGGCACCCCCGACCACCTGCACGCCCGCCTCGGCGCCACCTTCCTGCTGCTGCTGGTCGCGCCCGGCACCGCGGTCTGGTCGTCCCAGCACTGGCTCGGCGCCGGGCTGATGCCCCGGCTCGCCGAGGTCGCCGCCGCCCTGCCGGTCCCCGCCGAGGTCCTGGTCGCCGAGGACTACCCGGGCGCCGGCCCGCACACCGTCCTGCTGATCCGCCCCGACGGCCACCTGGTCGGCGTCACCCAGGGCGCCGTCGCCGAGGACCTCCTCGCCCTCGCCGACCACGCCCGCGGCGGCCCGGACGCGCTCACCTCGGCCCCGGATCCCGCGCCGGAACCCGAGCACGAGCCCGAGCCCGAGCCCGAGCCCGCCGGACGGCACGCACCGCACCAGGTCGACTCCCCGAGCTAGAGCGCCTCCGACTCGGCCCCGCGGGCGGGGACGGCCCGTCCGGGCTAGCTCGCCACCGCCGTCGCGCGGCTCTCGCGGACCACGGTCACCCGGATCTGCCCCGGGTAGGTCAGCTCGGCCGAGACCTGCCGGGCGACCTCGCGGGCAAGCTGCTCCGCGCCGAGGTCGTCCACCGCGTCCGGGCGGACCATCACCCGCACCTCGCGGCCGGCCTGCATCGCGTAGACCTCGGCGACCCCCGCGTGCGAGCGCGCGATCTCCTCCAGCCGCGCCAGCCGGCGGACGTACAGCTCCAGCGACTCCTTGCGCGCCCCGGGCCGGCCGCCCGAGCAGGCATCCGCGGCCTGGGTCAGCACGGCCGTCACGGTGTCGGGCTCCACCTCGTTGTGATGGGCGGCGATCGCGTGCACCACCTCCGGCGACTCGCCGTACCGCCGGGCGAGTTCGGCGCCGACCGCCGCGTGGCTGCCCTCGGCCTCGTGCGTGAGCGCCTTGCCGATGTCGTGCAGCAGCGCGGCGCGCCGCACCGGCTCCGGGTCGACGCCGAGTTCGACGGCCATCATCCCGGCCAGGTGCGCGGACTCCAGCAGGTGCCCGAGCACGTTCTGCCCGTACGAGGCCCGGTAGCGCAACGAGCCCAGGGTACGGACGAGTTCGGGGTGCATCACGCCGACCCGGGCGTCCAGCAGAGCGTCCTCGCCGGCCCGGACGCAGCACTGCTCGACCTCCGCGCGGCTGCGCTCGTGGAGCTGCTCGATCCGGGCCGGGTGGATCCGGCCGTCCTCGACCAGCTGCTCCAGGGTGAGCCGGGCGGTCTCCCGGCGGACCGGGTCGAAGCAGGACAGCTGCACCGACTCCGGGGTGTCGTCGACGATCAGGTTCACCCCGGTGACCGCCTCGAAGGCGCGGATGTTGCGGCCCTCACGGCCGATGATCCGGCCCTTCATGTCCTCGTTCGGCAGCCGGAAGACGGTGACGGCGGTTTCCGCGGTCTGCTCCGTCGCCAGCCGCTGGATGGCCCCGGCGAGGATGGACCGGGCCCGGCGCTCGCCCTCCTCCTTGGCCTCGCGTTCGATCTCCCGGACGGTGACCGCGGCCTCCAGCCGGGCCGAGGCCTCGGCCTCGCGCAGGAGTTCGGCGCGGGCCTGTCCGGCGGAGAGCCCGGCGGCCCGTTCCAGGGCTGCCGCCCGGCGGGTCACCAGCGCCTCGGCCTCGCCCAGGGATCGCTCCAACTCGGCCGAGCGCTCGGCCAGTTCGTCCTCCCGTCGGCGGAGTCTACGCAGCTCCTCGGCCAGCTGCTCCTCGCGGCGGGTGAGTTCGGCCCGCTGCCGGGCGGTCTGCTCCTCGGCCGACCGCCGGGCCCGCTCGACCTCGGCCGACGCGCTGCGCCGGGCCGTCCGGAGCCGTCCGATGACCAGCCCGGCGAGCACCGCGAGCACCAGCAGGAGGGCGGCGGCCGAACCGGCGATCAGCAGGAGCGAGCCGCTCGGTCCGGCGCCCGCCGAGATCGTCATGCCGCCCACTCCCCGTCCCCTGCGCGGGCCGCCGTCCGCAGGCGCCCCGGGCACTGAAGGCGAGGCTAGGCGCGGGTCACGAAACGGTCAAGACTTGACCTGGTCCGCACCAAGAAGCCTACGAAACTGCCACTACTCCCACGCGGTTTCCGACAGTTCACTCGGCTCCTCGTCCAGCGCGGCACGCACCACCCGGAACGCCAGCCCCTCGGAGTAGCCGCGCCGGGCCAGCATCCCGACCAGCCGCCGGGTGCGGACCTGTCGGTCCAGCCCCCGGGTGGACCGCAGCTTGCGCTCGACCAGCGCCCGGGCCGCCTCCGCCTCGTCGTCGTGGTCGAGCTGGGCGACGGCCTGCTCGACCAGGTCGGCGGCCACCCCCTTGGTGCGCAGCTCCTGGGCCAGCGCCCGCCGGGACAGGCCGCGGACGGCGTGCCGGGACTCCACCCAGGCCGCGGCGAAGGCCGCGTCGTCGATCAGCCCGACCTCCTCGAGCCGGGTGAGCACCTCGTCGGCGACCTCGTCCGGGATCTCCCGCTTGCGCAGGGCGTCGGCGAGCTGTTTGCGGGTCTTGGCGGCACCGGTCAGCAGCCGCAGGCAGATGTCCCGGGCGCGGCTCTCCGGATCGGCCGACTCCTCGGCCTGCTTCTTCCGGGAGGTGCGGCCGGCGCCCTCGTCCTCGCCTGGCAGCCCCTCGCCGGACTGCTCCTCGAGGAACTGCTCCTCGCCGGAACGCCCGCGCCGGGCCCGGCCCCGACGGGCGACGGAACGGGAGGTCGAGGCGGCCACACCCCCGTGACCGGCCGCCTCGGCCTCGCCCCGACCGTGCTCCACGGCCGCCGGTGCGGAGGCGGGCAGGCCCGCTCCCGGCTCCTCGGCCGCCAGGGCCGAGCGCCGGCGACGGCGGCCGGTGGGCAGCTCGGAGGCGGAGACCAGCCCCAGCGCCTCGACCGGGCCCTCCGCCGGACCCGGGCCGGGCGCCGCGCCGCGCACCGCCCGGACCGGGGCCCGGTCGAACTCCGGCTCCCGGCCGGATGTCCACTGCCCGGTGGACGGACGCTCCCGCCGCCGGCTGGAACGCGACGGCGCGGGCGCCGACTCCTCCGCGACCGCGGCGAACCAGTCCGGCGGCCCGTAGTCGTCGTCCTCCTGGTCCGCCGGGCCGCCGCCCACCGTGTCGTACTGCGTCAACGGCTCAGGCCTTGGCCGCCGCGGTCTTCTTCGCCGCGGCCGTCTTGGCGACGGTCGCGGTGATCGGCTTCGCCGCGCCGTCGGCGGCGGTGACGGCAGCAGCAGCGTCCGCCTCGCCCTCGGCCGGCTCCTCGCTCTTCGGGCCGATGCCGAGCTTGCCCTTGATCTTCCGCTCGATCTCGTCCGCGAGCTGCGGGTTGTCCCGCAGGAAGTTGCGGGCGTTCTCCTTGCCCTGGCCGAGCTGGTCGCCCTCGTAGGTGTACCAGGCGCCCGACTTGCGGATGAAGCCGTGCTCGACGCCCATGTCGATCAGGCCGCCCTCGCGGCTGATGCCGACGCCGTAGAGGATGTCGAACTCGGCCTGCTTGAACGGCGCGGCGACCTTGTTCTTGACCACCTTGACGCGGGTGCGGTTGCCGACCGCCTCGGTGCCGTCCTTCAGGGTCTCGATCCGGCGGATGTCCAGACGGACCGAGGCGTAGAACTTCAGCGCCCGGCCACCGGTCGTGGTCTCCGGCGAGCCGAACATCACACCGATCTTCTCGCGCAGCTGGTTGATGAAGACCGCGGTGGTGTTCGACTGGTTCAGCGCACCGGCGATCTTGCGCAGCGCCTGGCTCATCAGCCGGGCCTGCAGACCGACGTGCGAGTCACCCATCTCACCCTCGATCTCGGCGCGCGGGACGAGCGCCGCGACCGAGTCGATGATCACCAGGTCGATCGCGCCGGAGCGGATCAGCATGTCGGTGATCTCCAGGGCCTGCTCACCGGTGTCCGGCTGGCTGACCAGCAGGGCGTCGGTGTCCACGCCGAGCTTCTTGGCGTACTCCGGGTCGAGCGCGTGCTCCGCGTCGACGAAGGCGACCGTGCCGCCGGCCTTCTGGGCGTTGGCCGCCAGGTGCAGCGTCAGGGTGGTCTTGCCGGAGGACTCGGGGCCGTAGATCTCGACCACCCGGCCGCGCGGGATGCCGCCGACCCCGAGGGCGACGTCCAGGGCGGTGGACCCGGTGGAGATCACCTCGATGGGCTCGTTGGCCTTCTCACCGAGACGCATCACCGAGCCCTTGCCGAACTGCCGCTCGATCTGGGCGAGCGCGGTCTCAAGGGCCTTCTCGCGGTCCGTACCTGCCATGGCTTTTTCCCTCGGGTTCTGTGCTGTGCGCTTCATCGTCATCGACGCTAGCGCGTCCCACTGACAAACGAGACCGACCCGGCTCGCCCTGTGGAAAACTCTTCGCCGGAGAGTACAAAGAACATCTGTTCGATTCAAGCTTCGCACGTCCGCGCCGTGGCGCCCCGGGCGTCACCCCCGGAGCGCCGCCCCCGGCGTCACTTCCCGTCCCCGCCGACCATCCGCCGCAGCCGCCGCGCCGCCTCCCGGCGCAGCTCCCGCCGGGCCCGCCGCTGCTCGCCCCGGTCGATCCGGGGATCGGTGGCCACCTCGTACCGCCGCACGTACGTCCCGACGAAGCCCTGCAGGGTCGCCGCCGCCGGGATCGCGATCAGCGCGCCCACCGCGCCGAGCAGCGCCGCGCCCGCGATCACCGCGCCGAAGGCCACCGCCGGGTGCACGTCCACGGTCCGCGCGGTGATCCTCGGGTGCAGCAGGTAGTTCTCGACCTGCTGGTAGACCACCACGAAGACCAGCACCCAGAGCGCGTCCACCGGCTCCACGGTCAGCGCCACCAGCACCGGCAGCGCCCCGGCCAGGTACGTCCCGATGGTCGGCACGAACTGCGACATGACGCCCACCCAGACCGCCAGCGCCGCCGAGTAGGGCAGGTCGAGCAGCGCGAACATCACCCAGTGCCCGGCGGCCGAGACCACCGCGAGCAGCGCCCGGGAGTAGAGGTAGCCGCCGGTCTTGGCGAGCGCGATCTCCCAGGCCCGTAGCACCTCGCCCTGCTTGGCGGGCGGCAGCAGCGAGCAGACCGTCCGGCGCACCCGTGGGCCCTCGGCGGTGAAGTAGAAGGTGAACAGCCCGACCGTGAAGGCCTGGAAGAGCCCGCCGATCACGGTGGAGGAGACGCCCCAGACGTTGTCGGCGGCCTGCTGGGCGTAGTTCTCGATGGTGCCGGAGTCCTTGAGCAGCTTCTTCTGCAACTCGCCCAGGGACAGGTCCTGATGGAAGGTCCGGTTGATCCAGTTGATCAGGTTGTCGACCAGGTGCGGCAGGTCCCCGGCGATCTTCGCCACCTGGTCGACCAGCAGCGTGCCGAGCGCCGCGAGGAAGCCGAGCACCGCGACCCCGACCGTGACGAACACCAGGAAGGTGCCGACCCCTCGGCGCACCCCGCGCGCCGCCATCCGGTCGACGGCCGGCTCCAGCGCGAGCGAGAGGAAGAAGGCCACCAGCAGCATCACGAAGAGGTCGATCAGCTGCCGGAAGGCCCAGTCGGCGAGCTGGAACAGCCCGACCAGCACGAGGAACAGCACCATCGCCCGGGGCAGCCAGCGCGGCATCCCGCCGCCCCACAGACCGCCGCCCCCACCCGCACGCTCACCGTCGGCCCGTACCTCGTCAGCCGGTCGTACCTCGTCGGCCGGCCGCACCGAACTGTCCGATTTCCTCTGCTCTGCGCTGCTTGTCACCCGGACAGTCTGTCCCATACCGGGCGGCGGGCCGCGCTCAGCGCAGCAGCGTCGAGACCCCCTGGGTCTCGCAGACCACGCGCCAGACGTCCTTGGCCTCCCAGCCCGCCTCCAGTGCCTGGCGCACCGACCGCCCGCCCAGCTCGGTCATCACGTGGTCGGTCGCGAACGACTCCGCGTACGCCTCCCCGAAGTGCGCGTACATCCGTCGCCAGAACTCCGTCAGCCTCATGGCTCAAGTATCCCTGCCCGGCGGCGGGCGACCCGGGCCCGCCGCCGGCGCGGACCCGGCCTCGCCGCACGGGTCACCGCGGCAGCGCCAGCAGCCCCGCCCCGAAGTACTGTCGATCGCCGCAGGCGTACGGCCCCGGCGGGCAGCCGGCCGCCGCCGTGCTCGCGAGCAGTGCCGCCAGCGCGTCGGAGCCGAGGTCGGGGTGCAGCGCCGCCGCCACCGCGATCGCGCCGGTCACGTGCGCGGCCGCCATCGAGGTGCCGGCCAGCGCCGTGTACTGCCCGCCGGGCCAGTCGGAGACGATCGCGTTCTGCGGTCCACCGTCCGGGTCGCCGCCGGGGGCGGCCAGCGAGATCCGGCCGCGCCCGTAGTTGGAGTAGGCGGACGGGTGGCCGTCCCGGTTCACGGCGGCGACGGTGACGACGCCGGGCAGTTCGCCGGGCAGCCGGACGCACTCGGTGCCCAGGTAGCGGGTCTGCGCCGGACCGGTGACCCGGTCGTTGGGGCTGCGCTCGTCGGTCCGGGGGGCGCCGAGGTCCTGCGCGTCGTTGCCCGCCGAGGCGACCACGACCGCGCCCTTGCTCCGGGCGTACCCGGCGGCCCGGTCGACGGCGGCGATCAGCGCGGCCTGGTCCCGGTCCTCGGGGCAGTTGTACTTCCACGGGTCGGCGAAGTAGCTGTTGTTGATCGCCTTGGCGCCGTGGTCGGCGGCCCAGAGCAGCCCGCAGACGATGTTCTCGGCGTAGTACTGCCCGAGCGGTCCGAGCAGCCGGACGGCGGCGATCCGCACGCCGGGCGCGACCCCGGTGACGCCGCGGCCGTCCCGGGCGGCGCCGACGATCCCGGCGACGTGCGTGCCGTGGCCGCTCTCGCCCACCCCGGGGTCGGGCCGCCAGGCGCCGGTGCGGGCGTCGGGCCGGCCGTCGGCGCAGGAGGCGGAGGCCTTCGGGTCGACCGCGGCGCGCAGGTCCGGGTGGGTGTCGTCCACGCCGGAGTCCAGGACGGCGACCAGCACCCGGTGCAGCGTCCCGGGGTCCGGCACGCCGCTCGCGGGGGCGCCGTTCGGCGCCGGGGAGGCGTTCGGCGCCGGGGACGCGTCGCCGGCCCGCGTCGCGGTCGCGCCGAGCAGGGCGAGGTTCCAGGCGCCGCCTTCGGCCGGGTCGGGCACGGTGGCGGTCCCGCTGTCCGCCCGGTCGGCGCCGGCGCGGTCCGCACCGGCGGTCCCGCGTTCGCCGCGGCCCGCGCCCGCCGTGAAGTCCCCGGCCCCGTCCACCGCCCGGGGCGGCGCCACCACCGGCGCGGTCCGGGTCGCACCGACGGCGGCGATCCCGGGCCGGGTGCGCACCTTGTCCGCGAACCCTCCGGTCGCGTACGCCAGGACGGCCCCGATCTGCGGGTACTCCTGCACCACCTGTCCGCCCGCCGCCCGGCTCTCCGCCCCGGCCCGGGCCGCCCCGGACGCGTCCTCCCGCGCGGCCAGCACCAGGTAGCTGAGGTAGGGGCGCCCCGGCCCGGAGACGTACGGGACGGCCCCGCCCACCACGAGCGCCGTGAGGAGCATCGCGAGCAGGGCCCGGGCGGGTCCGCGGACCCGGCGGCGCCGGCCGGCGCGGGCGGGCCTGTCCGACGGGTGCGCCTGCGCCATCGCACGGTCTCCGCTCGTCGGTCCGGTGGGTCACGGATGGATCATGCTTCCAAATCATCACCATATGAGCGGATTGTCGTTTCTGCTCCCCGGCTTGCACCCCCCTGGCCCCTCCAGCCCGCACCCCTCGCACGGCCGCCTCGCCTGCCCCCGCCCTCGCCCCGCGCCCGGTCGCCCCACCGGGCCCAGCTCGCCACGCGCACGGTTGTCGGTCCCACCCGGCACCATGGGGGCATGGCGCCCCAGCACCCGACCCCGCCCGGCGATGACTCCCCGCCGGCCGACGACTCCCTGGCCGGCTTCGCCCCGGCCACCCGGGCCTGGTTCACCGGTGCCTTCTCCGCCCCCACCACCGCCCAGGCCGAGGCCTGGCGCGCCATCCGGCGGGAGACGGACGTCCTGGTGGTCGCCCCCACCGGCTCCGGCAAGACGCTCGCCGCCTTCCTCTCCGCCCTCGACCGGCTCAGCAGCACCCCGCCCCCGGCCGAGCCCAAGCACCGCTGCCGGGTCCTCTACGTCTCACCGCTCAAGGCCCTCGCGGTGGACGTCGAACGGAACCTGCGCGCCCCGCTCACCGGCCTGCGCCAGGCCGCCGTCCGGCTCGGCCTGCCCGAGCCGGAGGTCCAGGTCGCCATCCGCTCCGGCGACACCCCGGCGGCCGACCGCCGCCGCTTCGCGACGCACCCGCCCGACATCCTGATCACCACCCCCGAGTCGCTGTTCCTGCTGCTCACCTCGGCCGCCCGGGAGGCCCTGCGCGGCGTGGACACGGTGATCCTGGACGAGGTGCACGCGGTCGCCGGCACCAAGCGCGGCGCCCACCTCGCGCTCACCCTGGAGCGGCTGGACGAACTGCTGGAGCGCCCGGCCCGCCGGATCGGCCTGTCCGCGACGGTCCGCCCGGTCGAGGAGGTGGCCCGCTACCTGAGCCCGCAGCGCGGCGCCGTCGTCGTCCAGCCCCCCGCCGACAAGGA
Source organism: Kitasatospora sp. NPDC034023 (assembly GCF_055575795.1). Taxonomy (NCBI): domain Bacteria; kingdom Bacillati; phylum Actinomycetota; class Actinomycetes; order Kitasatosporales; family Streptomycetaceae; genus Kitasatospora; species Kitasatospora sp. NPDC034023. The sequence goes on from NZ_JBVIRY010000025.1 coordinate 123,819, forward strand.
CTTCGACCTGTCGGTGGTCGTCCCCGTCCCCGACCTGGACGACCTGCCCGCCGCGCCCGCCACCGGCGGCGCCGCCGACAGCGACCCGCAGCGGCAGGCCTCGATCTGGCCGCACGTCGAGGAGCGGATCGTCGACCTGGTCGAGGCGCACCGCTCGACCATCGTCTTCGCCAACTCCCGCCGCCTGGCCGAGCGCCTGTGCAACCGGCTGAACGAGATCGCCCACGAGCGCGCCACCGGCGCCGTCGTCCCCGAGGCGCACGCCCCGGCCCAGCTGATGGGCGGCTCGGGCGCGGCCAAGGGCGCTCCCGCGGTCATCGCCCGGGCCCACCACGGCTCCGTCTCCAAGGAGCAGCGCTCACTGGTCGAGGAGGAGCTGAAGGCCGGCCGGCTGCCCGCCGTGGTCGCCACCTCCAGCCTGGAGCTGGGCATCGACATGGGCGCCGTCGACCTGGTCGTCCAGGTCGAGTCCCCGCCCTCGGTCGCCTCCGGCCTGCAGCGGGTCGGCCGGGCCGGCCACCAGGTCGGCGCCGTCTCCACCGGCGTCTTCTTCCCCAAGTACCGGGGCGACCTGGTGCAGTCCGCCGTGGTCACCGAGCGGATGCGGGCCGGCCGGATCGAGGCGCTGCGCATCCCGCGCAACCCGCTGGACGTGCTCGCCCAGCAGCTGGTCGCGATGACGGCCCTGGACGCCTGGCCGGTGGACGAGCTGCTCGCCGTGGTCCGCCGCGCCGCGCCCTTCGCCACCCTCCCGCAGTCCGCCTTCGACGCGGTGCTCGACATGCTGGCCGGCCGTTACCCCTCGGACGCCTTCGCCGAGCTGCGCCCCCGCGTGGTGTGGGACCGGGTGGCCGGCACCGTGACCGGCCGCCCCGGCGCCCAGCGCCTGGCCGTCACCTCCGGCGGCACCATCCCCGACCGCGGCCTGTTCGGCGTCTTCATCGCGGGCACCGACCCCAAGAAGGGCGGTGGCCGGGTCGGAGAGCTCGACGAGGAGATGGTCTACGAGTCCCGCGTCGGCGACGTGTTCACCCTGGGCACCACCTCCTGGCGGATCGAGGAGATCACCCACGACAAGGTGCTCGTCACCCCCGCCCCCGGGATCCCCGGCCGGCTCCCCTTCTGGAAGGGCGACACCCTCGGCCGCCCGCTCGAACTCGGCCGCGCCCTCGGCGCGTTCACCCGTGAGCTGGGCGCGCTGCAGCCCGAGGCCGCCACCGAGCGCCTCAAGCGGGCCGGCCTGGACGACTGGGCCGCCGCCAACCTGCTCGACTACCTCGCCGAACAGCGCAAGGCCTGCGGCCACCTCCCGGACGACCGCACCATCGTGGTCGAGCGCTTCCGGGACGAGCTCGGCGACTGGCGGATCGTCGTCCACTCCCCCTTCGGCGCGCAGGTGCACGCCCCCTGGGCCCTCGCCCTCGGTGCCCGGCTGCGCGAGAAGCACGGCCTGGACCCCCAGGTCATGCACGCCGACGACGGCATCGTGCTCCGCCTCCCGGACGCCGATCTGCTGGCCCCCGACTTCGATTTCAGCAGCCCTTCCGAACCCGCGGGTTCGGCCCCGGACGACGCCCCGGTCGGCGCCGACGCCGCCCTGTTCGACCCCGGCGAGATCGAGCAGCTGGTCACCGACCAGGTCGGCGGCTCCGCCCTGTTCGCCTCCCGCTTCCGCGAGTGCGCCGGCCGCGCCCTGCTGCTCCCGCGCCGCAACCCCGGCCGCCGCACCCCGCTCTGGCAGCAGCGCCAGCGCGCCGCCCAACTCCTCGAGGTCGCCTCCGAGTACGGTTCGTTCCCGATCGTGCTGGAGGCCGTCCGGGAGTGCCTGCAGGACGTCTTCGACGTCCCCGGCCTGGTCGAGCTGATGGGCGACCTCGAGTCCCGTGCCGTCCGCCTGGTCGAGGTCACCACCGCCGAACCCTCGCCGTTCGCCCGCTCGCTGCTCTTCGGCTACGTCGCCCAGTTCCTCTACGAGGGCGACTCCCCGCTCGCCGAGCGCCGGGCCGCCGCCCTGTCGCTCGACTCCCGGCTGCTGTCCGAACTCCTCGGCCAGGCCGAGCTGAGCGAGCTGCTCGACCCCGAAGTGCTCGCCGAGTTGGAGGCCGAACTCCAGCGCCTCACTCCCGAGCGCCGGATCAAGGACGCCGAGGGCGTCGCCGACGCCCTGCGCCTGCTCGGCCCGCTCGCCGAGGCCGAGTTGACCGTCCGCGGCGCCGAGCCGCTCTGGGCCCTGGAGTTGGAGGCCGCCCGCCGGGTGATCCAGGTCCGGATCGCCGGCGAGCGGCGCTGGGCCGCGATCGAGGACGCCGGACGGCTGCGCGACGCGCTCGGCACCCCGCTGCCGGTCGGCGTCCCCGAGGCCTTCACCGAGCCGGTCAAGGACCCGCTGGGCGATCTGATCGCCCGCCACGCCCGTACCCACGGCCCGTTCACCGCCGCCGAGGCCGCCGACCGCTTCGGCCTCGGCACCGCCGTCGTCACCGGCACTCTGCACCGCCTCACCGCCGCCGGCCGCCTGGTCCAGGGCCAGTTCCGGCCCGCGGAGAGCCACATCGCCCCCGAGTGGTGCGACGCCGAGGTGCTGCGCCGGCTGCGCCGCCGCTCGCTGGCCGCGCTGCGCCAGGAGGTCGAGCCGGTGCCGCCGCGCGCCCTGGCCGCCTTCCTCCCGCAGTGGCAGCACCTGGCCGGCCACCGGCTGCGCGGCCCGGACGGCCTGCTCCGGGTGGTCGAGCAGCTCCAGGGCACCGCGCTGCCCGCCTCCGCCCTGGAGAAGCTGGTCCTCCCGGCCCGGCTCGCCGACTACTCCCCCGGCCTGCTGGACGAGTTGACGGCGGCCGGCGAGATCGGCTGGTGCGGGGCCGGCGCGCTGCCCGGCAAGGACGGCTGGCTGAGCCTCCACCTCGCCGAGAACGCCCATCTGCTGCGCCCGGAGCCCGTCCCGCCCGCGCTCACTCCGCTGCACAGCGCGCTGATGTCCGCACTGGCGGGCGGCTACGGCCTGTTCTTCCGCCAGCTCGTCCAGCAGCTCCCGGAGGAGACCCCGGAGCCCGAGGCCGTCGCGGCCCTCTGGGACCTGGTCTGGGCCGGCTACGTCACCAATGACACCCTCGCCCCGCTGCGCGCCCTGCTGGGCTCCGGGCGGACGGCGGGCGCGACCGCCCACCGCGCGCCCCGGGCCACCCCGCGCGGCCGCTACGGCGGCGCGGGCCGCGCCTTCGGCCGGGCCGGCGGCGCCCTGCGCAGCGGCCCGCCGACGGTGGCCGGGCGCTGGTCGCTGCTGCCCGCCTTCGCCGCCGACCCGACGGTCCGGGCCACCGCCCGGGCGCAGAACCTGCTGGACCGGCACGGCCTGCTCACCCGCGGCACGGTGGCGGCCGAACGGGTGCCCGGTGGCTTCGCCGGGGTCTACCGGGTGCTGGCCGCGATGGAGGAGCGCGGCCGGGCCCGCCGGGGCTACTTCGTCGAGGGCCTCGGCGGCGCCCAGTTCGCCATGGAGGGCGCGGCCGACCGGCTGCGCTCGGTCAGCGGCCGGCTGGAGCGGGCCCGGGCCGCCGAGTGGCCGGCCGCCCCGGCCACCGAGCCGCCGCAGACGCTGGTGCTGGCCGCCGCCGACCCGGCGAACGCCTACGGCGCCGCCCTGCCGTGGCCGGAGCCGCCGACCGCCCCCGGCGGCAAGGAGTCCACGGCCCACCGCCCGGGCCGCAAGGCGGGCGCGCTGGTGGTCCTGGTGGACGGCGATCTGGCGCTGTACGTGGAGCGCGGCGGCAAGTCCCTGCTGGCCTGGCCGGAGGACGGGGCCACCCGGGCGCTCGCGGCGGGAGCGCTGGCCGCCGCCGTCCGCGAGGGCGCCCTCGGCAGCGTCACGGTGGAGCGGGCCAACGGCGAGCCCGCCCTCGGCTCGGACCTCGGCCGCGCCCTGGAGGAGGCCGGTTTCCACGCCACCCCGCGCGGCCTGCGCCTGCGCCCGTAGGCCAACGCCGCGGGCGCCCCGAACACACCGGAGGCCGCAGGGTCCAGGACCCCGCGGCCTCCGGCCACGTCTGATCACCCGATCGGTGGCGGCTGCGCCTCCACCGGCCGTACCGGTTCCCCGCGTCGGCGGGGGGCGGGTCCGGTCGCGTTCCGGTCGGCATGGACCGGTATGAGACCGAGGCCCCAGCCTCCGGCCGCGAGTAGCCCGAGCACCGCGCCGTCGGCCGACTGCCCCCGGACGACCAGGAGCCACCAGGCGAGCCCGGCCGCCACCGCCGCCAGGACCCACCGCACCGGACGCCGCACCCGGAACAACAGCCGGAGCAACAGCCGCGCCCGTGCCCGTATTCGGGCCATCGGGCGCACCATCGTGTCTCTCCGCACGACCGCCCTCCCTTCGCTCGCCCCGGGCGGGTACGCCCGGGAGTCGAGGCCGGGATCAGGCGGCGACCACGTCCATCGCGGCGGCCTTGGGCGACATGTTCGCCCGGTCGGTGCCGGGGGCGGGCAGCGGAACCGGTTCGAGTACCGGCCTCAGCAGATCACCTTCGGAGAGGGTGGCCATCGCCGCAAGTTCGGCGAGCGACAGTTCGTCGCTGACCTCGCGCATGACCTCGGACATCCGGACGTCGAGTGCGTCGCAGATGGCGGAGAGCAGCTCCGAGGAGGCCTCCTTCTGTCCCCGCTCGACCTCGGAGAGGTATCCGAGCGAAACCCTGGCTGCCGCCGACACCTCGCGGAGTGTGCGGCCCTGGCGCTGGCGCTGCCGACGCAGTACATCGCCCAGTAGGCGACGGAGCAGGATCATCGGTGCCTCCCTCCTCGGACTGCGGATCGAGATGTCACGCCCCCACCGTACCGCCTTGCCCGCATCGCGTGCGGGGACCCTGGTCGTGTTCACTCTGGGCTGCAAGGCTGTCCCCCTCCTCGTTCCGGTGTCGTACCGGGGTTCGCGGGCCCCTCGTGGTACCCGATGCGGGCCACCCGGCCACCGTCACGCAATTCGTTCGCCACCTGGTTTCTGCCCAACCAGGCCGTTGGATGTAACACGATCCTCCAGCTGTGACATACCCGGGCACCGGATCGGCGGATCTCGGTTCGGTGGAGATCCGCCGGAGCGGGTGCCCTACCGTGCGAGCCGACCGACGAGCAGCTCCAGTGCGGCAGTCACTGCCTCGTGACGGATTGTGGCACGCCCGCCCGACAGCAGGGGCGAACTGACCAGAGTTCCCCCCGGGCCGGCGACCGCCAGGTGTACGGTGCCCACCGGCTGTCCGTCCTGCGGGTCGGGACCGGCCACCCCGGTGGTCGCGAGCCCGTACGTCGCCCCCAGCAGCCCGCGCACCCCCTCGGCCATCTGCCGGGCCACCACCGGGTGGACCGGCCCGTACACGTCCAGCAGGCCCTCGTCCACCCCGAGCACGGAGGCCTTCAGCCCGGTCGCGTACACGGTGACCGAGCCCCGGAAGGTCGCGGACGCCCCGGGGACGTCCACCAGGGCGGCGGCCAGCAGGCCGCCGGTCAGCGACTCGGCGACGGCCAGCGTGCCGCCCTCGGCCCGCAGCGCGGCGTGCGCCCGCTCGGCCAGCCGGTAGTCGTGCTCCGCCACTCGTCTCCCCCGTCGCTCAACGGCCCGCGCGTTCCGCGGCCTGTCCCTCGCGGCGCAGTCGCAGCGCCTGGCCGACGTAGTCCAGCGCGGTGCCGACGGTCAGCAGCACCGCCAGCCCCATCAGCACGGCCCGCCCGGTGGCCAGCCACCCGGTCAGGGCCAGCACGTACATGCCGACCGCGGTGCCCTGGGTCAGCGTCTTGAGCTTGCCGCCGCGGCTGGCCGGGATGACCCCGTAGCGGATCACCCAGAACCGCATCAGCGTGATGCCCAGCTCGCGGGCCAGGATCACCACGGTGACCCACCAGGGCAGGTCGCCGAGCAGCGAGAGGCCGATCAGCGCCGAGCCCATGATCGCCTTGTCCGCGATCGGGTCGGCGATCTTCCCGAAGTCGGTGACCAGGCCCTTGCGGCGGGCCAGTTCACCGTCGAACAGGTCGGTGATCATCGCGACGGCGAAGGAGGCCCAGGCGACCGAGCGCCACTTGGGGTTGTGCCCGCCGTCGGCGAACAGCAGCAGCACGAAGACCGGCACCAGCAGCACCCGGACCATCGTGAGCACGTTGGCGATGTTCCAGATCCTCGGGGTCGACGGCACCGCGGCCGCCGGTCTCCCCGGGTGGGCCGCGGCCGGGGCGCCGGGCCCCTTGGTCATGCCCCGGCTCCCGGGACCAAGCGGACCCGCACCTGCTCCAGCGCCTCGGCGATCAGGTCGACGCCCTCGCTGGCGACGACCTTGGCCCGCCAGAACTGCCCGACCTCGGGGGCCTCGACGCCCTCGAGGGTGGTCAGGCCGTCGGTCTCCGGTGCCTGGTGGAGGGCCCGGCCCTCGACCACGCCGTCCTCGACCGACTCGATCAGCACCTCGACCTCGGTGCCGATCCGCTGCTCGGCCCGCTGGGCGGTCATCTCCTCGGCCAGCCGGCTCAGCCGGTCCAGCCGCTCGGCGATCACGTCCTCGGGGAGCTTGCCGTCGTAGGTCGCGGCCTCGGTGCCGTCCTCGTCCGAGTAGCCGAAGACGCCGATCGCGTCCAGCCCGGCGTGCGTGACGAAGCGCTCCAGCTCGGCGAAGTCCTCCTCGGTCTCACCGGGGAAGCCGACGATGAAGTTGGACCGGGCGCCGGCCTGCGGGGCCTTGTCGCGGATGGTCCCCAGCAGCTCCAGGAACTGGTCGGTGGAGCCGAAGCGGCGCATCCGGCGCAGCACGGCGGGCGCCGAGTGCTGGAAGGACAGGTCGAAGTAGGGCACCACGTCGGCGGTCCCGGTCATCGCGTCGATCAGGCCCGGGCGCATCTCGGCCGGCTGCAGGTAGGAGACCCGCACCCGCTCGACGCCCTCGATCGCGGCGATCTCGCCGAGCAGCGTCTCCAGCAGCCGGATGTCGCCGAGGTCCTTGCCGTACGAGGTGTTGTTCTCGCTGACCAGGACGATCTCGCGGACGCCCTGCCCGGCCAGCCACTGGGCCTCGTGCAGCACGTCGGAGGGGCGGCGGGAGATGAAGGACCCGCGGAAGGCCGGGATGGCGCAGAAGGAACAGCGCCGGTCGCAGCCGGAGGCGAGCTTGACCGAGGCGACCGGGTTGTCGTCCAGCCGCTTGCGCAGGGTGCGCGGGCCGGAGGCCGGGGCGAGGCCCTCGGGCAGGTCGGTGATCGGCTCGGCGGCGGCCTCGGCGCCGTGGCCGGGCAGTGCGACGGCCTCGGCGGCGGACTGCCGCTCGGCGGGGCTGATCGGCAGCAGCTTGCGGCGGTCGCGCGGGATGTGCGGGGCGTGGTGGCCGCCGGAGAGGATGGTCTGCAGGCGGTCGGAGATGTCGGAGTAGTCGTCGAAGCCGAGCACGCCGTCCGCCTCGGGCAGCGCGTCGGCGAGCTCCTTGCCGTACCGCTCGGCCATGCAGCCGACCGCGACGACGGCCTGGGTGCGGCCGTGCCCCTTGAGGTCGTTGGCCTCCAGCAGGGCGTCCACGGAGTCCTTCTTGGCGGCCTCGACGAAGCCGCAGGTGTTGACGACGGCGACGTCCGCTTCGGCGGCGTCGTCGACGAGCAACCAGCCGTCGGCTTCCAGTCGCCCGGCGAGTTCCTCGGAGTCCACCTCGTTGCGGGCGCATCCGAGCGTGACAAGGGCGACAGTACGGCGTTCAGGCATAGGGCCAAGATTAACGCGCGGCCTCCGGTGCCGTTCGCCCCGGAGGCCGCGCGCCTCGAATCAGCTGATCATCACGGGGCCTCGCCGGCCCCTGTGGTCAGCCCGCCTGCGGGTCTCCGGGGGTGTACGTGACGTGCACCACCTGCCCGTCCTTGCCGAGGAGGCCGAGGTCCTTGCCGTTGACGTACGCGTGCACGGCCCCGCCGTTGCCGAGCACCAGCCGGATCTGCTTGGGGTCGGTGAAGGTCTGGTCCTGGCCGTCGCTGATGTTGTTCTGGAACAGCGACTTGCCGCTGCTGTTCATCGCCGAGACCCAGCTGGTGCCCTCGGCGACCAGCTTCACGGTGACCTTGTCGGCCGGGACGGCGGCGATCGCGGCGGCGCTCGGCGCGGGCGCCGGCGGCTGGACGGCGGGCGTCGCGGCGGGGGCGACCGAGCCGGTGCCGGAGCCGCTGGGCAGCGGCGCGCTGGCGGAGCCGGTGGTGCCGTGCCCGCCCTTGCCGCTGACCAGGTTGAAGCCGATCAGGGCGACCACCGCGACGATCGCGGCGACCATGGCGGCCGCCCAGTTCGGCCGGCCGCGGCTGGGCACCTTGATCGGGCCGCTGTCGATCAGCCCGCTCGCCGGGCGCTTGGCGGCGGGCGGGCCGCCGTGCGCGGCGTCGTAGCGGGCGACCAGCTCGTCGCCGTCCACGCCGACGGCACGGGCGATCAGGCGGATGTGTCCGCGGGCGTAGAAGTCGCCTCCGCAGCGACCGAAGTCGTCCTCCTCGATGGCATGGACGATCGGCACCCGGACGCGGGTGGCGGTACTCACCTGGTCCACCGTGAGTCCCGCGTCGATCCGGGCGGCGGACAGCACCCGGCCGATGCTCGGGGCATCGGCCGACTGCACCGCGTCGTCGGTCGGTTCGACGGACGACGGAGTGTTCTCGCGGTCGGGAGACTTGCCGATGGTCACGGGGCACGCCTTTCGAGCGGATGGCCACCTGCTGGGGAACAGTCTAGGGGCGTGGGCGGATCGTTTCTCAAGCGGAGCAGGACCGAACGTGCGCGCCCGCTCCGACCGGGGTCCGGCACCCCGTTGACCGGCCGTCAGCGGAGCCGCACGCGGGGAACCCCGGGATCGCTTTCCGGCCTGTGACGCGGTGTGTGGACGTTCGGTTCCGCGGGGCTCCCCGAACCGCGCCTACCCTCCTCCGAACGAGTGATACCTCGTCCGGGACACGGGGCCGTCCGGCGCACCGGGCGACGGACGGCACGGCGGCAGCGGACGGCCCGAGGGCGACGGACGGCACGGCGGCGGACGGCCCTGCGCGTCAGCCCCGCAGGGTCACCAGCACCCCGTCCAGCTCGTCCGGCTGCACCAGGACGTCGCGGGCCTTGGAGCCCTCGCTGGGGCCGACGATCCCGCGCGACTCCATCAGGTCCATCAGCCGGCCCGCCTTGGCGAAGCCGACCCGGAGCTTGCGCTGGAGCATCGAGGTCGAGCCGAACTGGGTGGAGACCACCAGCTCGGCCGCCTGGATGAGCAGGTCCAGGTCGTCGCCGATCTCCTCGTCGATCTCCTTCTTCGGCCCGCCGCCGACCGTCACGTCGTCCCGGTAGACGGCGCCCAGCTGGTCCTTGCAGTGCTGCACCACCCTGGCGATCTCCGCCTCGGTGACGAATGCGCCCTGCATGCGGATCGGCTTGCTCGCGCCCATCGGCAGGAAGAGCGCGTCGCCCTTGCCGATCAGCTTCTCCGCGCCGGGCTGGTCCAGGATGACCCGGGAGTCGGCCATCGCGGAGGTCGCGAAGGCCAGTCGGGAGGGCACGTTGGCCTTGATCAGACCGGTGACCACGTCCACCGAGGGCCGCTGGGTGGCGAGCACCAGGTGGATGCCGGCCGCGCGGGCCAGCTGGGTGATCCGGACCACCGAGTCCTCGACGTCGCGCGGCGCGACCATCATCAGGTCGGCCAGCTCGTCGACGATCACCAGCAGGTACGGGTACGGCCGCAGCTCCCGCTCGCTGCCCAGCGGCGGGGTGACCTTGCCGGCCCGCACCGCCGCGTTGAAGTCGTCCACGTGCCGGAAGCCGAACGCCGCGAGGTCGTCGTAGCGCGTGTCCATCTCGCGGACGACCCACTGGAGGGCCTCGGCGGCCTTCTTGGGGTTGGTGATGATCGGCGTGATCAGGTGCGGGATGCCCTCGTACGCGGTCAGCTCGACCCGCTTGGGGTCGACCAGCACCATCCGCACCTCGTCCGGGGTGGCCCGGGCGAGGATCGAGGTGATCAGGCAGTTGATGCAGGACGACTTGCCCGCGCCGGTCGCGCCGGCCACCAGGATGTGCGGCATCTTGGCGAGGTTGGCCATCACGGTGTGGCCCTCGACGTCCTTGCCCATGCCGACGACCATCGGGTGCGTGTCCTCGGCGGCCGTGCGCGAGCGCAGCAGGTCGCCGAGGTTGACCATCTCGCGGTCCCGGTTGGGGATCTCGATGCCGACCGCGGACTTGCCCGGGATCGGGCTGATGATCCGCACGTCCGGGCTGGCGACCGCGTACGCGATGTTCTTGGCGAGCGCGGTGATCCGCTCCACCTTGACGGCCGGGCCGAGCTCGACCTCGTAGCGGGTGACCGTCGGGCCGCGGGTGAAACCGGTGACCCGGGCGTCCACCTTGAACTCGGTGAAGGTGCTGGTGAGCTGGGCGACCACCTCGTCGTTGAGGGCGCTGCGGGCCTTCGCGGGGCCGCCGCGCTCCAGCAGGTCGAGGGAGGGCAGCGCGTAACCGATGCCCTCGCCGAGCCGGAGCTGCTCCATCCGCACCGGCGCCGGGCCGTGCTCCTCGGGCGCGTCCGGGCCACTGCGGGCGGCCGGGACGGCGGGCTCCTCCGGCGGTGCGGTGTGGTCCTGCACCTGGTGCATCATGTCCGCCACCGCGGAGGAGGCCGGCACGCCGTAGACCAGCGCACCGTCCAGGTCGGCGGCCGCGCCGGCGGCGAGGTCGCGGGTGGCGTACGGGTCCAGCGGCTCCTTGTCCAGGGAGACCCGGACGGCCGCCGGGTCGTCCGGATCGCTCCGCCTGCGCCCGCGGCGGCGCCGCCGGGCGCCCACCTCGTCCGTCGGGTCGTCACCATCGGTGTCCACGGTGAACGGCAGCGCGTCGGGGTCGGCGTCCTCCGGCGGTTCGGTGGACAGTTCGCGCTCCGGCGCACGCCCCCTGCGCAGCTCGTCCTCGGGCCCGGGCTCGACCACGCCGAGCCGTATGCCGACCCACCGGACCCGCTCGCCGATGCGGTTGACGGGTGTGGCGGTGACCACCAGCAGGCCGAAGAAGGCCAGCAGCAGGAGCAGCGGCACGGCGAGCGCCGGCCCGGCGGCGGCCATCATCGGGGTGGACGCGGCCCAGCCGATGATGCCGCCGGCCGCCCTTATCCGGGAGGCGCCGCTGCCCATCATGGGCGCGCCGCAGCCGATGTGGACCAGGCCGAGGACGCCGATCAGCAGGGTGCTCAGCCCGATCATGATCCGGCCGTTGGCCTCGGGCAGCTCCGGGTGGCGCCAGAGCCGGATCGCGATCGCGGCCAGCAGGAACGGCACCAGCACGTCGAGCCGGCCGAACATTCCGGACACCACGGCGGTGGCCGCTTCGCCCAGCCAGCCCTGCGGGCTGAACCAGGTGCCGGCGGCGGTCACCAGCGCGAGCGCGAACAGCAGCAGGCCCACCCCGTCCTTGCGGTGGGCCGGGTCGAGGTTCTTGGCACCGTCGCCGAAGCCCCGGAAGATCGCGGCGATCGGACTCGCCAGGGCGTTCAGGGCGCCCATCAGCACCGACCGGGACGGCTTGGGTGGCGGCGGGGCCGACTTGGCCGCCGCCTTCTTCGCGGGAGCCGCCTTCTTCGCCGCCGCCTTCTTCACGGGTGGCTTGCCCGGGGCTTTCGCCGCGGCCTTCTTGGACGGTCCCGGACTCGTCTTACGTGCTGCGTTTCCGGGCGTGCGAGTGGCCATGGCTCAGCAGCCTACCGGGGTGGACCACCGGTGCACATGCGCCCGAGCCGGGCCGCCCGGACGTGTCGCAGACACACCGTCACACTGACCGGGATTCACCCGACCGCCGCACGGAACCACCCGGACGGGTGAACGTACGGCAGCGGATCAGGAGCTTCCGGGGCGCATCGCGTCCAGTGCCCGGCGCAGCGCCACGAGCTTGCGCTCCAGGTGCGCGGCGGTCGCCGCCACCCCGGCGTCCTCGACCTCGTCCAGCTGCTTGCCGAGCGCCTCCGCCTGCTCCTCGACCGCCGCCAGCCGCGCGGACAGCTCGCCCAGCAGCGCCCCGCCGAGGGCCGGCTCGCCGCCGCCCGCCTCGAGTTGCAGCCGCAACAGCGCGGCCTGCTCCTTCAGCTGGCAGTTCTTCACGTACAGGTCGACGAAGACGGAGACCTTGGCGCGCAGCACCCACGGGTCGAAGGGCTTGGAGATGTAGTCCACGGCCCCGGCCGCGTAGCCTCGGAAGGTGTGGTGCGGGCCGTGGTTGAGCGCGGTCAGGAAGATGATCGGGATGTCCCGGGTGCGCTCGCGGCGTTTGATGTGGGCGGCGGTCTCGAAACCGTCCATCCCGGGCATCTGGACGTCCAGCAGGATCACCGCGAAGTCGTCGGTGAGCAGCGCCTTGAGCGCCTCCTCGCCGGAGGCGGCGCGCACCAGTGTCTGGTCCAGCGCCGAGAGGATCGCCTCCAGTGCCAGAAGGTTCTCCGGTCGGTCGTCGACCAGGAGGATCTTCGCCTTCTGCATCAGGGCCCGCCCTCCTGTCGCCTGCCTGCCGCCCGGTGCCGGCACCCGCGTACTGCCCACCGCTACCCCGGTCATGCTAGCCGCACCCCCTCGCCCGGCACATCGCTCCGTCGTGATCCGATCCGGAGCGGCGCGCAGCCAGTACCCCGGCGCACGCTCAGCAGGGCGTCGCCATCCGGTCACTGTTCGCAACGATCGGTGACCCTACCGGGTTCCCGGGCCCGTCCGCCAGCAAACCGGCCGCCCGGGAGGCGCGGACCCCGGGGCCCGCGACGGGGTTCGCGCCTCCCCCGCCCGCCCTGCGCCCGGCTCGTTTCGCTCGCTCACGCACGGTCCCCGCTCAGCCAGTCGTGCATCACCGACAGCAGGTGATCGGTCTCCACCGGCTTGGTGATGTGGTCGGTGGCACCCGCCTCCAGCGACTTCTCCCGGTCGCCCATCATCGCCTTGGCGGTCAGCGCGATGATCGGCAGGCCGGCGAACTGGGGCATCCGGCGGATCGCCTCGGTGGTCGCGTAGCCGTCCATCTCCGGCATCATGATGTCCATCAGGACCAGCGCCACGCTCTCGTGCTGCTCCAGCATCTCGATGCCCTCGCGGCCGTTCTCGGCGTACAGGACGGTCAGGCCGTGCTGCTCCAGCACGCTGGTGAGGGCGAACACGTTGCGGACGTCGTCGTCCACGATCAGCACCTGCTGGCCGTCGAAGCGCCGGTCGCCGTTGACCGGGCGGGGCTGCACGGGCTCCACCGCCCGCGGCCCGGCGGCGCTCTCCAGGGCTGCGCTGCGTCGGCGCTCCACGGCGCCCCGGCGGCGCTCCTCGGCCAGCTCGCGGACCTCCTGGGCCCAGTGGTCGGCCGGGTTCTCACCGACCGGCACCGGCAGGCCCACTGGGGTCACGCCGACCGAGGCGCGCGGTGTCTGGGTGTTCGACGCGGACGGGCGCTCGCCCGGGCGCGGCTCCCCGGCGGTGTCCGGGGCCTCGGTGCGCAGCGGCAGGTAGAGCGTGAACGTGGAGCCCTTGCCCAGCTCGCTCTCGGCGTGGATCTCGCCGCCGAGCAGCCGGGCGATCTCGCGGCTGATCGACAGGCCGAGGCCGGTGCCGCCGTACTTGCGGCTGGTGGTGCCGTCGGCCTGCTTGAACGCCTCGAAGATCTCCCGCAGCTTGTTGTCGGGGATGCCGATGCCGGTGTCGGAGACCGAGAAGGCGATCAGCTCGTCGTCCGGGCCCTGGATCGAGCCGGACTCCAGCAGCCGCTCGCGCACGTGCTGCGGCACCTCCGCGCCGGCCGGGCGGATCGAGAAGTCCACGGCCCCGGCGTCGGTGAACTTCACCGCGTTGGAGATCAGGTTGCGCAGCACCTGCTGGAGCCGCTGCTCGTCGGTGTGCAGGGTGACGGGCAGGGCGGACGAGACCCGGACGGCGAAGTCCAGGTTCTTGTCCAGCGCGACCGGCTGGAAGGTGGCCTCCACGTAGTCGACCAGCTGGACCAGGGCGATCCGGGCCGGGCGGACGTCCATCTTGCCCGCCTCGACCTTGGACAGGTCGAGGATGTCGTTGATCAGCTGGAGCAGGTCGGAGCCGGCGCCGTGGATGGTGTCGGCGAACTCGACCTGCTTGGGCGAGAGGTTGCCCTCGTTGTTGTCGGAGAGCAGCTTGGCCAGGATCAGCAGCGAGTTGAGCGGGGTGCGCAGCTCGTGCGACATGTTGGCGAGGAACTCGCTCTTGTACCGGGAGGCCAGGGCGAGCTGTTCGGCGCGCTCCTCCAGGACCTGCCGCGCCTCCTCGATCTCGCTGTTCTTGATCTCGATGTCGCGGTTCTGCTGGGCGAGTTGCTCGGCCTTCTCCTGCAACTCCTCGTTGGTGCGTTCCAGTTCCTCCTGGCGCGCCTCCAACTCGGCCGATCGCATGGAGAGTTCGGCGGTGAGGCGCTGGGACTCCAACAGCAGGCCCTCGGTCTTGGTGTTGACGCTGATGGTGTTGACGGTGACGCCGATCAGGTCGGCGATCTGGTTCAGGAAGTCCAGTGCGACGGTGGTGAAGGAGCTGAAGGTGGCCAGCTCGATCACGCCCAGCAGCCGGCCCTCGAACAGCACCGGCAGCACCACGATGTGCGCCGGGGAGGCCTCGCCGAGGCCGGAGGCGATCTTGAGGTAGCCGGGGGGCGCCTCCTTGAGGATGATCGCCCGCTTCTCCACCGCGGCCTGGCCGATCAGCGACTCGCCGGGGCGGAAGGTGGTCGGCATCGCCCGCCGCTGGTAGCCGTAGCTGCCGATCAGGCGCAGCACGGTGTCGTTCTCGTCGTCGTCCTCGGTGATCAGCTCGGCGGTGCGGCCGGCCGGCTGGGCGAGGAAGAAGGCGCCGTGCTGGGCGGAGACCACCGGGGTCAGCTCGGTCATGATCAGCGAGGCGACCGCCTCCAGGTCCCGGCGGCCCTGGAGCAGGCCGGAGATCCGGGCGAGGTTGGTCTTGAGCCAGTCCTGCTCCTGGTTGGTGCGGGTGGTCTCGCGCAGGTTGGCGATCATCTGGTTGATGTTGTCCTTGAGCTCGTCGAGCTCGCCCGCGGCGTCCACGTCGATCCGCAGGCTCAGGTCGCCCCTGGTCACCGCGGTGGCGACCTGGGCGATCGCGCGCACCTGCCGGGTCAGGTTGTTGGCCAGTTCGTTCACCGACTCGGTCAGGTCCTGCCAGGTGCCGTCCACGCCGGGCACCCGGGCCTGACCGCCGAGCCGTCCGTCGGTGCCCACCTCGCGGGCGACCCGGGTCACCTCGTCGGCGAACGCGGAGAGCTGGTCGACCATGGTGTTGATGCTGGTCTTGAGCTGGAGGATCTCGCCGCGCGCGTCGACGTCGATCTTCTGCGAGAGGTCGCCGCGGGCGACCGCGGTGATCACCAGCGCGATGTTGCGCACCTGGCCGGTCAGGTTGTTGGCCATCAGGTTGACGTTGTCGGTCAGGTCCTTCCAGATGCCGGCCACCCCCGGCACGCTCGCCTGACCGCCCAGAGTGCCGTCGGTGCCCACCTCGCGGGCCACCCGGGTGACCTCCACCGCGAAGGAGGACAGCTGGTCGACCATGGTGTTGAGCGTCGCGGCGAGCGCCGCCACCTCGCCCTGCGCGTCGATGGAGATCTTCTTGGAGAGGTCGCCGCGGGCCACCGCACCGGCGACCTCGGCGATGTTGCGCACCTGGCCGGTCAGGTTGGACGCCATGAAGTTGACGTTGTCGGTCAGGTCCTTCCAGATGCCCGACACCCCGCGCACCCGCGCCTGGCCGCCCAGGATCCCCTCGGTGCCCACCTCGCGGGCCACCCGGGTCACCTCGTCGGCGAACGCCGACAGCTGGTCGACCATGGTGTTGACGGTGGTCACCAGCTCCAGGATCTCGCCCCGGGCGTCGACGGTGATCTTCTTCGACACGTCGCCGCGCGCCACCGCGGTGGTCACCTCGGCGATGTTGCGGACCTGACTGGTCAGGTTGTTGGCCATCAGGTTGACGGAGTTGGTCAGGTCCTTCCACGTCCCGGACACCCCGGGCACGCTCGCCTGGCCGCCGAGGATGCCCTCGGTGCCGACGTCCCGGGCCACCCGGGTCACCTCGTCCGCGAAGGACGACAGCTGGTCCACCATCGTGTTGATGGTGTTCTTCAGCTCCAGGATCTCCCCGCGCGCGTCCACCTGGATCTTCTGCGACAGGTCGCCCTTGGCCACCGCGGTCGTGACCTGGGCGATGTTGCGCACCTGATCGGTGAGGTTGTTCGCCATGAAGTTGACGTTGTCGGTCAGGTCCCGCCACACCCCGGCCGCCCCGGGCACCTGCGCCTGACCGCCCAGCCGGCCCTCGGTGCCCACCTGGCGGGCCACCCTGGTCACCTGCTCGGCGAAGCCGGAAAGCTGGTCCACCATCGTGTTGATGGTGTTCTTCAGCTCCAGCATCTCGCCGCGCGCGTCCACCTCGATCTTCTGCGAGAGGTCGCCGCGCGCCACCGCCGTGGTCACCTGGGCGATGTTGCGGACCTGGCCGGTCAGGTTGTCGGCCATGAAGTTCACCGAGTCGGTGAGGTCCCGCCAGACCCCGGCCACCCCCGGCACCTGCGCCTGACCGCCGAGGCGCCCCTCGGTGCCGACGTCCCGGGCCACCCCGGTGACCTGCGCGGCGAAGCCGTTCAGCTGGTCCACCATCGTGTTGACGGTGTTCTTCAGCTCCAGCATCTCGCCGGCCACCTCGACGGTGACCTTGCGGGACAGGTCGCCCTTGGCCACCGCCGTGGTCACCTGGGCGATGTTGCGCACCTGCGCGGTGAGCCGCCCGGCCATGGTGTTGACCGAGTCCGCCAGGTCCTTCCAACTGCCCGACACGCTACGGACCTTGGCCTGGCCGCCGAGCTTGCCCTCGGTGCCGACCTCGCGGGCCACCCGGGTCACCTCGTCGGTGAACTCCGAGAGCTGGTCCACCAGTCCGTTGACGGTCCGCCCGATCTTCAGGTACTCGCCGCGCAGCGGGTGGCTCACCCCGTTGCTGTGCAGCGAGCGCAGCTCCATCTTCTGGTCCAGGTCACCCTCGGCGATCGAGGTCAGCACCCGGCCCACCTCGGACATCGGACGGGCCAGGTCGTCGATCAGCGCGTTGCAGTTGTCGACCGCCGCCATCCAGGCGCCCTCGCCGGCGCCGGTCTCCAGCCGCTCGTTCAGCCGGCCCTCCCGGCCCACCGCCCGCCGCACCCGGGCCAGTTCACCGGTCAGGTGCTGGTTGCGCTCGGCGACCTCGTTGAACACCGCGGCGATCTCCGCCAGCGGCCCGTCACCCGGAACCGTCAGTCGGCGGCGGAAGTTGCCGTCCCGCATCGCCGTCAGCGCGGACAGCAGCTTGCGCAGCTCGGCGGGTTCCGCGCCGCGGTTGTGACTCACTCGCCGGCCGGCCGCGTTCCGCGGCGCGGTCCCGGAGCGGCCGCCGCGCTGGGCGGGCGGCGTCGTACCGGTTGCGTCCTTGGTGGCCGAACTCAACGGGCCCCTCCCACATCGTGAACTGTCCGGTGGCCGCCCGTGCCGGTGCGGCACGTGCCCGGGCACCGGCCCGGCTGGGCTGTGTACCGGCGGCCTGCGCGCACCGGCACCCACACGACCGTACTGCTCGTACCGGTCATCGCGGACCCCCCAGTCTGGCAGCACTGGCGCCCGGTGTACGGCCGGTTGCGCACGGTTGGTACCGCACCGTCCGAAACAGGTGGGCAGAATCACCCTCAGGTGCCTGTTTCGACTCCCCGCCCCCACGGGGAACCAAGCGGAAAGTAGGGTGGAGCGCTGCACCGGGCCACGACCCGACCCAGCGACGCCGCTCACCCCGACGGCGCGCGCGGGGAAGTCGGCGCCGCACCCCGGACAGCGCCAGGGCAAGAGCAGCAGAGGAGAAGTGGCAACGTGGTCACCGCGCGCGCAGCCGCCACCTTCGACCCCGACGGCCGGTCCGCGGCCGCCGCCCGGGGCTTCGTCCGCGATGCGCTGCTCGGCTGGGGCCTGCCGGAGGTCGTCGACGACGCGATCGTGCTGGTCAGCGAACTGGTCACGAACGCCGTCGTGCACGCCGGCACCGCCGCCGAGGTCTGCTGCCTGCGCGAGGAGGAGACCGTCCGGATCGAGGTCACCGACCACCACCCGGAACGCGGCCTGCCCTCCCTCGGCGACGGGCCCGTGACCGCTTCCGACCGCTACGCCGACCCCGACGGCGAGGGCGGCCGCGGTCTGCTGATGTGCTCCGCCCTCGCCGAACGGTGGGGCGTCGAGTACGCGGCCGGCCGGAAGACCGTCTGGTTCCGCCTCCAGCTGCCCGCACACGTGCTCGGCACCCGCTACGCCGTTCCCGCCACCCCCGGCAGCGACCTGCCGAGCAGTGCCGGCCCGGTGCACGTCGCCGTCGTCCAGCTCGACGAGGACGGCCGCGTCCTGGCCTGGAACCCGGACGCCGAAGCCCTCTTCCAGTACCCCGCCGCCACCGCTCTCGGCCGCCCCTGGGCCGACCTCGCCGTCTGGCCGCAGTCCCCCGGCCGCGGCCTCGCCCTGACCGACACCCTGCGGCTGGCCCGCTGGGAGGGCGGCTACGGGATCCGCCGCCAGGACGGCCACGAGGTCGAGGTGTACGGCGTCCAGGTGCGCGTGCGCGACACCGAGGGCGTCCCGTCCACCCTCTGTCTGCTCGTCCTCGACCCCGACCGCGCCGTCCTGCGCTCCCCCGCCCGCGCCCTGCCCGGCGAGCGCCCCGACCCGGCCGGCCCCCGCCTCGACCTGATGGCAGGCCCGGTCGCCACCGACGACCTCGACACCCTGCTGCAGCGCACCGTCGAACGCGCCCGCGACCTGCTCGACGGCGACGCCGCGTACCTGCTGCTCACCACCGACGACGAGACCGAGTTCGAGGTCCGCGCCGCCACCGGCCTCACCTCCGGACACCGCCGGCACAACCGTTTCCCGATCGAGACCGGCAACCGCTACGACTCCGCCCGGCTGCCCTCCGTCCACGAGGACCTCACCGCCCGTCCCACCGGCCTGCCCCTGCTCTCCGACAGCGGCATGCGCTCCCTGCTCACCGTCCCGCTCAAGGTCGAGGGCCGCCTGATCGGCTCGCTCGGCATCGCCGCCACCGCACCCGGCCGCTACGACAACGAGGACGCGCTGCGCCTGCAGTTCGCCGCCGACCGGGTCGCCCTGGCCGTCGAGAGCACCCGGCTGACCGAGCTCGAACGGCTGCGCCGCGGTTCGCTCTCCTTCCTGGTCGAGGCCTCCGACCTGCTGGCCGGAACCCTCGAACACGAACAGACCCTCGCGCTGATGGCCCAGATGGCCGTCCCCACCCTGGCCTCCTGGTGCGCCCTCTACACCACCGCCGACCACACCTCCCCGGCCCGGCTCGCCTTCGTCCTGCACGAGGACGAGGACCGCATCGACCCACTGCGCGACCTGCTCGACAAGACCCCCGTCCCCGAGGCCGGCCCCAGCCACGGCGTCCGCTTCTGGACGGCGCCCGCCAAGACCGCCGAGGCCGGCGGCCTCACCGACAGCCCCGAACTCGCCGGCCTGCTCGGCGAGACCGTCGTCATCGCGCTGACCGCCCGCAACCGCGTCATCGGCCTGCTGGCCCTCGGCGTCCCGGCCGGTGTCCGGTTCCGCCAGGAGATCCTCGAACTCGCCGAGGACCTCTCCCGCCGCGCCGCCCTCGCCCTCGACAACTCCCGGCTCTACTCCGAGCGCACCGCCACCAGCCAGGCCCTGCAGCGCAGCCTCCTCCCGCCCGACCTGCCCGAGATCCCGGGCGTCGAGGTGGACGTCTACTACCAGGCCGCCGGCGAGGGCAACGAGGTCGGCGGGGACTTCTACGACCTGTTCACCATCCGCGAGGGCACCTACGGCTTCGCCATCGGCGACGTCTGCGGCACCGGCCCCGAAGCCGCCTCGGTCACCGGCCTGGCCCGGCACTCGCTGCGGCTGCTCGCCCGCGAGGGCCTGGACGCCCCGCAGGTGCTCCGCCGCCTCAACGCGGCCATCCTGGACGAGGGTTCGCGCAGCCGCTTCCTCACCCTGCTCTACGGCGAGCTGACGCCCCGCCCGGACGGCAGCACCGAGCTCTCCCTGGTCTGCGCCGGCCACCCGCTGCCGCTACGGCTGCGCACCGACGGCCGGGTCGACCGCGCCGCCACTCCGCAGCCGCTACTCGGCGTCATGGACGACCTCGACCTGACCGCCGAGCACCTGGTGCTCGCCCCCGGCGAGGTCCTGCTGTGCGTCACCGACGGCGTCACCGAACGCCGCGAGGGCCGGCGGATGCTGGGCGACGACGGCCTCGCCGAGGTGCTCACCGGCTGCACCGGTCTGACCGCCGGCGCCGTCGCGGCCCGCGTCCAGCGCGCGGTCGAACGCTTCGCCCCCGAGCCGCCGTCCGACGACATGGCGATCCTGACCCTGCGGGTGCCCAACCAGCGCCAGCCGTGAGCGTTCCACAGCTGACGCAGTCACAAATTGTTATATTCACAAGGGTACAAGCGTCCAAGGTCGGGTAAACCGATCTCACCGGGAATCCACCCGGCGGGGACGTGACCAGCGGGCTCTCCGCTGGCCCATCACTTCTGACCGCAGCCCGCGCACGCTCACAGCCGTGCGCCCTCGGCGCGGTCGCGCGCATCCACCCATCGAACGACACCACAGCGTCACTGCGCCCTGCGCGCGCCCAGAGTGAAAGGAGCCTCCGGTGAGCAACGACGCTACCGGGGCAACGAACGCCCGCTCCACCGGAGCCGACGCGGGTAACCTCGGCTACCTCGCCCTCGGCCTGACACTACTCGCCTACGGTCTGCTCTCCACCGGCATCCTGCACGGCGCCGGCATCGGGGACGCCGCCCACCTCGCCCACCTGCTCGGCGGCGTCACCCTCTTCATCGCGGGCCTCTGGCAGCTCCGCGGCGGCGAGGGCTTCACCGGCACCGCGTTCACCAGCCTCGGCGCCTTCTGGGCGACCTGGTCGGCGGCCGGCGGGGCCGGCAAAAACGCCGCCGGTCTCTTCCTGCTCCTGTGGGCCCTGCTCGCCCTCACCCTCACCGCGGCCAGTTGGGGCGCGGGCCTGCTCAGCCGCACCGTCTACGGCCTGATGACGCTCTCCCTGCTGCTCACCGCCATCGCCACCTTCGGTGGCCACAGCGGCCTGGCCAAGCTCGCCGGCTGGATCGCGGCCGCCTCCGGGCTCGCCGCCTGGTACTGGGCCACCTCGGCGCTGAGCAACGGATCCTGGGGAAAGCTCGCCCTGCCGGTCAAGTGAGCCGCTGACGGCTCAACCGACCTGTTCCCACCGCTCCTCGGCGGTACTGCGGGGTCGGGTCTCCGTCGAGACGGAGACCCGACCCCGTCGGCGTGCCGCCAACGCCAGCACGGCGTACGCGAGGAGGAGGATCACGACGGCGACGATCCCGTCCGCCCAGAAGTGATTGGCCGTCACGACGACCACCGCGATCGTCAGCACCGGGTGCAGCACCATGACCCACCGCAGCGAACTGCGCGACACCCGGACCACCGCGACCGCGGCCAGCACACACCAGGCGACGTGCACCGAGGGCATCGCCGACAGTTGGTCGGCCACCACCACCCCGCCGACCGCGCCCCCGTACACCGACTGCCCGTACTCCGCGGCCACGTCGACGAAACCGCTCCCCGGCAGCATCCGCGGCGGCGCCACCGGGATGAACTGCACCAGCAGACAGACCGCGGTCGTGATCACCACCGTGTTCCGCACCCACGCGTACCACTCGCGGTGCCGCACGAACACCCAGAGCAGGACACCCAGCATCACCGCGAAGTGCATGACCGCGTAGTAGTAGTTCGCCAGCCGCACCAGCACCGGGTACGGCGTGACCGCCGACTGCCAGGAGGCCTCGTCGGGCAACCCGATCACCTGCTCGGTGTGGTGGATCCAGCTCGCCCGGTCCACCGCATGGTCCGCGCTCATCACCGACAGGTGCCCGACCAACTGCCAGAGCGCGAACAACGCCAGCAGCGTGCCGGCCTCCCGCAGCAACGCCGACAGGGACGGCTTCCGAACCCTCGACGCGACGTACGCGCCGGCGTAGAGACCGGCGGCGGCGCCCCCGGCGGACTGCCAGGTCAGGGTCAGGTTCTGCATTGGCAGAGGGTAACGCAAAAAGCCCCCCTCCCGGATGGGAAGGGGGCTTTTTGGAATGATTGTTCGGCGGCGTCCTACTCTCCCACAGGGTCCCCCCTGCAGTACCATCGGCGCTGTAAGGCTTAGCTTCCGGGTTCGGAATGTAACC